>JAKAEO010000150.1 GCA_021818285.1 Myxococcales bacterium
GTCTGGTAGCCGGGCCCCATGGGCACCCTGGCGGTCGCCGCCAGGCCGCCCGACGAGGTGTCGACGAGATCCACTCCCAGCCCCTTGAGCTGCCGGGCCAGCTCCACCGTCTGGCCGGCGTCCCAGCCCCCCTCCACCCAGTCGGTGGCCGAGACCCGCACCAGCACCGGCAGGTCGTCGGGCCACTCGCGCCGGACCGCCGCCACCACCTCGCGCACCAGCCGGGTGCGGTTCTCCAGGCTCCCGCCCCAGCGGTCGGTGCGCCGGTTGGAGAGCGGGGAGAGGAACTGGTGCAGCAGGTAGCCGTGGGCGGCGTGCACCTCGGCGGCGCGGAAGCCGGCGGCCCGCGCCCGGCGGGCGGCGGCGCCGAAGGCGGCGACCACCCCGGCCAGGCCCGCCTCGTCGAGCGCCTCGGGCACCGGGTAGCCGTCGGCGAAGGGGAGCGGGCTCGGGCCCACCACCGGCCAGCCGCCGGCGGCGGGCGGCCGCGGCGCGCCGCCCTGGTCCCACGGGGCGCGCACGCTGGCCTTGCGGCCGGCGTGCGCCAGCTGGACGCAGGCGACCGCTCCCTGCGCCTCGACGAAGCGAACCACCCGGGCCAGCGGCTCCACCTGCGCGTCGTTCCACAGCCCCAGGTCGGCGGCGGAGATCCGGCCGCGCGCCTCGACGCCGGTGGCCTCGAAGACCACCAGCCCGGCGCCGCCGACGGCGCGGGCGCCGAGGTGGACGAGGTGCCAGTCGTTGGCGAGGCCGTCCACCGCCGAGTACTGGCACATCGGGGAGACGGCGATGCGGTTGCGCAGCGTGACGCCGCGGAGGGCGAGCGGGGAGAAGAGCATGGCCGGATGAGACACCGGGAGCGGCGCGGCGGCAAGCGCCGGCGCGGCCGGAAGCCGATCCGGCCGCCGCCCGTTGTGGCAGAATGGCGCCCCTTTCCGCGGCGCCCGCACGCCGCCCGCGCCCCGAGGAGCCGCCATGTCCCGTGTCATGAACTTCAACGCCGGCCCCGCCGCCCTTCCGCTGCCCGCGCTGGAGCGCGCCCGCGAGGAGTTCCTCGACTTCGCGAAGAGCGGCATGTCGGTGATGGAGCACAGCCACCGCGGCAAGGAGTACGAGGCGGTCCACGACGAGGCCATCGCCCTGCTGCGCGAGCTGCTCGGCGTCCCCGACGCCTACGAGGTGCTCTTCGTCCAGGGCGGCGCCTCCCAGCTCTTCGCCCAGATCCCGATGAACCTGGTGGAGAAGGGGCAGAGCGCCGACTACGTCGTCACCGGCGCCTGGAGCGAGAAGGCGCTCTCCGAGGCGAAGGTGGCCGCGGCCATGCTCGGCGGCGGCGTGAAGGTCGCCTGCAGCACCGGCACCGGGGAGGGCAAGGAGAAGAGCTACGTCCGCTGCCCGCTCCCCGCCGAGGTGAAGGTGGACCCGGCCGCCGCCTACCTCCACGTCACCTCCAACGAGACCATCCACGGCGTGGAGTTCGAGGTCGACCCCGCTCGCCCCTTCCCGCAGGCCGGCGCGGTGCCCCTGGTCGCCGACATGTCCTCCGACTTCCTCTGGCGGAAGCTCGACGTCTCCCGCTTCGGCCTGATCTACGCCGGCGCCCAGAAGAACATCGGCCCGTCGGGCGTGGTGGTGGTGGTGGTGAGGAAGGAGCTGGTCGCCCGCGGCCGCAAGGACATCCCCAAGATCTTCCAGCTGCGCACCCCGGCCGAGAACCGCTCGCTCTACAACACGCCGCCCACCTTCGGCATCTACATGATCCGCAACGTCCTCGCCTGGCTGAAGGGGCTGGGCGGGCTCGGCGCCATGGAGGCGCGCAACCGGGCCAAGGCGAGCCGCCTCTACCAGGTCATCGACGCCCACCCCGGCACCTACCGCTGCCCGGTGGAGCGGGAGAGCCGCTCGGTGATGAACGTGGTCTTCCGGTTGCCCACCGAGGCGGACGAGGAGCGCTTCGTGAAGGAGGCCAAGGCCAAGGGCATGGTGGGGCTCAAGGGTCACCGCTCCGTCGGCGGCATCCGCGCCTCCACCTACAACGCCGTCGAGCCGGCCTGGCTGGATGCGCTCGCCGGGTTCATGGCCGACTTCGCGAAGCGCGGCTAGCGCGAAGCCGGACGCCGGCGCGCCTCCCCGGGGTTGCGCCGTTTCCCCCGACAGGGCGGCTGCCTGGGGGGGAACACCCCTGTGCGAATTCGGCGTTGCCAGGCGAATGCGCAGGTGTCGCATCGTCCAAGCCTGATTTCGACTGGTTACGCCCTGGGAACGGGTGCACGAACCCTGTGCGCCCCCTGGCACCCCATTCGCACATCTCCGCGATCCGCGGGGGAGAACACCCGGTGCGCAAGCTCCTCACCGGCAGCGAGGCGGTCGCCCAGGGCGCCGGGGAAGCCGGGGTGCACGTCGCCGCGGCCTTCCCGGGCCCGGTGGCGGGCGAGGTCGTCGCCGCCCTGCGCCGGGGCGGGACGGTGCGCTGCGAGCTGCTGCCCTCCGAGCAGGCGGCCGTCGAGCTGGCGCTGGGCGCGGCGCTCGGCGGCGCGCGGAGCCTCGCGCTCCTTCCCCCCGGCGGGCTGGAGGCGGCGGCCGGCGCCCTCCAGGCGGCCTCCTGCTCGGGCGGCTCCGGGCTGGTGCTGGTGGCCTGCGACGACCCCGGCGCCCGCGTCGCCCGCGCCGGCGACTCGCGGCTGCTCGCCCGCGCCGCCATGGTCCCGGTGCTGGAGCCGGCCGACCCCCGCGAGGCGAGCGCCTTCGTGCGCGAGGCGCTGGAGCTGTCGGAGGCCTTCCAGACGCCGGTGGTGCTCCGGCTCACCACCCGGCTCGCCGACTCGGCCGAGGCCGTGGAGGCCGGGCCGGCGCGGGCCACGGTGCCGCGCGGCCAGCGGGTGGAGACGGTCCTGCGCGCCCTCCCCGCCGGATCGCCCTCGCAGCGGGCGCGCGCGCTGGAGCGGCTGGGATCGCTCGCCGCCCACGGCTGGGACACGCCGCTGAACCGGCTGGAGATGCGCTCCGCCCAGGTGGGCGTGGTGACCAGCGGGCTCGCCTACGGGATGGTGCGGGAGGCGGTCCCCGACGCGTCGATCCTCAAGCTCGGGCTGGTCCACCCGGTGCCGACCGGCCTGGTGCGCGAGTTCGCGGGCCGCGTCCACCGGCTCCTGGTGGTCGAGGAGCTGGAGCCCTTCCTGGAGTCGGAGCTGCGGGCCGCGGGGATCGCCTGCGAGGGGAAGGACCGGCTGCCGCGGACCGGCGAGCTGACGCCGGCGCTGCTGGCGCACGCCTTCGGCGCGCCCCCGTCGAGCCCCCGCGCGCCCGAGCCGGTGGCGGAGCGGCCGCCGGAGCTGTGCCCGGGCTGCCCGCACCGCGCCACCTTCCAGGCGCTGAAGCGCCAGCACGTCACCGTGGCCGGCGACCTGGACTGCGCGCACCTCGCGTCGCTGGCGCCGCTCTCGACGGTGACCCGGGCTCCCGGCGCGGGCGCGCCGGTGGCGGTGGCCGCCGGCCTGGAGGCGGCGCTGGGCGGGCGCATCGCCGGCCGGGCGGTGGCGGTGCTGGGCGAGGACGCGCTGCTCCACTCCGGCGCCGGGGCGCTGGCGGTGGCCGCCGCCGGGACCGGCACCGTGGTCCTGTCCGACACCTGCCCGGCTTGGGAGGGGGGCGCCGCCCCGGGCGCGCCGGAGCCGGGGCACCACGCGCCGGGACGGTGGCGCGTCGACCTCGAGTCCCTGGTGCGCTCGCTGGGCGTCGCCTCGGTGCGGACCGTCGATCCGCTCGATCTCGCCGGCTTCGGCGCGGCCCTCCACGAGGAGCTCGCCCGGCCGGCCTCCTCCGCGCTCATCGCCCGGTCCCCGTGCGTCCGGCTGCGGGACGGCGCGCGGCCGCCGATGCGGGTGGACCCGGCCCGCTGCAACCGCTGCGGGGCCTGCCTGCGGCTGGGCTGCCCGGCCGCCTCCGACGGGCTCGAGGCGGTGGTGATCGACCCCGCCGTCTGCGCCGGCTGCGGGCTCTGCGCCCAGGTGTGCCGCTCGCGGGCCATCGGCCCCGAGGTGCGGTCGTGAGGCCGCTCGGGATCCTGGTGGTCGGCCTCTCCGGGCAGGAGGTCGAGCGCGTCGCCACCCTGCTCGGCGAGGCGGCCCTCGGGACCGGGCAGGACGTCCGGGTCGCCACCGACCGGCCGGCGTCGCTCCTCGGCGCCAGCGTGCGCTGCCAGGTGCGCATTGCCTCCGGGGAGCTGGCCTCGCCCTTCGTCCCCGAGGGCGAGGCCGACCTGCTGCTCGGGCTGGAGCGGCTCGAGACGCTGCGCTGGGTCCACGAGGTCGATCCGGCCGGGCTGGTGGCGGTGTCGGACCACCTGGTCCCGACGCCCCGGATGCGGCTCGGCCTGGAGGAGCCGCCGCCCGACCTGCTCGCGCGGCTCCGCGCCCGCGTGGCCCGCACCGTCGAGGTGCCGGCCGCGGCCGAGGCGCGGGCGCTGGGCCGCCCGGCCTGCGCCGGCGGCGTGCTGCTCGGCCTGGTGGCGCCGCTCCTGCCCATCGCCGAGGTGGCCTGGGACGAGGCGCTGCAGGGCGCCTTCGCCGGCGAGGAGCTGGCCGCCTGGCGGGCGGCCCTGGCGCGCGGCCGGGCCCTGTTCGGCCTGCTTCCCGAGGCGCTCCGCCGCCCGCACGAACCGCGGGCGGCGTGACGTCCCGTCGCCGGGGACGACGGCGAGGACATGGCCCGCGTCGGCGAGGAGGAGCCGGCGCTGCGCTACGGCCGCTGGAACGGGATCGGGGATCAGCCCCCCGGCTCGATGCCGTAGTCCGCGATCTTCTTCTGCACCGTGGGGTAGGAGACGCCCATCCAGCGGGCCACCTGGCTCTTGTTCCCGCGGGCCCGCTCGAGCAGCGAGACGAGGTAGGCCCGCTCGACCTCCTGGAGCGTGGGCGGCGGTCCCTCGGCGCCGCCGGCACCGGCCGCCGTCGCCGCCGGGTGCTCCTCCGCGGGCGGGCGCAGCAGCACCGCCTCGGGCGACAGGGTCCGGCCCGACTCGAGGATCACCGCCCGCTCCACGACGTTTCGCAGCTCGCGGACGTTCCCGGGGAAGGCGTAGGCGACCAGCCGGCGCTCGGTCTCGGGCGCGAGCCCCTCGATGGCCTTGCCGGCCCGGGCGGCGAGCGGGGCGAGGAAGAAGCGCGCCAGCGGGAGGACGTCCTCGGGCCGCTCGCGCAGCGGCGGGACGCGCAGGCGGAAGACGTCGAGCCGGTGGAAGAGGTCGAGCCGGAAGGCGCCCGCCGCCACCGCCGCGGCCAGGTCGCGGTGGGTCGCGGCCATGAAGCGGACGTCCACGCCGATGTCCCGCGTGCCTCCCAGCCGCCGGAACTGGCGGGTCTCGAGCACCTTGAGCAGCTTGGCCTGCGTGGCCGGCGGCATGTCGCCGATCTCGTCGAGGAAGAGGGTGCCGCCGTCCGCCTCCTCCAGCAGGCCGGGCTTGGCGCGCCGGGCGTCGGTGAAGGCCCCGCGCTCGTGTCCGAACAGCTCCGACTCCAGCAGGGTCTCGGGAATGGCGGCGCAGTTCAGCTCCACGAAAGGCGCCTCGGAGCGGCCCGGCGTCCGCACGTGGATCATCCGGGCCAGCAGCTCCTTGCCGGTCCCGCTCTCCCCCTCGATGAGCACGGTGGTGTCGGGCGAGGCCGCCACCTTCCCGGCCAGCGCCACCACCTCGCGCAGGGCCGGGGAGGCGCCGAGGCAGAAGTCCCGCTCCACCCCGCGCCGCGCCGCGCCGGAGAAGCCCCGGGCCCGGTGCCCCAGCCGGCGGTGGTCGAGCGCCTGCCGCACCGTGGCCAGCAGCGCGGCCAGCTCGATGGGCTTGGTCAGGTAGTCGTAGGCGCCGGCCTTCACGGCGCGCACCGCGTTCTCCACCTCGCCGTAGGCGGTGGCCACGATCACCAGCGGCGCGTCCTCCGGGTCGGCGCGCAGCCGCTCCAGGGCCTGCAGCCCGTCGGCGTCGGGGAGGTTCCGGTCCAGGACGACCACGTCGGGCCGGAACTCCTGCGCCGCGGCCAGCCCCTCGCCGGCACTGGCCGCCGCCCGGACCTCGAAGCCCTCGGCCGCCAGGCCGGCCTGGGCCGCCACCCGGAAGGTCTTCTCGTCGTCGACGATGAGGATCTTGCCGCTCACGTGCCCGCCCCCGGCGGCGCATCTTCCCGCGCCGGGTCGTCGCCGCCAAGCGGCAGGACGATGCGGAAGAGGGTCCCGCCGCCGGGCCGGTCGGCCGCCTCGACGCGCCCGCCGTGCGCCTCGGCGACGCGCCGGGCGATGGCCAGGCCCAGCCCGGTGCCGGTGCGCTTGGTGGAGACGAAGGGCTCGAAGAGCCGGGCCCGCACCTCGGGGGCGAGGCCGGCGCCGGTGTCGCCCACCTCCAGGACGGCCTCGCCCCGATCGGCGCGCGCGCCGACCACCAGCCGCCGCTCGCGGGCCGGCGGCGGCGCGCCCAGCGGCTCGCCGAAGGCCCCCGGCCCCATGGCCTCGAGGCCGTTGCGCACCAGGTTGAGCGCCGCCGAGAGGAGCTTGCCCTCGTCCCCGCGGACGGGGACCGGCGCCGCGGGGAGTCGGAGCTCCACCGTGGCGCCCACCTCGGCCGACAGGTCGGCGCTGGCCTCGGCGGCGTTCCGGGAGAGGCCGCGCAGGTCGAGGGGCCGCAGCTCGAGGCGGGGCGGCGCGGCGAAGAGCGTCAGGTCCTCGGCGACGCCGCGCAGCCGGCCGATCTCGGCGCGGGCCTGGGCGTGGACCTGCCGGGCCGCGTCCGGGGGCGCCCGCCCCGCGGCCAGCAGGTCCAGGGCCACCGACAGGCCGTTCAGCGAGTTCTTCACCTCGTGGGCGATGGCGGCGCTGGTCCGGCCCACGGCGGCGAGCTCGCGCGAGCGGCGCAGCTCCTCGTCGGCCCGCTCCAGCCGGCCCAGGGCGAAGGCCAGGAAGCCGCCGCCAGCGACCGCCAGGAGCACCGCGCCGGCCACCACCGCCAGCAGGTTGCGGAAGGGGCCCGAGATCCCCGCCGTCACCACCGCCTCCGGCTGCACCAGGCGGAGGACCAGCGGCGCCGAGGTGAGCCGGGCCTCGGTGACCAGCCAGGTGTGGTGCGACGGATCCTCCACCCAGCGCTGGCCCCGGCCGTCTCCCTGGAGGGCGGGCGGCGCCGCGCCGCCGGCGGCGGCGATGAGCGGGCCGCCGGGAGACTCCAGCACCACCCCGCCGGGCGCCCGCGCCGCGGCCTGCAGCGCGCCGCCGAACAGGTCGCGGAGGCGGCCGGAGACCACCCCCACGATGGCCCCGTGGCCGGCCACCGGCGCGGCGACGTCGATCTCGTGGTCGGCGAGCCAGACCACCGCGTGCCCGCGCCCCTGCGCCTCCCCGACCAGCGCGGCGCCGCCGGCGGGGCGCGCGCCGTGGGGCTCGGCCCAGACCAGCCCGCCCTGGCCGTCGAGGATGGCGATGGCCGCGGAGAACAGGACGGTGTCCCGAACGGCGATGCGCAGCACCCGCTTCTCCGGCTCCGGGTTGTTGTCGGCCAGGTCCACGTCGGCGAGCCGGGAGAGGCGCGTCATCTCGGCCACCAGCCGGGAGAGCTCGTCGTTCACGAGGTGGGCCCGCGCGTCCACGAGCAGCGCCTGCTTCTCGGCGGCGGCCCGCACCGCCGCGGCGCGGTAACGGGCGAGCAGGAAGGCGCCGGTCCCGCCCACGGCCGCCGCCGCGAAGAGGGTGACGAGGAGCAGGACCGGGGCGAGCCGCGGGCGGGGCACGGGCCGATGGTAACCCGTGCCGGCCGCCGCCTCCCGCGAATCCGAGGGACCCGTCGATTCGGGTTGCACCGCTTCACCGCGCTGCGCCATACTCTTTCGACGTTCGTTGATTCTCAAATCAATGGAGAGCCGCCGATGGCCCTGAAGATCCTCGTGACCGCGAAGCGGGTGGAAGACCCGGAGTCGAAGATCAAGGTGAAGCCGGACGGGACGGGGATCGTCACGGACGGGGTGAACTACAAGATG
>JAKAEO010000010.1:0-5573 GCA_021818285.1 Myxococcales bacterium
CAGACGCCGGAGGCGTCGAGCGGCGCGGTGCAGAAGGGCCAGTCCACCGAGGTGGTGGTGACGCCGATCTGGAAGTCGTTCTGGACCGGGGTGGCGCTGAGCGCGGTGATGAAGGAGCCGAAGGCGGAGGCGAGCCGCGACTGCTCGGCGGCCATGGAGCCGGAGTCGTCCACCACGAAGAGGATGTCGGTCTCGACCCGGGCCGGGATCACCACCGACTGGCCGCACTTCAGGGTGGCCGCGGCCGGGGCCTTGTCGAGCCCCCCGCAGCCGGCGACGGCGATCAGCGCCGCGGCGGCGGCGGCGCGCTTCAGGGCGATCCGGTCCTGCACAGGCAGGTCCCCCCTTGTCCGGCCACGCCATCGCAGGTCCAGTCGGTCGCGGCGCCCCCCAGCGCGCGGGCACACGCCGCGGACGATGAGCCGGCCGCGCCCGCGATGCAGGCACAGCTACCCTTGTCCACCCCAGTGGACCCGGTGCAGGTCCATTCGCTGGAAGTCCCGTTGTACTTGGCGGCACAGGCCGCCGGAGCTCCGGCGTCGGTCACGGTGCATGCGCCGCCCGGAACCGTTCCCAGATAGACTGCCGCCAGAGTCTGGCCTGGCGTCGGTTCGCAGGCGCTGGCCTTCAGGATGGATACGCAGGAGCTCGGAGTGGTCCCATCAGCCACTGCGGATGCGTTCAGCGTTGCGGAGCCCGAACCGCAGTCTACAAACCACCACTCCGAGGTTACGTCGGGGCCAACGCAGGTGTGCACGGTGGCGCCAGCGCCGTCGATGACCCGGAGCTGCGTCACCACGCCGGACGCCGGGGTCGTCGGCAGCGTGAGCCCCGCGGGCGGCTTCACCAGCTCGGCGATCTTGGGCAGCGTCGTGGTGCCGAAGTTCGGGTCGCAGACCGAGCCCTCGACGACCGAGGCGCCCAGGGCGCGGAAGTCGTCGCCCAGCGTCTTGAACCGGGTGCCGGGGCCGTACCCGCCGCAGCTGCCACCGGCGCAGGCGCAGTTGGGGAACAAGAGGTCGTTGCCGGGCCGGATGAAGGCCGCGCTGAAGGGGCGCCCCAGCCCCGCGAAGAAGGCGGCGTAGTCGGCCACCGGCGTCTGCTTCTGCTGCGCCGCCGCGAGGAGCGTGTCGCCGGTGCAGGCGTCGTTGCCCGAGGGCGCGCCGGGGTTCCAGACCAGGCCGCCGGAGCTGGCCGGCGGACTGGAGCAGTCGTCCTCGTTGCCCACCCAGACCACCACCAGCTTGGCGCCGGGGTGGAGGAAGCCGGCGTTGGGCGCCGTGCCGGCGAGCGCCTTCTGGATGGCCCGGCGCGAGGCCTCGAGGTGCATCTCCTGGTTCGCGCCGCAGGAGCCGACCTGCACGTTCTGGCCGAACTGGGCGATGAGGGCGTTGATGGCCGCGTCGCCGGGGTAGGCCGCCCAGTTCAGGCTCTTGGTGAAGGCCAGCACCTTGGGGTTCGACCCGGCGCCGACGAGGTTCCCGGCGAAGTAGGGCTGGCCGACGCCCGGCGAGAGGCCGGTGGTGCAGCTCGTATCGTAGAAGTTGGTGATGATGTCGCCGCAGGCGCTGCCGGGCGGGGCACAGGCGTAGCTGTACGCGGAACCGAATTTCGGTGGAGGGACCGGGCCGATGGAACAGAGGCTGGGGACCACCAGGCCGCAGGTGTTCGAGACCAGCTCGTTCACCAGCACCGACGACGTGGTCACCGCGATGTAGAAGTCGAAGGGCTGCTTCCCCGCCGCGATCCGCTGCTTCTGGGTGGCGGCCAGGTTGTCGATGAAGGCGCCGAAGTTGGTCGCGAGGTTGGCCTGGATGGGATCCATCGAGAAGGAGTCGTCCACCACGAAGAGCACGTCGGCGGTGGTGACGTCGCTGAGCGACACCCGCGCCTGGCCCGGCTGGATGGTGCAGCGGCCCACCGGGTTGAACCGGTAGTCCTGGCAGGCGAGGAGGGCCCCCGCGAGGGCCAGCAGGGCGAGGCGGCGCCGCATCGGGCCGATGATACCCCAGGGCCGGGGCGCGGGAAGGAACCGGCCGGGGCCGGGGTGGGCCCTACTCCCACTCGATGGTGGCCGGCGGCTTCGACGAGACGTCGTAGACCACGCGGTTGATGCCGCGCACCTCGTTGATGATGCGCGAGGAGATGCGCCCCAGCACCTCGTAGGGCAGCCGGGCCCAGTCGCCGGTCATGCCGTCGGTGGACTCGACGGCGCGGACGGCGCAGGTGGACTCGTAGGTCCGCTCGTCCCCCATCACCCCCACCGAGCGCACCGGCAGGAGCACGGCGAAGGACTGCCAGAGCTTCTCGTAGAGCCCGGCCCTGCGGATCTCCTCCTGGACGACGACGTCGGCCTTGCGCAGCACCGCGAGCCGCTCCTCGGTCACCTCGCCCAGCACCCGGATGGCGAGGCCCGGCCCTGGGAAGGGCTGGCGCTGGATGCTCTTCGCCGGCAGCCCGAGCTCGGCGCCGAGCCGCCGCACCTCGTCCTTGAACAGCTCGCGCAGCGGCTCCACCAGCCCGAGCTTCATCACCTCGGGCAGGCCGCCCACGTTGTGGTGGCTCTTGATGGTGGCCGAGGGCCCCTTGAAGGAGACCGACTCGATGACGTCCGGGTAGAGCGTGCCCTGCACCAGGAAGCGGGCCCGCTCGCCGCGCGCCGCGAGCCGCTCCACCTCCTCCTCGAAGACGGCGATGAACTCGCGCCCGATGATCTTGCGCTTGGCCTCCGGGTCGGTGACGCCGGCCAGCCGGCCGAGGAAGCGGGCCCGGGCGTCCACCGTCACCAGCGGCAGGTGGAACATCTTCCCGAAGACCTCCTCCACCTGCTCCCGCTCGCCGGAGCGCAGCACCCCGTTGTCCACGAAGATGCAGCGCAGCCGGTCGCCGATGGCCCGGTGGACCAGCACCGCCGCCACCGCCGAGTCGACGCCGCCGGAGAGCGCACAGATGGCGTGGCCGTCCCCCACCTGGGCGCGGATCTGCTCCACCGCGGTCTCCACGTAGCCGCGCATCGACCAGGAGCCGGAGCAGCCGCAGATCCCCAGGGCGAAGTTCCGCAGCAGCGCGGCGCCGCGCGGGGTGTGGACCACCTCGGGGTGGAACTGGACGCCGTAGATGCGCCGGGCGCGGTCCTCGACGGCGGCGAAGGGGGCGTTGGCGGTCGCGGCGATGGGCCGGAAGCCGGCGGGGACGGCCTCCACGCGGTCGCCGTGGCTCATCCAGACGTCCAGGCTGCCGGGCAGGCCGGCGAAGAGCGGCGACTCCGACCGGACCTCGACGGTGGCCGGCCCGAACTCGCGGTGGGCCGACCCGTCCACCTTGCCGCCCAGCTCGTGGGCCAGCAGCTGCAGCCCGTAGCAGATGCCCAGCACCGGGACGCCGGCGTCCCAGACCAGCGGGTCGGGGCGCGGGCTGCCGGCGGCCAGGACGCTGGCCGGGCCGCCGGAGAGCACGATGCCCCGGGGCGCGAAGGCGCGGATCTTCTCCGCCGGCATGGGGCCGGCGTGGATCTCGCAGTAGACGCCCAGCTCGCGCAGCCGCCGCGCGATGAGCTGGGTGTACTGCGACCCGAAGTCGAGGATGAGGATCTTCTCGGAGTGGATGTCCTTCGCGCCGCTCACGCCCCTGTCCTTTCCACGGGGGTCGCGCCCCCGCCCCTCCCCGGCGAGACGCCTCAGGAGTCGATCCGGTAGTTCGGCGCCTCCTGCGTGATGATCACGTCGTGGACGTGGCTCTCCCGCAGGCCGGCCGCGGAGATGCGCACGAAGCGCGGCCGGGTCCGGAGCTCGGCGATGCTGGCGCAGCCCAGGTAGCCCATGCCGGAGCGCAGGCCGCCCACCAGCTGCAGCACGTTCATGGAGACGGTGCCCTTGTACGGGACCCGCCCCTCGATGCCCTCCGGCACCAGCTTCTCGGCGTCGGCGACGTCGCCCTGGAAGTAGCGGTCCTTGGAGCCCTGCTTCATGGCGCCGATCGAGCCCATGCCGCGGTAGCTCTTGTAGCTGCGCCCCTGGTAGAGGATGACCTCGCCCGGCGCCTCCTCGGTGCCGGCCAGCAGCGAGCCCACCATCACCGTCGAGGCGCCGGCGGCCAGCGCCTTCACCATGTCGCCCGAGTACTTCACGCCGCCGTCGGAGATGACGGGGACGCCGAACTTCTCGGCGGCGCGAGTGCAGTCGTCCACCGCGGTGATCTGCGGCACGCCGACGCCGGCCACCACCCGGGTGGTGCAGATGGAGCCCGGCCCCACCCCGACCTTCACGCCGTCCACGCCGGCCCGGCACAGCGCCTCGGCCGCCTCGGCGGTGGCGACGTTCCCGGCCACCAGCTCCACCCCCTGGAAGTTGGCCTTGGTGGCGCGGACCGCGTCCACCACGCCCCGGGAGTGGCCGTGGGCGGTGTCGATGGCGATGACGTCGGCCCCGGCCTTCAGCAGCGCGGCGATGCGGGCCTCGCGATCCGGCCCCACCCCCACCGCGGCCCCGCAGAGCAGGCGGCCCAGGCGGTCCTTGGCGGCGTGCGGGTGCTTCTGGATCTTCTCGATGTCCTTGATGGTGACCAGCCCCTTCAGCTCGTAGTCCGGGTTCACCACCAGCAGCTTCTCGATGCGGTGCCGGTGCAGGAGGTCCTTGGCCTCCTCGATGGTCACGCCCACCGGGGCGGTCACCAGCTTCTTGGTCATCACCTCGTCCACCCGCTGGTCGAGGTTGCGCTCGAAGCGCAGGTCGCGGTTGGTGAGGATGCCCACCAGCTTGCCCTTGCTGGTCACCGGGATGCCGGAGATGCCGTTCTCCCGCATCAGGGCCACCGCCCGGTGCAGCGGCGCCTCGGGCTCGATGGTGATGGGGTCGGACACCACCGCCGACTCGTACTTCTTCACCTTCACCACCTCGGCGGCCTGGTCCTCGACGGAGAGGTTCTTGTGGACGAAGCCCATCCCGCCCTCGGAGGCCATGGCGATCGCCATCTTGGCCTCGGTGACCGTGTCCATGGCCGCCGACACCAGGGGGATGTGGAGCTGGATGTTGCGGGTCAGCCGCGACGCCGTCTCGACCGAGCGGGGGAGGACGTCGCTCTCGCCCGGAACCAGGAGGACGTCGTCGAACGTCAGGGCATCGCGCAGTTCGTCCCGATTGAGCATGCGGACATATAGCGATCCGCATCCGGGGCGTCAAGGCGGCCGCGCCGGCGCCGGAAACCCGCGCCGGGCCGTCATTCCGCGTCGTCGGGCGGCTCCTCGGCCGGCCGCGCCGCGGCGGCCCGCGCCGCCCGCCGGCGCCCCCACCACCACCGGCCGACGATCAGCGCCACCAGCGCCAGGACCCCGGCCAGCAGGAAGTGGGAGAAGCGGGAGGCCGCCGCCGCCGCCCGGCCGATGTCGTCGCCGAACCAGAAGCCCAGGCAGACCCAGAGCGGCGCCGAGACCATCGCCGCCAGCCCGTCGTAGAGCAGGAACTTCCAGTAGGCGAAGCGGGAGTGGCCCACCGTGAAGTAGGTGGGCGCCCGCAGCCCGGGCAGGAAGCGGGCGATCATCACCACCACGTTCCCCTGGCGCCGCAGCCGCGTCTCCA
>JAKAEO010000010.1:5583-38754 GCA_021818285.1 Myxococcales bacterium
CCTGCTGCAGCTTCTCCGGCGTCACCATGTGGCGCAGCAGCCGGAACTCGGCCACCCGCCGTCCCAGCCGCCGCCCGGCCCAGAAGATCACCGAGTCGCCGGCGAGGATGCCGAGGAGCCCCACCCCCACCACCGACAGCAGCCCGGCGTCGCGGGCCATGGCGGCCAGGGTCGGCTCCTCCAGCGGCGAGGCGATCCAGGCCAGCACCCCGCCGGTCACCAGGATCACGTCCTCGGGGACGGGGAGGCCGAAGCCGCAGAGGAGCAGCGCGCCGAAGACGAAGAGCTGCCCGGCCAGCAGCGAGTGGTCCTGGAGGAGGTCGACGAGGTGCTGGAGCATCGGTCCCGGGGCGGCTCGGCGCGTTCCGCGCGGGTCAGGAGCCCTGCTGCGACCGGACCAGGGCTTCGCGCAGCAACTCGCGGGCGTCGCCGGCGCGCCGCGCCAGGACCCCGGCCACCGCGGTGGCCAGCTTCAGGCAGGCCTGCGGCTTCTGCGGGGCCAGCGCCAGGAAGTCGCGCTGGCTGATCTCCAGGACGTGGCAGTCGCTGCGGGCCACCGCCGAGACCAGCCGGACGCTGGGGGCGAGCACCGCCAGCTCCCCCAGGTGGTCGCCGGGGCCGGCCTGGCCCACCTCGCGGTCCCCTCCCTCCGGCCGGCGCTGGGTGAGCCGCACCTCGCCCGAGACCACCACGTAGAGCGCCTCGCCCACCATGTTCTCGACGAAGAGCGGCGAGCCGGCCGGGGCCCGCTTCTCCTGGGCGATGGTCGCGAAGATCCGCTTCCCGGTGTCGGTGAAGTCGGCGAACAGCGCCGAGGCCCCCAGGGCCTCCATCTTCTCCTCGACGGTCATCGGGCCGCCCACCCCTCGGCGCGGTAGCGCGCCGCCAGGGCCGCGTAGCGCGCCGCCGAGTCGCGGAAGAAGTCGATCTCCTCCCGCGTCAGCTCCCGCTTCACCCGGGCCGGGGCGCCCAGCGCCAGGGTCCCGGGGGGCACCACCATCCCCGGCGGCACCAGGGCCCCGGCGCCGACCATGGCGTCGGGCCCGATCACCGCGCCGTCCATGACCACGGCGCCGATGCCGACGAGGCACCGGTCCTGGACGGTGCAGCCGTGCAGCGTCACCCGGTGACCGACGGTCACGTCGTCGCCCACCACCGTGGGGTTGGTCTTCCCGGTGACGTGGACCACGCACAGGTCCTGGACGTTGGTGCGGGCCCCGATGCGGATCCGGTTCACGTCGCCGCGAACCACGGCGCCGAACCAGATCGACGAGCCCTCGCCGATCTCCACGTCGCCGATCACCGTCGCCGTCTCGACGACGAGGACGCTGTCGTGGAGCCGGGGGCTGACGCCGCCGTGCGGTCGGATGAGGGCCATCGGCTGGAGTCCCGGCGCGACCATAGCCCGCGCCCCTCCGGCGGGGCAAGGACACGGCCAGGGGACGCGCCGGGTCGGGCCTCTCAGGCCGGCTCGCCCGAGAGGCTGCTCCCGCCGGCCCGGGTGACGCGCACGCGCACCCGCGCGCCCGCCGGCGCCTCGGCCTCGCCCGCGGCGAGGTGCACCAGGTGGTTCCACGGGGTGCGGCCGACGCGGCTCCCCGGCTCCTCGCCGGGCCCCTCCACCAGCACCTCCACCACCCGCCCGAGCTGGGCCGCCAGCCCCTCGGCGGAGATGCGGCGCTGCGCCGCCTGGAGCCGCTCCAGCCGCGCCACCGCGACCTCCCGCGGGACCTCCCGCCACTCCGGCGCGCTCCCCAGCCGGCGCGCCGCCCCGGTGTGCGGGCGCGGGCTGTAGACGAAGCTGAAGGAGTTGTCGAACCGGGCCTCCTCGAGGAGCCGCAGCGACCGCTCGAAGTCCTCCTCGGTCTCGCCGGGGAAGCCGACGATGAAGTCGGTGGTGACGGCGATGCCGGGCCGGGCCTGGCGGAGCCGGTCGAGCCGCTCCCGGTACTCCTCCACCGTGTAGTCGCGCCGCATCCGCGCCAGCACCGGGTCGGAGCCCGACTGCACCGGCAGGTGGAAGTGGGGCATGAGCCCGGGCTCGGCCGCGAAGGCCTCGACGAGCGCCCCGGAGAGGTCGTGTGGATGACTGGTGGTGAATCGCACCCGGGCGATCCCCGGGAGGGCCGCGACCCGCCGCAGCAGCCCCGCGAAGTCGCAGCCGCCGCGGTAGGAGTTCACGTTCTGGCCGATGAGGGTCACCTCGCGCACGCCCACCGCCGCCAGGGCGGCGCACTCCGCCACCACCTCGTCGGCCGGGCGCGACACCTCGCGCCCGCGGGTGTGGGGGACGATGCAGAAGGAGCAGACGTTGTCGCAGCCCTTCATCACGGTGACGAAGGCGGTGGCCCGCCCCCGCGCCGCCTCCGCGTCGGCCCGGGGGAAGAGGTACTCCTCCGGGTCCATCCAGCCGGTCTCGGCGAAGCGCTCCCGGCCGGCCCGCTCCAACAGCGCCGGCAGCTCGGCGACGTGGTCGGGGCCGAAGACGAAGTCCACGTAGGGGACGCGGGTGAGGAGCCGCTCCTTCTCGGCCTGGGCGACGCAGCCGCCCACCGCGATCACCGCCCCCCGCCGCGCCTTGTGCTCCCGGTAGCGGCCCAGCGCGGAGAGGAGCTTCTGCTCCGCCTTCTCCCGGACGGCGCAGGTGTTGAGGAGGATGAGGTCGGCGTCCTCCGGGTGGGCGGTGGGGGCGTAGTCGCTGCGCCTCAGCAGCTCGACCATCCGCTGGCTGTCGGCGTCGTTCATCTGGCAGCCGAAGGTGTGGACGAACACCTTGCGGCGCGCCGCGCCCCGCGGCGCGGCCGGCGCGGCGGTGGTGCCGCGGCCCAGCGAGACCAGGTCCGACATCGGGCGCGGTTCTAGGGCGGCCGGGGCGCCCGCGTCAACCGCGGGCCTCCCGCGGGACCAGCTGGTCGGCCACCGCCTCCAGGTCCGCCAGGGTGGTGACCGTGGCCACCCGGTCGGACTCGCGGGCGTAGGCCGGCATCTCCGAGTCGCCGCTGCCCCAGGCCCAGCGCTCCTCCGGGCAGATCCAGAGCAGCCGGCGGGCCTTCTTGCGGATGGCGCGCAGCGCCCAGGCCTGGTGGGGGAAGTAGTTGGTGCGCCCGTCGCCGATGACGATCACCGTGGTGCGCCGCCCCACCGCCCCGAGGTGGAGCTCGTGGAACTGGCGCAGGGCGCGGCCGTAGTTGGAGTTGCCCGCCAGGCTCACCACCTTCCCGGCGGTGGCCAGGTCGGCGGCCCGGGCGGCGTCCCGCTCCTCGCGGAAGACGGCGGTCACCTCGCCCACCTCCGAGACGAAGACGAAGCTGCGGACCCGGTGGAAGATCTCCTGCAGCGTGTAGAGGAAGAGCAGCATCAGCCGGGAGACGTTGCGGACCGAGTCGGAGACGTCGCAGAGCACCACCACGTCGGGCCGGTCGCGCTGCTTCTGCCGGAAGACCGGCGCCGCCGGGAAGCCGCCCAGCCCCATGTTCTTGCGCAGGGTGCGCCGGACGTGGAGCGCGCCGCGCCGGCGGGAGCGCTCGCGCCGCTGCAGGCGGGCCTTGAGCCGCTGCGCCAGCCGCCGCACCGCCAGCTCCACCCGCTCGCGCTCGGCCCGGGAGATGGGGGTGGAGGCCAGCGGCGTCCCGGTGCGGCGCCGCCCGATGCCCCGGGCGCGCGCCTCCAGCTCCACCCAGCGGCGCGCCGCCTCCTCCACCGCCTCCACCGCCTCCCCCACCCGCGCCGTCACCAGCTCCAGGCCGCGCGGGGTGAGGCCGGCGGTGCGCAGCGCCTGGTCGACGTCGGCGCGGTCGTGGGGCAGCGTGCCGCCGCCGGCGCCGGAGAGCAGCCGGCGCGCGTAGAAGCTCACCTGGGCGGCCATCACCAGGCCGGAGAAGTCGAGCCGCAGCGCCGCCTCCTGGAAGAGGCGCGCCAGGGTGCCCCGGTCGCCGGAGAGGGCCGCCCGGGCCAGCGGGGAGAGGCGCGGCAGCGCCCCGGAGAGCGCCTCGCGGGCCGCCTCCAGGTCGTCTCCCTCCAGCAGGCGGGAGCGCTCGACCTCCTCGAGCAGCGACCGGTCGACCGCCTCCAGGGCCCGGCCCAGCGCCGAGAAGTACAGGTCGAAGAGCTGGTCGAAGATGGGGACGTCCAGGGCCCGCTTCACCAGCGTGGCCCGCAGCGCGGCCCGGAAGGCGCCCCGCTCCCCGACCCCGACCAGGACCGCGGCGCGCGCCGCCTCGGTCACCTCGGCGGGCGAGGCGCGGACGCCGCTGGCGCGCAGGAGCCGGGCGAACTCGACGAGGCGGGCCTCCACGCGGCCATTGTACGCCCGCCGGGCGGCCGGGCCGCCACCGCCGCGAAGGGTCGCGAGCGGCGGCGCGCTACCGGGCGGCGGCGTCCGCCATCACCCCGGGCCCGACCGAGAGGGCGAAGGCCCCCAGCATCCCCAGGGCGATGAGGAGGTCGCGCGGCCCCAGCGGCGCCGTCCCGGGCGCGGAGAGCGAGGGCAGGACCAGGAGGTTGCAGTTCAGCCACAGCCCGACGAGCTGGGCGACCAGCACCGCGATCAGGACCCGGGGCTGCTTGCGGCTCCGCGGGTGGATCAGCCCCAGGAATGGCACCGCGAAGACCAGGACGACCACCGCGCCCACCACCGCGCCCCACCCGTCCACGCCGCGCCGCAGCGCGAAGGCGATCTCGTCGGGGAGGTTCGCGTACCAGATGGTGAGGTACTGCGACCAGAAGAGGTACGCCCAGAAGATGGCCAGGGTCAGGAGCAGCGCCCCGGCGTCGACGCGCTGGCGCTCGGAGAGCGCGCCGCGCGCCACCCCGAGCAGGGTGACGAGGCCGGCCCCAGCGATGAACGCGCCCACGAAGAGGTAGGGCCCGATGAGCGTGCTCCCCCAGCCGGGCGCCGGCCCCAGCACGAAGTCGAAGGCCCAGATCGACAGCACCACGGCGAAGAGGAGCAGGTAGGCGACCGAGGCCCGGAGCGTCGGCGCCCCGGCGCCGCCGGCCCCCCGGAACCCGGCCCAGGCCAGCCCGAACAGCGCGGCGTTCAGCGCCAGCTGCCGCGCCACCAGGAACGGCGTCGCCAGCCACCCGGCCGGCTGCGCGACCCAGGGCGCGACCCCGGCGCCGGCCACGATGACGAGGAGCACGCCCGCCGCGGCGGGGAGGAAGGCCGCCGACGCGCCGGCCATCGGCGCGAGCGGCCGGGCCCAGCCGGCGCCGACCACCCGGAACAGGGCGCGGAAGGCCACCGCGCCGACCGCCGCCCCGGTGAAGAAGAGCCAGCTGGCGATGAGGGCCGCGTAGGCGCGCGGCGCGCCCCCGCCGGTGAGGCCCGTGGCGAAGGCGGCGGCGCCGAGCCCGACCGCGGCCAGGGCCGCCCACATCGTCCGCGGCCCCAGGGCCGCCTCCGCCTCTCGCGTCCAGCTCACCGTGCACCTCCATCCGGGGGCGGGGGCGGCGAGACGCACCCCTCGCGCTGCAGCGCGCGGACGAAGGCGACCAGGTCCCAGCGATCCCGCGAGCTGGTGCCCTCGCGCATCGTCGGCATGGCGCGCCCGCCGGCGGTGAGCGTCCCGTAGATGAAGCCGTCGCTGCGGTTGCAGATGGTGACGAAGCGCAGGTTGGGCGCCGGCGGGAACTTGGCCGAGACCGGGCCGTCTCCCCTGCCCTCGGGCCCGTGGCACGGGGTGCAGTGCGTGGCGAACAGCACCCGCCCGCGCGACACCGCGTCGGCGTCGAGCGGGGCCGGCGGACTCAGATCTGCGTCGTCCTCGCGATCCGCCAGGGTCTCGACGCCGCCCAGGGGGATGGAGTGGGCCGGCACCGGGCGGGCCTCCTGCAGCGGCTGCACCGCCGGCTGGCGGGCCATGCTGGCCGGCCAGCTGCTGGCGCCGTCGCACCCCGCCAGGGCGACCAGGACCGCGGCCCAGGCGCGCCGGGTCACGGGAGCGCCTCCGCCAGGCCGTCGCCGAGCACGCCCCGCGCCGCGGCGCGGCGCTGCGGGTCGAGGCCGCCGAGGGGCACCACCAC
Source organism: Myxococcales bacterium (assembly GCA_021818285.1). Taxonomy (GTDB): domain Bacteria; phylum Myxococcota; class Myxococcia; order Myxococcales; family Anaeromyxobacteraceae; genus JACRMN01. The sequence continues at coordinate 11,608 of JAKAEO010000010.1, forward strand.
CACGATGCGCTCGCTGCTCACCTGGTCGCGGACCGCGCGCGCCACCCGGCGCCGCGCCAGCGCCGAGAGCAGCACCAGGGCGAGGAAGTTCGTGGCCCCGGCGAAGAGCATGGTGAGCTCGAACATCACCACGCCGAACGCGGTCCAGGCGACGATGGGCTTGCCGCCGACGACCAGGCCGAGCGACCGCGACGTCACCACCTGCAGGGCCGCCGCGCAGCCGAGCCCGGTGAGGCCGCCGCCGAGCGCGAACCAGCCCAGGGTGCGGGAGTGGCCGGTGTGCTCGACCTCGTGCACCACCGGGAAGGCGGCCGGGCTCGAGACCTGGGCGCCGGCGACGCCCCGGTCGCGCAGCGCCAGGACCACCCGCAGCGCCTCGTCGGGATCGGCGTAGACGGCCACCAGCTCCTCAGGCATGGCTGGCCTCGGGGGTGGCGGCGCCCGCGGCGGCGTCCGCGGCGTGGCGGCTCTGCATGCTCTCGGAGATGGCCATGCAGGGGAAGAGCTTGACGAACAGCAGGAAGAGCATGAGGAACCAGCCCAGGCCGCCGACGCAGATGAGGCTCTCCCGCAGCGTCGGCACGTAGTTGCCCCAGTTCTGGGCGACGTAGTTGTGGGCCAGGGTGGTGACGATGAAGAGGAAGCGCTCGAACCACATCCCCACCGTCACCAGCGCCGAGATGACGATGAGCGCGGGGAGGTTCCGGCGCACCCGCGACCAGAACAGGGCCAGGGGCGCCACGCTGTTGCAGCCCACCACGCCCCAGAAGATCGGCGCGTAGGTCCCGGTGGCCCGCCAGCGGAACAGCTGCGCCTCCGCCTCGCTGCCGCGGAAGAAGGCCATGAAGAACTCGGTGGCGTAGACGAAGGTCATCACCAGCGACATGGCCAGGAGGAGCTTGGCCAGCAGGTCGAAGTGCTCCGCGGTGATGTAGCGCTGCAGCCGGTAGCCGCGGCGCAGCGCGGAGAGCAGCAGGACGGCCACCGCGATCCCCGAGAAGATGGCGCCGGCGACGAAGTAGGGGGCGAAGATGGCCGAGTGCCAGCCCGGCATCAGGGTCATGGCGAAGTCCCACGACACCACGCTGTGCACCGAGACGGCCAGCGGGATGACCACGCCGGCGAAGATGGGGTAGGCCTTCTCGAAGAGCCGCCACTCCCCGTCGGTGCCGGCGAACCCGAGCGTCAGGACCCGGTAGAGCGGGCGCCGCCAGCCGCGCACCCGGCGCGCCAGGAGCGCCAGGTCCGGCAGCATCCCCATGTAGAGGAAGAGCGCGCTCACCGACACGTAGGAGGTGATGGCGAAGACGTCCCAGGTGAGCGGCGACCGGAAGTTCATCCAGAGCTGCCGCTGGTTCGGGTAGGGCAGCACGTAGAAGAAGAGCCAGGAGCGCCCGATGTGGACGATGGGGTAGAGGCCGGCGGTGAGGATGGTGAAGACGGTCATGGCCTCGGCGGATCGGCCGATGGCCGCCCGCAGGGGCGAGCGGGTGAAGAAGAGGATGGCCGAGACCAGCGTCCCGGAGTGGCTGACCCCGATGAAGAAGACGAAGGTGGTGATGAGCGCGCCCCACATCACCGGCTCGTCGAGGCCGGTGATCCCCAGCCCCTGGCGGAGCATGGTGGACCAGGCCCAGCCTCCCAGCGCGACCATGGAGACGGCGGCGGCGAGCCCCAGCCACCAGCGCCAGGTGGTCCCGGCCATGGTGGCCACGGTGTCGTTCTCGATCTGCGCCAGGCTGGCTTCCGTCACGGCGAGCCCCTTCGGCGGCGGGCGAGGTAGAAGACGCCCGGTTGGGTGTTGAGCTCGGCCAGGAGCTGGTAGGCGCGCCCGTCGGCGGCCAGCCGGGAGACGGCGGAGCCGGGATCCTTCAGGTCGCCGAAGACGATGGCCCGGGTGGGGCAGGAGGCGGCGCAGGCCGAGACGATCTCGCCGTCGCGGAGCGGCCGCTTGTCCAGCCTCGCCTGCTCCTCGCCTCCGCGGATCCGCTGGGCGCAGAGGGTGCACTTCTCGGTGACGCCTCGCTCGCGCACGGTCACGTCGGGGTTGAGCCCGAGCCGCTCCGAGGGGTCGCGCGGCCAGTCCAGGAAGTTGAAGCGCCGGACGCCGTAGGGGCAGTTGTTCTCGCAGTACCGGGTGCCGATGCAGCGCGCGTACACCTGGGCGTTGATGCCCTCGCTGGTGTGGTAGGTGGCGAAGGTGGGGCAGACCGACTCGCAGGGCGCGGCGGTGCAGTGCTGGCAGCCCAGCGGGACGAAGGAGTACGCCGGCGTCCCCCGGCTCCGGTCCACCTCGGCCTGCACCGGGAGCCAGGACATGGAGCGGCCGCGGGCCACCTGGTCGGCCCCGACGATGGCGAGGTTGTTCTCGACGTAGCAGGCGGCGGTGCAGGCCCCGCAGCCGTTGCAGCGGTCGAGGTCCACGGCCAGGCCCCAGCGGTGGACCGGGTGCTTGACCGGCGGGTACATCGACGGCAGGGGAGCCGCGCGCGGCAGCGAGGGAGCCGCCCGGTCCACGGTGCGGACCAGCTGGTGCCCGCCCTTCGCCCCGCCGACACCGGGGTGCGGGCGCTCCACCCTGCCGCCGGTGCGACGCAGCGTGACCCGGGCGCCGGCCCCGAGGTGCCCGCGGCCGTCGAGGAGCGCCGTCGCGTCGCCGACCGGGACCGCGGCCGCCCCCGCCCGGATCGACTCCGAGACGAACGCGGGCAGCAGGTGGCGGCCGCCCGGCCCGTGCAGCTCCACGACGTCCCCGGTCCGGAGGCCGAGCGGCGCGGCGGTGGCCGGGTGGAGCTCCACCCACCCGGTCCAGGAGAAGCCGGTGATCGGATCGGGAAGCTCCTGGAGCAGCGCGCTCCGCGGCGGACGGCCGTCGAGGCTCCGGAAGCTCGGCGCGACGACGAGCGGCAGGCCCGGCGCGGGGCCGGCCGGCTCGACGGCGGGGAGCGAGGCGAGGAGCCCGGGCGCGAGCGCCGGCACCACCGGGGCCGCCTCCTCGACGCGGAGCCCGTGCTCGATCTCCTTCGGCTGGTAGGCGCCGCGCAGCGCCTCGCCGAAGGAGCCGTCCGGCAGGCCGGTGGTCTTCCCCAGCAGGCGGGCCACCGCCAGCAGCTCGTCGGCGGCAGCCCGCGTCCCCCGCACCGGCGACATCACCGGCTGCTGGACGCCGGCCAGGCCCGGCCGCGTCCGCACGTCCGACCAGGCCTCCAGGAAGTGGTGGTCGGCGAGGACCAGGTGCGCCTGGCGCGCCGTCTCGTCCAGCTCGTTCACGAACGCCGCCACGAACGGGATCTTGGCGAGGGCCGCGGCGAAGGGGGCGTGCACCTGCCCGTAGCCCAGCGGGTCGGCGTGGTGGAGGACCAGCGCGCCGACGTCGCCGGCCGCCGCCCGGCCGTAGAGGTCGGCGAGCGCCAGCGACGGCCGGGGCGCGGGGGCGGCGAGGAAGCGTAGCGTCCGGCCGACGTTGCCGAGGAGCGCGTTCAGCGCCAGGACGGCCTCCGCCAGCGTGGCCGCGTCGGCGCCGGCGACGGCGCGGCCCGGCCCGACGCACAGGCTGGGCCCGTCGCGCACCAGGGCGCTCGCCAGGTCCCGCAGCGCCCGCGGGTCCGTCCGGGTCCGGGCCGCGACCGCGGCGACGTCGTAGCGGGCGAGGCGGCGGCGGAGCGCGTCCGCGGTGGCCGGGGCCAGCCCCGCCCGGGCGCCGGCCTTCTCCATCACCAGCCGGAGGAGCCCCAGCACGAAGACGGTCTCGGTGCCGGGCTCCACCGGGAGCCATTCGTCCGCCGCGGCCGCGGTGAGGGAGAGCCGCGGGCCGACGTACACCATCCGGCCGCCGGCCGCGCGCTGGTCCGCCAGGGCCCGCGCCTGCTCGACGGGCGAGCCCTCCTCGAGGAAGTCGTCCCCGACCGAGAGGACCAGGCGTGCCGCGGCCAGGTCGGGGAGGGCCGTGGCCGCCGTGCCGAAGGCGCGCGCCTGCCCCTCGCGGAGCCAGGGCCGGTCCATGGCGTCGAAGGTGACCACCTGCGACGGCGACTGGCCCAGCGCGCCCAGCCAGGCGCCGAGGAGCCCGCCGAGCTGGCCCGTCTCCGGGCGGGTGACGACCACCACCAGCTTCTTGGCGTCGAGGGCGCGCTGCAGCCCGGCGGCGAGCTGCTTCTCCGCCTCCTCCCAGCCGATCTCCCGGTCGCCGGCGCGCGGCGCGCCGAGGCGGGCCGAGGCGTAGAGCCCCTCGATGGCCGCCTGCCCGCGCGGGCACAGGGCGCCGCGCCCGACGGGATCCTCGGGGTTGCCCTCCAGCTTCACGGCCCGCCCCTCGCGCACCCGCGCGGTGACGCCGCAGCCGGCCGGGCACTCGCGGCACACGGTGCGGTAGTGCCGCGCCAGCCCGGGGACGGCGTCGTCGGCCGGGATGAGCTGCGGGACCACGTAGCGGGGGAGCTTGTCGGTGCAGCCCGCCAGGACGCCCGTGCCCAGGGCGCCGACGGCCGTCCCGAGGAAGCCTCGCCGTGTCACCTTCATCGGTTTCCCCGTCACTTGTGGCACGCCAGGCACTCGCGCGAGGCCCGGCGCTCCTCGTGGCACTTCAGGCAGCGACCCATGGTGAACGGGCGGTCCTGGCGGACCACCTTCTCCGTCGCCACGTCGCCGTGACACTCCTTGCAGTCGACCTTGGCGGCCACGTGCACCCGGTGGGAGAAGTAGATGAAGTCGGGGACCGCGAAGACCCGGACCCAGCGGAGGGGCTGCCCGGCGTCGAGCCGGTCCAGCATGATCTTGATCCGGGCGGTGTTCTCCGGGTGCTCCCGGTCCTCCTTTACGAACTTGTGGCAGCCCAGGCACTTGCGGCCCGAGGGCAGCCCCGCCACCGGCGACTTGTCGGCGAACACGTGGCAGTCGAGGCAGGGCATCTTGAACTGGCCGGCGTGCACCTGGTGGTCGAAGGCCACCTCGCCGGCCGGCCCGGGCACCAGCGCGCCCTCCGCGCCGGCCGGGGAGGCGGCGGGCTCCTCCGGCCGGGCCGCGGAGGGTCCCAGCAGCGCCAGGGCGGCGGCCGCCAGGGCGAGGCGCCTGGAGCGCATCGTCGAATCCCGCAGGCCCATCGTGGCGTCGCTCAGCGCTTCAGCGCGAAGTCGGCCTCGAGCTTCTTCCCGGCCGCGACGGTGACGCTGCGGTCGGGAGCCTTGAGCTTGTGGGCGTTCCAGACGGCCAGCTGCCAGGTGCCGGCCGGGACGTCCTTGATGACGTAGTGGCCCTTGGCGTCCACCGCCGCGGCGAACGGGTTCTGGCCGACGAACACGTAGGCCAGCATCTCCGGGTGGATGCTGCACAGCTGCGTGTAGACCCCGGTCTTCTTGAAGACGAAGCTGGCCGCCTCCCCCTCCTTGAACGACCCCAGGTTGTACCCCTCCCCGTCCGGCGAGTAGACGTTGTGGGCCACGTGGTCGTGGTTCAGGAACTTCACCGTGTCCCCCTGGGTCACCGGCAGCACGTGGGGCAGGAACTGCATCCCCCGCTGGTCCATCTGGTGCGTCCGGGCGGGCCGGCTCCCCGGGACCGATTTCAGGTAGACGACCGTCTCCGGGAGGTACTTGGCCGGCGTGGCCTCCACCTTTCCGGCGATGGTGCCCCCCTCGGCCCGGGCGGTCCCGGCGACGGCGAGGGCGGCCAGCAGCGAGGCGGCGAGCGGTGCGGTGCGCAAGGGGTGTCTCCTCGGGCTTTCGGGGTTGCGTCTGCGCCGGCGGCGGCTACAGCGCCCAGGCGAAGAAGACGTTCACGGACTCCAGCTCGCTCATCTTCGAGGTGCCCAGGCTGGTCGGCGTCGGCCCGATGCCGATCGCCCCCCAGTCCGCGCTCCCGCCCTGCCAGGCCACCGGCACCGGGTTCCCCGCCGGATCCGGGACCGTCGGGAAGCCGTTCGCCATCTCGACGTTGCCCGCCAGGACCACCTTCATGTCCGGCCGGATCAGGAAGGCCAGCGCCGGCATCAGGTGCAGGTCGGTCACCCGCGTCCCGCCCGACGGCTTCAGCCCCACCTGCTCCACCCGCAGCACCGGCACCAGCCAGGGGTAGACGACGTAGGACAGCTCGCCGTAGAGCGCGTCGCCGGTCACCTTGGTGTAGGCCAGGCTGCCGGCCGCGGCGTCCCAGGCCACGTTCCCCCGGCTGTGCGACTGCGTGTAGTAGCCGAGGTCGAGCTCCGCCGAGCCGTACTGGGCGCGCAGCCCGCCGCCCACGGTGAGCGAGACGTCGTTCGAGGTCGGCCCGAGCCCCAGCGCGTCCGCGAAGTGCTCGTTGGAGTGGTAGGCGAAGCCGTGCAGCGTCAGGGCCTCCTCGGCCCAGGGGCGCATCGAGTCCTTCGGCCCGCTGTCCCCCTCGCCGTCCAGCCGCATCCCGCCGACCTTGAAGCCCGCGCTCCCGTACCAGTTCTCGCTGTTGAAGCCGGGCACGCCGTTGCTCCCCGACACGCCCACCGCGTAGTTGAACCGGCCGTCCACCACGCCGTTCACCTCGACCCCCTTGTAGCTGTCCAGGAGGTTCAGCCCGGCCCCCAGCGGCGTGACCGCCCCGCCGGCCGCCGCCGTCCCGCCCATCGCCGTCACCGGCAGGCTGGGGATCTGGACGTCCGCCGCGTACGACGAGTGCGGCCCGAAGCTCGACAGCGTGACGAACCCCTTCCCCACCACCACGTTCACCCAGTGCGCCGGCCCCACCACGTCGTTGAACAGCACCTGGGCGTGCTCCACGCTGACCGGCTGCCCGTCCCCGAGCGTCAGCTCGCCCCAGAGCGTGGTGGTGTCCGACAGGGCCGCGCCCAGCCAGAGGTGCCCCTCCGCCACCAGGTCGTCGAAGGAGAACTGGCGCCCGTTGCTGCCCCGGGGATCGGTCGCCGTCTTGTCCGGGAAGGTCCGCAGGCTGCCGTTGAACCCCACGCCGATGGGCACCGAGTCCGGGATGACCGCGGGCCACACCGCGGCCGGGAAGCTCTTCTTGTTCGCCTCCTGGCCCAGCGCCACCGTCCCCTGCTTCACGTAGTCCGAGTCCACGCCCGGGAAGCGGTAGCCGTTGCGCCGGAAGGCCTCTCCGAACGGCGTCAGCTTCGGGTACACCGTGTGGCAGGTCAGGCAGCTCGTCCCGTACTTCCTCGCGAACGGCGGGATCGCCCTCGCCGGAGTGGCCGCCGCCAGGCCCACCGCGAGGAGGAGGAGCTGGGGGAGCCGCCGCTTCGAGATCGACATGCAGGCCTCTGGGGCAAGGGTGGTCGCGGGCGGCGAGGACAGGCCTCGCCGCCGCCTGGGGCGCCACGCTGCAATGCCGGCGCCACCGGGACGTCACGAGCAGTGACGGCCCGCGTCCCGCCGATTCCGGTCACCTGCGCGCCTCGCCTGATCCAGCGCAAGCCGCCGCGCGCGACCCCGACCTGCGGGAATGTCAGGCTCCTGCCAACCTGGCATGTCGCGCGCCGGGCGCCCCGGCGCGAGGCGGCCCGGGGCGCGGGACCGGGGGGCGCCTCCGCACCGCCGGAGCGGGTTGCCGGGGCGGGATGCCGGGGCGGGCAAGCGGGGCGCGGCTTGCATTCCTGCGCCCCTTCCAACCCATAATCGCTCGGTGGTCGAGCCCTCGCGCCCCGGTGAGCCGAAGCCGTCGCGGCGCTTCCGCCTGCGGTACAAGCTCGTGCTCCTCGTGGGCACCGCCACCGCCGCGGTGTTCGGCCTCCACGCCTGGCTGACGGTGCAGTACTTCGACACCGCCATCCTGGACGCGACGGAGCGGGCCAGCGTCGCCGACAGCAACGAGCTCCGCGGGGTCCTGGAGGAGCAGATGCTCTCCGAGGACCGGCGGACGCTGGTCCGGCTGGTCCCGGTCATCGGCCGCGCCCCCGGCGTCACCTGGGTGGGGATCCTGGACGTCCACGGGACGGTCAAGCTGTCGAGCGATCCCAGCGCCTCGCTGCGGCGCTTCCCCGAGGACTCGCTGGAGCGCCGCCAGCTCGCGACCTGGCGCGAGACCGGCGAGGCGGGAGCCCTGACGGTGCTCCGGCCCGGCGGCGGCGTGCTCCGCACCCTCTCGCCCCTGCCCAACGCCGCGGCCTGCCAGCGCTGCCACAGCCCGGTGTCGAGGATCAACGGGATGCTGATCATCGACCGCTCGCTGGCCCCGCTCCGCCGGACGCTCGCGGCCTCCGAGCGGCGGCTGGTCCTGGGCGGCGTCGTCCTGGTGGCGCTGCTCCTCGGCATCCTGGGGCTGGTCTTCGAGCGCAACGTCCTGCTCCGGGTGGAGCGCCTCCGCGCCGCCGCGCGGGACCTGGGGGGCGGGGACCTCGCCGCCCGCGCGCGGGACCCGAGCCCGGACGAGCTCGGCGACCTGGCGCGCGACTTCAACGACATGGCGCAGCGGCTCGAGGGCGCCATGCTGGCGGTGGGGGCCGAGCGGCGGCAGCTCGAGGAGCTGGTCAACGGCATCGCCGACGGCGTCGTGCTCCTCGACCTCGAGGGCCGGGTGATCACCTGCAACCGGGCCTGCGCCGCCCGGCTCGACGGCGACGCCCCTCGCCCCGGGATGGCCTACCGCGACCTGGTCCGCGCCGCGGGCATCGGCCTCCAGGAGGCGTCGGCGCTGCCCGCCGAGCGCGCGCTCCGCAGCGGCACGCTGGAGAAGCAGGTGGTCCGCGCCGGCCGCGGCGACCGGTACGAGGAGCTCTACGCCCAGCCGCTCCGCGCGCCGGGCGGGGAGCTGGTTGCGGTGATCGAGGTGTGGCGCGACATCACCGACCGCAGGGAGCTGGAGGCGGGGCTGGAGCAGTCGGAGCGGCTCGCCGCGCTGGGCGTGCTGGCCTCGAGCGTGGCGCACGAGGTCGGCAACCCCCTGGCCTCCATCGTCACCGCGGTGGACGGCCTCCTCTCCCGCCTGGCCGCGGGCGCGGCGGCCTCCTCGGCGGAGATCCGCGACTACCTGGAGATCGTCCGCAAGCAGGTGTTCCGCTGCAACGCGGTCACCACCCGGCTGCTGGGCTTCGCGCGACTCCCCGGCGGCGCGGACGTGACCGTCGACGTGGCCGGCGCGGCGCGCGAGGTGCTGGCCCTGGTCGGCCAGGAGGCCCGCCGCCAGCGGGTGCGGTACGAGGTGCGCGCCACCGGGCCGGCGCTGGCCACCGCGCCCGACATGATGGTGGAGCAGGTGTTCCTCAACCTGGTGCTCAACGCCCTGAAGGCGATGCCGGACGGCGGCAGCCTGCTGGTGGAGGTGACCGGCGACGCCGGCGGGGTGACGGCGGCGTTCTCCGACACCGGCCCGGGCATCGCCGAGACCGTCCGCAAGCGCCTCTTCCAGCCCTTCCAGCGGGGCGGGCAGGACCGGAGCGGGACCGGGCTGGGCCTCTTCATCAGCCAGACGCTGGTGGCCCGGGCGGGCGGCTCCATCGAGGTGGACAGCCGCCCGGGACAGGGGACCACCTTCCGGGTCCGCCTGCGCCCCGCCGCCGAGTCCGCGGCCCCTCCCCCCGCCGGCGCGGTCGCGGAGGCCTCCCCGTGAACCTCCTCATCGTGGACGACGACGACACCCTGCGGTCGCTCCTGGCGGTGGAGCTGGCGCGGTTCGGCCACACCGTCGCGGCGGCGGCCAGCGCCGAGGAGGGCCTGCGGCTCGCGGAGGAGACCGAGCCCGACGTCGTGCTGCTGGACCTCTCGCTCCCGGACCAGTCCGGCCTCGACGTGCTGCGGCGGCTCCGCGCCGAGCGGCCGGCGGTGGACGTGATCGTGCTGACGGCGCACGGGACCATCGACAGCGCCATCGCCGCCATGAAGCTCGGCGCCTACGAGTTCCTGCAGAAGCCCGCCGCGCTCCCGGCCGTCGAGCTCGCCATCCGCCGCGCCCTGGAGCACAGCCGGCTCGGGGAGGAGAACGCCCGCCTCAAGGACGGGCTCCAGCCCACCCGGCTCTCCTCCGACATCGTCGGGACGGGGCCCGGGTTCGAGGAGCTGAACCGCTTCATCCTCAAGGTCGCGCCCACCGACTCCACCGTGCTCATCCGCGGCGAGACCGGGACCGGGAAGGAGCTGGTCGCGGGGGCCATCCACCGGGCCAGCGGCCGCCGCGACCACCCCTTCGTGGTGGTGGACTGCGCCTCGCTGCACGAGAACCTCCTGCAGTCCGAGCTCTTCGGCCACGAGCGCGGCGCCTTCACCGGCGCGGTCAAGATGCGGCACGGCCTCTTCGAGACGGCCGACGGCGGGACCCTGTTCCTCGACGAGGTGGGCGACGTGAGCCCGTCGCTCCAGGCCAGCCTGCTGCGCGTGCTCGAGTCCTCCCGGTTCCGGCGCGTCGGGGGCGGCCGGGAGGTCCAGGTGGACGTGCGGCTCATCGCCGCGACCAACCGCGACCTGGAGCGGATGATCGCGGAAGGCCAGTTCCGCCAGGATCTCTTCTTCCGCCTCAACGCCATCCACTGCGAGCTGGCGCCGCTGCGGGCCCGGCGCGACGAGATCCCGCACCTGGCGCAGCACTTCCTGGCGCGGCACAACGCCCGGTACGGCACGTCCAAGAGCCTGGCGGACGGGACCCTCGCGGCGCTGGGCGCCTATCGCTGGCCCGGGAACGTCCGCGAGCTGCGCCACGCCGTGGAGCGGGCGGCGGTCCTCGCCGACGGCGACGTCATCCGGCCGCCCGACCTTTCCCCCGAGGTGCGGAGCCGCGCGGCCCCGGAGCAGGCCTCGCCGGCGGAGGGCGAGCCGCTGCTGCCGCTCCAGGAGATGGAGCGCCGGTACCTGGCCCGGGTCCTCGCCCACGTGGGCGGCCACCGCGCCCGCGCCGCCGCGGTGCTCGGGATCAGCGAGCGCAGCCTCTACCGCAAGATCCAGGAGTACCACCTCGAGGAGCCGCGCCCCGCCGGCGGCCCGGCCACCGGCGAGCCGGGGACGGGCTGACGCGCCGCCACCCCGGCGGCGGGGCCCGCGCCGGCGCCCTTGCCGGGGCGGCCCCGGCGGTGCGACAACCGCGGGGTGGACCACGCGCCCGTCGTCACCCTGCACCGCGTCGACGTCCGCCTCGGCGGCGCCGACGTCCTCCGCGGCATCACCCTGGCCGTCCGGGAGCACGAGAGCTGGGGGCTGGTCGGCCCCAACGGCTCGGGCAAGTCGACGCTGCTGCGGCTCCTGCGCGGCGAGGTCCAGCCCACGCCGGAGACGCGCGACGGCCGCCGCTACCACCTGGACGGCCGCTCCACCCCGAGCCCCATCGGCGCCGCCGCGCAGGTGGCGCTGGTGTCGCCGGACCTCCAGGACACCTACCTGCGCCGCGACTGGTCGATGCGCGCCGAGGACGCCGTCCGCACCGGCTTCACCGGCGACGTCTACCTCCAGGAGGCGCCCCCCGCGGAGCAGGAGGAGCGGGTGGCGGAGGCCTTCGAGCTGCTGGAGATCGGCCGGCTGCGCCGGCGCTCGGTGCTGGAGCTGTCCACCGGCGAGCTGCGGCGGGTGCTCATCGCCCGGGCGCTGGTCTCCCGTCCGCGCCTGCTGCTCCTCGACGAGCCCTGCGACGGCCTCGACCCGGCCACGCGCGCCGGCTTCCTCGCGCTGCTGGCGCGGCTCGCCCGGCGCACGGCGCCGCTGGTCGTCGCGACCCACCGCTACGACGAGCTGGTCCCGGGCCTCGCCGGCGTGGCGCTGCTCGAGCGCGGCCGCATCGCGGCGCAGGGGTCGCGGCGGGAGATGCTGGAGCGGCTGGGCGCGCCGGCGCGGAACAGGACCCCGACCTCGACCCCGACCCAGACCCCGACCCTGGCCTCGACCTCGACCCCGACCTCCCGCGCCCGCCCCGTCCTCCAGGTGGAGCGGGCGGACGTCCGGATCGACGGCCATCCGGTCCTGCACGGCATCGACTGGACCGTCCGGCGCGGCGAGCACTGGGCGGTGGTGGGCCCGAACGGCGCCGGGAAGTCGACGCTGCTGCGGCTCGCGGTCGGCGACGAGCACGCCATGCCGGGCGGCGCGGTGACGCGGCTCGGGCTCGGTCCCGGGACCAGCGTCTGGGAGGTGAAGGCGCGCGTCGGCGTCGTCTCCCCCGAGCTGCAGGCCCGCTTCCGCGCCGACATCCCGGCGGAGGAGGCCGTGCTCTCCGGCCTGACCGGCGGCATCGGCATCGACGTCGTCCCCACCCCGCGCCAGCGGCGCAGGGCGGCCGTGAAGATGGCGCGGCTCGGCGTCCGCCACCTGGCCGGGCGCGGGATCCACTCGCTCTCCTACGGCGAGCTGCGGCGGGTGCTGGTGGCCCGGGCGCTGCTGCGGGACCCGAAGCTGCTCGTCCTGGACGAGCCCATGAACGGCCTCGACCCGGCGGCACGGGAGGCGCTGGCGCGCTCGCTCGCCTGGATGGCGAGCCGGGGGGTGACCCTGGTGATGGCCACCCACCACCGGGAGGAGCTGCCGCCGGTGGTGACCCACGAGCTGGAGCTGCGCGCCGGCCGGGTGGCCTACGCCGGGCCGCGCCGCTAGATCCCGCGGGCCGTGATCGTCGCCACCTACCTCCTGTCCTTCGCCCTGCAGCACGCCGTGGCCTGGACGCTGCTCGGGCTCGGCCTCCGCCAGGCGGCGCGCCACGGCGCCGAGGTGCCGCCGGCGCTGGCGGGGCGGGTGGACCCGGCCTCGGCGGCCCGCAGCCGGGAGTACACCCTGGCCCGGGGACGCCTCGGGCTCGCCTCCTCGGCGTGGGACGCCGCCGTGACCCTGGCGCTGCTCTTCTCGGGGGCGCTCCCGGCGCTCGACGCCCGGCTCGGCGCGCTGGGCCTCGCCGGCGCGCACCGCTTCGTCGCCTTCCTCGTGGCGCTGGTGGCGATCACCTCGCTCTCCGGCCTGCCCTTCTCGCTCTACGCCACCTTCGGCCTCGAGGCCCGCTTCGGCTTCAACCGGACCACGCCGGCGCTCTGGCTGCGCGACCGGGCCAAGGGGCTGCTGCTCGCCGCCGCCCTCGGCCTGCCGCTCCTCTACGCCGCCCACGCCTTCCGGATCCGGGCCGGCGACTCCTGGTGGCTGTGGCTCTTCCTCTTCCTCGCCGCGGTGCAGCTGGCGCTGGCCTGGGCCTGGCCGGCGCTGATCGCCCCGATCTTCAACCGCTACGCCCCGCTCCCGGCCGGCGAGCTGCGCGACCGCCTCACCGCCCTGGCGGAGCGGACCGGCTTCCGCACCCGCGGCCTCTACGTGATGGACGCCTCGAGGCGCTCGGGCCACGCCAACGCCTTCTTCACCGGGCTGGTCCGGCCGCGCATCGTGCTCTTCGACACCCTGGTGGACCGGACGCCGCCGGGGGAGGCCGTCGCCATCCTGGCCCACGAGATCGGCCACTACCGGAAGCGCCACGTCCAGCGCGGGCTGGCCGCCGGGCTCGCCGCGCAGGCCGCCGGCCTCTGGGTGCTGGCCCGGCTGGGCGGCTGGCCGCCCCTGTTCCAGGCCTTCGGCTTCCCCGGCCCCTCCTTCCACGCGCTGCTGGCGCTGGCGGCCCTCTGCGGCTCGAGCTTCACCTTCTTCCTCGCGCCGCTCGGCGCCTGGATCTCCCGGCGCCACGAGTACCAGGCCGACCGCTACGCGGTGCGCGTCACCGGGGACGGCCCGGCGCTGGCCTCGGCGCTGGCCCGGCTCGGGGAGGAGAACCTCTCCAACCTGGCGCCCCACCCCTGGGTGGTCGCCTGGAGCCACACCCACCCCACCCTGCCGCAGCGGCTCGCGGCCATCGAGGCGGCCGGCCGGGCGGCGCCGGCGGCCTGACGGCCCCCGGCGGGGCCGGTCAGCCCTTCACCAGCAGCGCCACGCCCTCGACGTGGTGGGTCTGCGGGAACATGTCCACCGGCTGGACCGCCTCCAGGCGGTAGCCGGCGGCGGCGCAGGCCCCGAGGTCGCGGGCCAGGGTGGCCGGGTCGCAGGAGACGTAGACCGCGCGCGGCACCCGGAGCTCCCGCAGGGCCGGCCCGATGCCGCGAGCGCCTTCGCGGGGCGGGTCGAGCAGCACCGCGCCGAAGCGCCGCCCCTCGCGCGCCAGGGCCAGCGCCAGCTTCAGCGCGTCGCCGGCGAAGAAGCGGGTGGTGCTCCCGCCCTCGGCGCCCGAAAGGTCGGCGCGCGCCAGCTCCAGCGCCGGCCCCTGCCCCTCCACCGCCGCCACCCCCGCCGCCCGGCGCGCCAGCGGCCCGGTGAAGTTCCCGGCGCCGCAGAACAGCTCCAGCACCTCGAGCCCCTCGGGCGCGAGCAGGTCCAGGGCGGCCCGCACCAGCAGGGCGTTGGCCCCGCGGTTGGCCTGCCGGAAGACGTCGGGGCGCGAGCGCTGGAGCCCGGCGGCGGCGTCGCCGGGATCGCGCCGGTGACGCAGCACCGGCTGGCCGACCACCGCCGGCGGTCCTCCCTCCGCCGCCAGCACCAGCCCGGCCAGCGCCGGCAGGGCCGCGCGCAGGGCCTCGGCCCGCTCGCGGACGGCGGGCGTCACCGCCGCCATCGAGAGCCAGGCGGCGCCGCGTCCCTCGTGATCCGACCACTCCAGCGCCACCTCGCGCGGCTCGAGCCGGGCCGCCTGGAGCGCCGGCCCCACCGCCTCCCGCAGCGCGTCCAGCTCCGGCTCCAGCAGGTGGCAGCCGCCGAGCAGGACCGGCTCGTGGGATCGGCGCCGGAAGAACACCAGCCGGCCGGCCCGCCGGTCGAAGTGGAACTTGGCGCGCGAGCGGTAGCGGAGGGGCGCCGGCGACGCCAGGATGGGCCGGACGTCGACGCGCCCCGGCTCGAACCCGCCGAGCCGCTCGAGCCGCGCCCGGAAGCCGCGCTCCTTGGCGGCGAGCTGCGCGCCGTAGGCCACGTGGAGCCACTCGCAGCCGCCGCACCCCCCGTCGCCGCCGGGCCGCGCCGGGCCGAAGTGGGGGCAGGGCGCGTCGACCCGGGCCTCGCCGGGCGCGAGCAGCCGGACCAGGCCGGCGTGGGCCGGCCCCTCGCCGGGCGGCACCTCGGCCTCCACCCGGTCGCCCGGCGCGGTGAAGGGAACGAAGACGGTGCGCCCCCCGGCGGTGGCGACCCCCTCGCCGCCGGGCGCGAGCCCGTGGATGTCCACCGCGACGTGCAAGGGCTCGCTCCCGCGCCCGGGCACCGGCCCCGGGGCCGCGCGGGAGGCCGGGCCTCCCGCCGCGTCCTACGCCAGCTCCAGGTCCTTGCGCAGCTTCTGGACGAAGCTCTCGATCCGCTCGCGCTTCGACCGGTCCACGTCGGTGAACTCGACGGCCATGCCCGGCGCGGCGTTGGCCCTGTTGCCCACCGCCTCGATCCGCGTCACCCGGCCGGAGATGTCGAACGGGAACTCGGCGCCGGGGAGCTGGATGATGATGCGCACCTCGGTGCCCACCGCCAGCGGCTTGCGGGTGTTGATGAAGAGGCCGCCCTGGCTGATGTTGGTCGCCCAGTCGGTGAGGAAGCTGCCCACGGAGCGGTAGGCGATCGGCAGCTCGTGGTGCAGCCGCGTCGCCCTGCGCTGGTTCTGGTCCTGCTTCGCCATGGGATCCCCCGGGGCACCCGAGTCTAGCAGGCGCGCCGTGGCCCGGGGAACGGCCACCCTTCCCCGCCGGCCTCCGGGCGGATCGACACCTCCGCGCCCCGCCCGGCGCCGAGGAGCCGCGCCGCGCTTCCCTCCCGGACCGCGATCTCCAGCCGCTCCGAGCTGCCCACCAGCGCCAGCAGCTCGCCCGGGGCTCCCTCGCCGAAGGTCCGGACCGGCCGCGCCGGGCGGCCGGCGGCGACGACCTGGTACGGCCCGGCCGGGAGCTGCGCGGCACGGACGCTGGTGAGGAGGTTCCCGAACGGGTCGGCGAGCAGCACGCTCCCGCGCAGCTCCTCCCCCTCCCACCTCGCCTCGGGCCACGGGAGCCGGAGCGGATCGTGGACCTCCGGCCCGAGCCGGGCCGGGTCGCCGCCGCCCGCCAGCCAGGCCGCCACCGGGGCGAAGAGGTCCCGGCCGTGGAAGGTGGCCGAGGCCGGCCGCGGCGCCGGCCCGCCCTCGGCCAGCGTCCAGGCGCGCGCGCCGGTCCCGAGGAAGGCGGTGAAGAGGCCGTTGTCCGGTCCCACCAGCAGGCGGCCGGCCGGGTCGCGCACGCACAGCGGGCGCCGCGCCGTCCCCACGCCCGGATCGACCACCGCGCAGTGCACCGCCCGCGCGGGGAAGCGCGGCACGCAGGCCTCGAGCAGCAGCGCCCCGGCCAGGACGTCGAAGGCCGGCACGTCGTGGGAGAGATCCACCAGGCGCGCCTCGGGCAGGAGCCCGAGGATCGCGCCCTTCATCTGGGCGGGGTAGCCGGAGCCGGCGCCGAAGTCGCTGAGCAGCGTGACGATCGGCGGCGGCCCGCCCACGCCCTACACCTTCATGGTCGTCAGGTTCGGGGCGAGGATGAGCCGCGGCTCGGTGAGCTTCTGCACGCCCTCGGCGGTGGCCCCGGGCGCCAGCTCGCGCAGCACCGGCCCCTGCGGGGTGATGTCGATCCAGGCCAGGTCGGTGCACACCGCCGAGACGCAGCGCCGCCCGGTGAGCGGCAGGGCGCACTGGTTCAGGAGCTTGGGCTTCCCCTCCTTGTTGGCGTGCTCCATGATCACGATGACCCGCTTGGCGCCGGCCACCAGGTCCATGCCGCCGCCCATCCCCTTCACCATCTTGCCGGGGATGACCCAGTTCGCCAGGTCCCCCTGCGCCGAGACCTCCAGGGCGCCGAGGATGGCGAGGTCGATGTGGCCGCCGCGGATCATCGCGAAGGACTCGGCCGAGGAGAAGTAGGCGGTGCCCGGGATGGCGGTCACCGTCTCCTTGCCGGCGTTGATGAGGTCGGCGTCCACCTCGGCCTCGGTGGGGTACGGGCCGATGCCCAGCATCCCGTTCTCCGACTGGAGCACCACCTCGATCCCCTTCGGGACGTAGTTGGCGACCAGCGTGGGCATGCCGATGCCGAGGTTGACGTAGTAGCCGTCGCGCAGCTCCTGCGCGACCCGCTGGGCGATCTGCTCGCGAGTGAGGGGCATGGCCTAGCTCTTCCTCGTGGTGCGGCGCTCGATGGGCTTCCGGTAGTCCTTCCCCAGCACCAGCCGGCTCACGTAGATGGAGGGGACGTGGATCTGGTCGGGGTCGAGGGCGCCCACCGGGACGATCTCCTCGACCTCGGCGATGGTGACGCGCGCGGCGCCGGCCATGGGCTGGTTGAAGTTGCGGGCGGTCTTGCGGAAGACCAGGTTGCCCCAGGGGTCGGCCTTCCAGGCCTTGATCAGGGCGAAGTCGCCCTTGATGGGCAGCTCCAGGAGGTAGTCGCGGCCGCCGAAGTTGCGGATCTCCTTGCCCTCGGCCACCTGCGTGCCCACCCCGGTGCCGGTGTAGAAGCCGCCGATGCCGGCGGCGCCGGCGCGGCAGCGCTCCGCCAGCGTGCCCTGCGGCGTCAGCTCGACCTCCAGCTCGCCGGAGAGGTACTGGCGCTCGAACTCCTTGTTCTCGCCGACGTAGCTCGCCACCATCCGCTTCACCTGCCGCGCCTGGAGCAGGATGCCCAGCCCCTGGTCGGTGGTGCCGCAGTTGTTGGAGACGATGGTCAGCCCCTTCACGCCCTTGTCGTGGACGGCGCCGATCAGCATCTCGGGGTTGCCGCAGAGTCCGAAGCCGCCCACCACCAGGGTGGCGCCGTCCTTCAGGTCGAAGATGGCCTCGGCGGCCGACGGGTAGATCTTCTTCATGAGGTCTCCCTAGCGCTCCACCACCACCGCCACCGCCTCGCCGCCGCCGATGCAGAGCGACGCCAGCCCGCGCCTCTTCCCCAGGTCCTTCATGGCGTACAGCAAGGTGACGAGGATGCGGGCGCCGCTGGCGCCGATGGGGTGGCCCAGCGCCACCGCGCCGCCGCGGACGTTCACCGCCGCCGGATCCAGCCCCAGGAGCCGGTTGTTCGCCACCGACACCACCGCGAAGGCCTCGTTGATCTCCCAGAGGTCCACGTCCTTCACCCCGAGCTTCATCCGGTCCAGGGTGGTGCGGATGGCGTCGTTGGGGGCGATGGTGTACTCGCCGGGCTTGCGGGCGGCGCCGCCCCAGCCGGTGATCCGGGCCAGCACGGCGCGCCCCTCCCGCTTCGCCCGCTCGGCGCTCATCAGCACCAGGGCCGCGCCGCCGTCGTTGATGCCGGAGGCGTTGGCGGCGGTGATGGTGCCGTCCTTCTTGAACACCGGCTTGAGCGTGGGGATCTTCTCGGGCCGGGCGGTCTTCGGCCCCTCGTCCTCGGAGACCACCGTCTTCTCGCCCTTCCGGCCCTCGATCTCCACCGGGACGATCTCGGCGGCGAAGAGCCCCTTCTTCTGCGCCTCCTGGGCGCGGCGGGTGGACTCGGCCGCGAAGGCGTCCTGGTCGGCGCGGCTGACGCCCTGCGCCGCCGCCGTCTCCTCGGCCCACTCGCCCATGTGGCGCCCGTCGTAGGCGTCGGTGAGGCCGTCGAAGACCATCCCGTCCACCAGGGTGATGGGGCCCATGCGCGTCCCGGTGCGCGAGCCGCGGACGTAGTGCGGGGCGTTGGACATCGACTCCATCCCGCCCGCCACCACCACGTCGGCGTCGCCCAGGGCGATGGCCTGGGCGCCGCTGATGACCGCCTTGAGCCCCGAGCCGCAGACCTTGTTCAGCGTCCAGCAGGGGGTCTTGTCGGGCAGGCCGGCGTAGAGCGCCGCCTGGCGGGCCGGCGCCTGGCCGACCCCGGCGGTGAGGACGTTGCCCATCACCACCTCGTCCACCGCCGCCGGGTCCACCCCGGCGCGCTGCAGCGCCGCGCGGATGGCCACGGCGCCCAGCCGCGGTGCCGGCACGGCCGCCAGCGTTCCCAGGAAGGAGCCGATGGGGGTCCGGGCGGCCCCCACGATGACCACTTCGCGACCTGCCATGACGGGACCTCGCTCGAGGAAGGATCCGGGCCCGGGATGGGCCCGCCGACGCAGACTAGAGGGAGCGAGGCCGGGATTCAACGGCGGAGAGGCGGCGGTCGCGCCGCGGATGCGGTTTGCTTCCGGCCGCCCGGCGCACGCCGGCGACGCCGGACCCGGCGCCCGGGGAACTCGACGGCCCCCCGGCCCCGGCGCCGTCGCGGCTCCTCCCCGGCCCTACGCCTTCTTCCCCATGTCCAGGAAGGGCTTCACCAGCTCGATGGGCAGCGGGAAGAGGATGGTGGAGTTCTTCTCGGCCGAGATCTCCACCAGGGTCTGCATGTAGCGCAGCTGCAGCGAGCCCGGCGCCGAGGCCAGCACCGTGGCCGCCTGCGAGAGCTTCTCCGACGCCTGGAGCTCGCCCTCGGCGGCGATGATCTTGGACCGGCGCTCGCGCTCGGCCTCGGCCTGCTTGGCCATGGCGCGCCGCATCTCCTCCGGCAGGTCCACCTGCTTCACCTCGACGGCGGTGACCTTCACGCCCCAGGGCTCGGTGTGCCGGTCGATGATCTCCTGGAGCTGCCGGTTGATCTTGTCGCGCTGGCTGAGCAGGTCGTCGAGCTCCACCTGGCCGAGCACCGAGCGCAGCGTGGTCTGGGCGAACTGGCTGGTGGCGAAGAGGAAGTCGGTGACCTGGAGGAAGGCCCGGTCGGCCTGGAGCACGCGGAAGTAGATGACCGCGTTCACCTTCACCGAGACGTTGTCGCGGGTGATGACGTCCTGCGGCGGCACCTGCTCGGCGGTGACGCGCATGTCGATGATGATCATCCGGTCGACGAAGGGGATGATCCACTGCAGCCCGGCGGTCCGCATGCCGACGTAGCGCCCGAGCCGCAGCACGACGCCCTGCTCGTACTCGTTGATGACGCGCAGCCCCATGACGAACCAGGCGACCACCAGTCCGACGGGGATGAGGAATCCGAACACGGGCATGTCTCCTCCGGTCGATGCGTGAGAGGTCCGACTTCCTACCGCGGCGCCGCCGCCTCCGGCTCCACCACCAGCACCAGCCCCTCCACGGCGACGACGCGCACCCGGGCGCCGCGCGGCAGCTCGGCGGCGGAGGCGGTGCGGGCCCGCCAGTACTCGCCGTGGACGAAGACCTCGCCGCCGCCGGGCCCGAGCGCGTCCAGGGTCTCGCCGACCTCGCCCACCAGCCCCTGGGCGCCGGACACCAGCCGGGAGCGGCGCGACGAGACCACCTTCCAGGCGACGAAGCCCAGCACCGCCCCGAGGAGGATGGGCGTGGGCCAGACCACCAGCGGCGACATCCGGTACGCCCCCGGGTCGAAGCGGTAGGCCGGCGAGCCCTTGTCCACGAAGAGCATGGTGCCGAGGACCAGGCAGGTGACCCCGGCCGCGCCGGCCAGGCCGTGGGTGGTCACGTAGGCCTCGGCCACCAGCAGCGCCGCCCCGGCGAGCAGCAGCGCCACCGCCCCGGCGTTCACCGGGATCACCCGCATCGCCAGGAAGGCCAGCAGCAGGGCGAGGCCGCCGGCGATCCCCGGGATGAGCGACCCGGGGTGGTAGAACTCCAGGGCGATCCCCAGCGTGCCGACGAGGAAGAGCATCGCCACCACGTTGGGATCGGCGAGGAAGGAGAGGGTGCGCTGCCGCACCGTCATCTCCAGCGGCTCGATGGTGGCGTCGCGCGAGCGGATGACGTGGGGACCGTCCTTCAGCTGCACGGTGCGGCCGTCGGCGAAGGCCAGCACCGCCGCCGGGTCGGGCGCCACCACGTCGATGACGTGCGCCTTCAGCGCCTCGGCGGCGGTGGCCGAGACGCTCTCCCGGACCGCCTTCTCGGCCCACTCGGCGTTGCGGCCGCGGGCGGCGGCGATGCTGCGGGCGAAGGCGGCGGTGTCGTTCTCCACCTTCCTCGCCATGTCCTTGCCGGCCTCCTCGGCGACGTCCTTGCCGCCGGACAGGACGGGGTGGGCGGCGCCGATGTTGGAGGCCGGGTCCATGGCGGCGATGTGCGCCGCCATGGTGATGAAGACGCCGGCCGAGCCGGCCCGGGCCCCCGCCGGCCCCACCCAGACGGCGATGGGGACGTCGGACGAGAGCATCCGCTGCACGATCTCGCGGGTGGCGTCGAGCGCGCCGCCCGGCGTGTCGAGCACGATCAGCAGGAGGTCGTACCCGCCCTGCCGGGCCTGCGCGAGCCCGGCCTCCAGGTACTCGGCGGTGCCGCCGGTGATGGCCTGCCGCACGTCGAGCCGCAGCACCCGGGGGCGCGCCGCCGGGGCCGGGGCGGGCGCGGGGGCGGCCAGCGCCAGGCCGGCCGCCACCGCGGCGGCGGCACCGAGGATCCGCAGGGCTGCGCGCGGCCGGCTCATGGTCGACCCTGCCTCGGCTCCTTGCCGAACTCCCGCATCACCAGCTTGAGGTCCTCCCAGGCCTTGCCCTTCTCGTCGGGGCTCCGCAACAGGTAGGCGGGGTGGAAGGTGGGCATGCAGCGGACGCCCTGGTACTCGCGCCAGCGGCCGCGCTGCCGCCCGATGGGCGAGCCGTCCCGCAGCAGGGTCTGCACCGCGAAGCGGCCCAGCGCCACGATGACCCGGGGCCGGATGGCGTCGATCTGGGCCTTGAGGAAGGGCTCGCAGGCCTCGATCTCGTCCGGCTGCGGATCGCGGTTCTCGGGCGGCCGGCACTTCACCACGTTGGCGATGTAGACCTCGGAGCGGGCGAAGCCCATGGCCTCGATCATCCTGGTGAGCAGCTGCCCCGCCCTGCCGACGAAGGGCTCGCCCTGCAGGTCCTCGTCGCCGCCCGGCCCCTCGCCGACGAACATCAGCTCGGCGCGCGGGTTGCCGACGCCGAACACCATCTTCTTGCGTCCGCCGGCCAGGTTGCAGCGGGTGCACTCGCCGAGCCGTTCGCGGACGGCGAGCAGTTCGGGCGAGCCGCAGCCCTTGTCGGCGAGGGCGTAGCGGGAGGGCGCACCGACGCTGGCGGGGGACGGGGCCGTGCTCGACGGCGGGGCTCCGGCCGTGGTCGGGGTCCGGGTCGCGGTCGGGCTGGGAGGCGGCCGCCCCGGAACGGGCACCTCGGCCACCCCGGCGTCCCGGAGCCACTCCAGGTGGCGCACCGCCTCGCCGGCCACCGCGGCCAGCTCGGGAGGCGCCTGCTTGCGCGCGCTGCTCACGTCCTCCTCCATGTCCCGGCGCGGCCCGGCGCGCAAGGGGCGCTACCGCGGTCGCCGGTTGTCGAGCAGCTCGACGGCCCAGTCGAGGATGGCCTCGGCCACGGCCTCCTTCGTGCCCTCGACGTGGGAGCGCTCGCCCGGGCCGACCAGCACCACCCGGTTGCGGTCGCCCGCGAAGCCGGCGCCGGGCCGGCCCACCTTGTTGGCCACCACCAGGTCGCAGCGCTTGGAGGCCAGCTTCTTCTTGGCGTTCTCCAGCAGCCCCTCGGTCTCGGCCGCGAAGCCCACCACCACCGGCGCGCCGGCCTTGCCGGCGAAGCGCTTCCCGATCGAGGCGAGGATGTCGGGCGTGCGGGTGAGGACCAGCGGCTCGTCCTCGTCCGTCTTCTTCTTCTTCTGCGCCGCCACGTCGCGGGGCCGGTAGTCGGAGACCGCCGCCGCGCCGACGAAGAGGTCGAGGTCGCCGGCCTCGTCGTCGACCGCCGCCGCCATCTCCTCCGCGGTCTCCACCCGCTTCACCTTCACCTTGATCGGGTCGGGCAGCTCCACCGGGCCGGCGACCAGCACCACCTTGGCGCCGCGGCGCGCCGCGACCTTCGCCAGCGCGAAGCCCATGCGGCCGGTGGAGGGGTTGGAGATGAAGCGGACCGGGTCGATGGGCTCGCGGGTCGGGCCGGCGGTGACCACCACCTTGCGGCCGGAGAGGTCGCGCGGTCCCAGCAGCCGGGCGGCGGCGGCGGCGATCTCCTCGGGCTCGGAGAGCCGGCCCGGCCCGACGTCGCCGTCGGCCAGCGCGCCCGAGGCCGGGCCCACCGTCTGCCAGCCGCGCTTCTCCAGCGCCGCCACGTTCTCGCGCACCGCCGGGCTCGACCACATCCGCACGTTCATCGCCGGGGCCAGCAGCACCGGACAGTCGCAGGCCAGCGCCGTGGTGGTCACGGCGTCGTCGGCCATGCCGGCCCGCAGCCGGGCGAGCAGGTCGGCGGTGGCCGGGGCGATCACCAGCAGGTCGGCGGCGCGGCCCAGCTCCAGGTGGCCGTAGGTCCGCTCCTGGCCGGGATCGAGGACGTCGGTGAGGACCGGCGCGCCGCTCAGGGCCTGGAAGGTGAGCGGCCCGACGAAGCGCGTCGCCGCCGTCGTCATGGCCACGCGGACGGTGGCGCCGCCCTTCACGAAGAGTCGCGCCAGCTCGCACGCCTTGTAGGCCGCGATGCCGCCGCCGACGCCGAGCACGATGGTGCGGCCGGAAAGCTCGCTCATGGGGCGCATCCTACTATCTCCGGCTCCCGCGCGGGTGGCACGCGGCGCAGCCCTCCTCCCGGTGGCAGGCGACGCAGGAGCCGAGGTTGCGCGCGGCCTGGACGCCGTGGTGGCCGGGGCCGGGCGTCATCCAGCCCGGCGGGTGGACCTTGGTGCCGGGATCGAGGAAGCCCGGCGCCTGCTGCCCCACGCCGACGCGCTCGTGACAGGCGACGCAGAAGGTCTGGCGACGGTGGCAGGCGGCGCAGCGCTGGGCGTCCTGGCGGGCCGGGACCATGTGGGTGGAGAGGAAGTCCCCGGGGTGGATCGCCTGGGGGCGGATCGCCCCGGCGTGGCAGGCGTTGCAGGAGGGCTCGGTGTGGCAGGCCATGCACTGCTCGCGCTGGTGCAGGGCGACGAGCGCGTGGGTCCGCGAGAAGCCCGGCACGTGGTCGAGGCCGAGGGGATCCCCCGGGCCGGGGACGAGCCGGCCCGAGGGGAACTCGGTCTCGAGTGGCGCCCCGAGCGCCCGGTGGGAGCGCAGGTGGCAGGTCGTGCAGCTGGCCGGGGCCTTGCGCCCGTCGTGGCAGCGGAGGCAGGTGGCCATCGCCGGCAGGGCCGCGCGCGACCCCGTCTTCACCAGGGCCATGTCCCCGTGACACTCGGCGCACGCCGCCCGTCCTCGGTGCCGGACATGAGAAAAGATGAGGTTTGCCATGGGGATACGGGATGCCGCCGGAGCCCGATCCACCGTCCAGTCGAAGCCCGGATGGCATGTCCGGCACTCGCCGGGCGGAAAGGTCGGGCGGCCGGCCCTTGCCCCCTCGACGTCGTGACACCGGGTGCACCGCCCCTCGTCCGGGACGTCCCGCTCGGCCACCGAGTCGCTCCGGGCGATCCGGTCGTGACAGCGCTCGCAGCCCTGGCCGGCACGAAGGTGGGTAGCGTGGTCGAACCGGATGGTGATGACCCGATCCGGGTAGACCGCGCGCGAAACCTCGGCCGCGGCGGCGGGTACGGCGGCTGCGGTGCCGGACATCGCGGGCGGCGCCAAGCCGCCGGGCGGGGCGGCCGTGGCAAGCGCCAGCGCCGCGATCGTGGCGGCGGCACTCACCGCGCCATCCTCGAGGTCCAGTCGGCGCCCACCGCCAGGAAGGCGAAAAGCCGCACGTCGTTGCGCTCGCCGCGCGGTGCCGAGTCCTCGAGCAGCAGGCCGATCCGCGCCCGGCGCTCGAGCCGGCCGCTCACGAGCAACGCCAGCGCAGGGAAGGTGCCGGAATTCTTGGGCGCGACCCGGTCCACCATGCGAGCGACCGTCGCCCGCGCCTCCAGCCCGACCCAGGTCCCGATGGCCTGTCGCGCCACCGCCGAGAGCCAGCCTTGCGTCCCTTCGCTGCCTGCGCGTACCGACGCGTCTGCCGCGAGCCGCGTCGGCCCCAGGTCGAGTGACCCACCCACCGCCGCGAAGGGCTCCCAGCCGCCCCCGTCACCGAACAGCTCGCGGGTCCAGTTGGTCGCCTCGTACCGCTTCACTCCCGCCGACGCCCAGGCCCGCGCCGTCCCGCTGCCACCCCCGAGATCGGCGCGCAGCCGCGCCTCGCGCGCCGCCGCCGTGTCGAAGAGGTTCCAGAGCGATCCCGCCGCGAAGGTGGGGTGGGAGTGGATGGCCTCGACCGCGAGCGCGAGGCCCGGCGTCGCCGCCCAGCGGAGCCCGGCGCGCAACTCCGAAAGCCGCCGGACGTATAGATCCAGCTCGCCGGCCGCGTCGGCCGCGAACGCCCCGGCGCGCACCCGTGCGCCCGCTCCCAGACGGTCCTCCAGCAGCGCGCCCCCGCGCGTGGTGCGGCGGTACTCCACCTCGCCGCCCGCGCCGGTCGCCCCGGGCCTCCCCACCACGATCCGTCCGCCCCACGCCGGCGCCGGATCGTCCAGCGTCGCGTCCGCGCAGCCGCCCGGCGCGGTGGGGGCCAGCAAGCAGAGGGGCACGCCGGCGGCGATCCGGCGCCGGTCGCTCTCGCGCGTCCCGTCGGGCGCGAACGCGCTGGAGCCCAGCCAGGAACTCCCGGTCACGCGCAAGCCGCCGAAGGCGGAGACGGCGAGCCACGGCAGCGGGCGCACCGTGGCCCTCCCCCCGTCGAAGCGCCAGAACTCGACGGCATCCTGCGCCGTGATGCGGCCGGCCTCGATGTCGAGACGCCCCGCGGCGAGGCCGAACCAGTGAAAGCGGGCGGCGAGGAGCTGCAGCCGGTCCCGTGCCGCGTCGTCGAGCGCTCCGAGCTCGGCGTCGTTCATGGCGAAATCCGCATCCACGCGGATCTGGAGGGATACGCCGGCGTCCTCGCCTTGCACCACCTCGAAGCCGGCCAGGTCCAGGTCCTGGACGAGCCGCCGCCGGGCGAGCGCCCGGCCGGAGCCGGGGCTCCAGGCCGCGATCGTGTCGGCCTGCGCCTCGGTGCGGGACTCCACGTCCCAGGCGGCGGCGCGCACCAGGGCCGGCATCGCCAGCAGCAGGACCACCCCGAGCTCTCGGCTCACGCTCTCCCCGACCGGGCCACGAACCGCGCGGACGCCGTCGCCATCGCCGCGGTGAGAGCCTATCATCGGCACCTTCGCCGTGGATGCCGCTTCCCCCGAGAGGTCCGTTCCGCCGGACACTGCCCCGCCGCCAGGGCCTCCCACCCGCGTCACGCCGCGGCCCCCGGTGGCCGGGCTCTTCCTCGCCCTGCTCGTCCTCCAGGTCGTGGCCGGGGGGGCGGCCCAGCGCGCGGACCAGGTCCTGGGCCTGGCCTGGAGCGAGCTCGCCGCCTTCCTCCTGCCGGTGGCGATGGTCGCGGCCGGCTCGAACCTCGTCCCGGCGCGCTTCCTGCTCCTCGCGAGGCGCCCCACGGCGGTCCAGGTGGGGCTCGGCGCGCTGGCAGGGCTGGCCGGCTTCGCCGCGGCGAGCGGCCTGGTCGGTCTCTGGACGCAGCTGCTGCCTCCGGCGTGGATCCGCGCCTTCGACCTCCTGGCGCGGTTCCAGGGCACGCCCCTCCAGCGCGCTGGCCTGGTCGCGGTGGCGGCGGGGCTGGCGCCGGTGTGCGAGGAGATCGCCTTCCGCGGCTATCTCCAGTCGGCGCTGCGGCTGCGCCTTCGCGACGGGACGGCGCTCGCCGTGGGCGCGGTCCTGTTCGCCACGATGCACCTGAACCCGGTGAGCCTGCCGGGACTGCTCCTGCTGGGATTCCTCTTCGGCTGGCTGGCCCTGCGCACCGGGTCGGTGTGGCCAGGCGTCGCGGCGCACGCCGTGAACAACGCCGTCGCGTCCGCCATTGCCCTTGCGGCACCACTTTCGGTGCCGCTTTCGGTGCCGGACATCGCCGGTCGTGCGGACAAAGCCGAGGTCTTCTCGGCCCTTGCGCTGTCGGCTGTTGGGCTCGGCGCCCTTCCCGCCCTTCGACTGGCGGTGATTCGCGCCACCGCCGAGCCGTCCGCTCCGATGGAAACGGTCGCGGTACTTGATCCAACGAAGCCGGCGGGCAGGTTTCGCGCGAGCGCGGTGCCGCGCCGCTACCTCTTCGCGACCGCCGTCGCGTGGCTTTCGCTCGCGGCGCTGATGACCTGGAGAGTTCCTGGGAGGTAGTCGAACACCGGGTGCCGGACGCTAGACCGTTATCCCGCGCCCACGACCATCAGCCCGCGTCCGCGTCCGCGCCCCGTCCGCGTCTGTGGGTCTGTGGTGCCGGACATGGCTCCGGCCGGTTCAGTCCGCTCCACTTGGCGTGACAGTTGCTTAGGCAGTTGCCGCGATGGCCCGCCTTCCTCGCTCCGCTCTCG
>JAKAEO010000151.1 GCA_021818285.1 Myxococcales bacterium
CGCCGGGCAGCCGGTCCACGGCGAGCGAGAGGAGCGTGGCCTGCCGCCCGCCGGGCAGGGGGTCCCAGGTGCCCTCCGCCAGCACCGTCTCCCCCCGCTCCCCGCCCCGGAGGCCGCCCACGCCGTCGGCCACCAGCGCCAGCAGGAAGGCCACGTGGAACAGGGCCGGGGCGTAGCGGGCCGGCGAGGTCACGCCGGCGCGCACCTTCCGGGCCACCGAGTGCCAGGTGGCCAGGGTGGTGTTCAGGGCGTAGAGGCCGAGGACCAGGACCAGCAGGTAGAACCAGGAGTGGACCCAGGACGGGTGGACCAGGAAGGCGCGCAGGTCGTCCACCTGGACGGCGGCCGAGGCGCCGTCGCGGGTGGCCGCCAGCACGAAGGAGCCCACCGCCAGGAGCAGCACGGTGCCGAAGCCGCAGAGGAGCCCCAGCCCCTGCGAGCGCAGCAGCCGCGCCCAGCCGCGCCGCTCAGGAGAAGGCATGGGAGGAGCGCCCGAAGAGGAAGGAGGTCCCGACGTAGGCCACCAGCACGAAGAGGAAGCCGACCACCGCCAGCGCCGGCCGCACCCAGGGGCGCGACTGCATCGAGGGGGTGAGCCGGAGGTGCAGGAAGGTGGCGTAGTGGAACCAGAGGATCGCCGACCAGACGATCTTCGGGTCCCACATGAAGTAGGCCCCCCAGGCGACCACGCCCCAGAGGCCGCCGGTGATCATCGAGAGCGACCAGAGCGAGAAGCCCCAGAGCGCCAGCCGGTCGATGCGCGCCAGCCAGGCGGCGTCCCGGTCGCGCCACCAGGCCAGCGCGGCGGCGGCGGCGGCGGTCCAGATGGCGTAGCAGACGAAGGAGAGCGGCACGTGGATCGGGTACCAGATGGTCCGCATCAGCGGCGGCGGCCAGGCCAGGTCCAGCCGGTAGCCCAGGGTGGTGCCCATCACCAGCAGCAGCAGCGCGAGCAGCGGCAGCAGGTAGATCCGGACCGGCACCCACACCACCGCCACCACCAGCGCCAGCGCCAGCGCCGCCGCCGAGAAGGACTCCATCTTGTTGGTCAGCGGGAAGAAGCCGATGACCAGCCCCCGCCCGGCGGTGGCGGCGAGGTGGAGGGCGGCGCCGGCGGCCAGCACCCGGCGGCCCGCCGGCGGCCGCACCGCCGAGACCAGGAACGCCGCCAGGTAGGCGGCGCCGGCGATCCAGAGGAGGGCGGAGAGGGCCGGATGGTTCGCGGCCTGGAGCTCGGGCGGGATCGGAGGCATGCGGGAGGGGCGGTGTCGCAGGAGGAGGGGGCGCCAGCGCGGCCGGAGGGGTCAGTAGCCCGGGCCGAGGAACAGCTGCACCGGCGAGCCGTTCACGCCGAGCGCGATGAAGCCGGCGCTGAAGGCGACCTCGCCGCGGTCGTTCATGAGCCCCTGGGGGACGTTCACGAAGGGCTGCGACTGCTTCCAGGCCTTCACCACCGCGTCGTCGAGGAAGGGGACGCCGCTGCTCTGGACCACGCGGATGTCGGCCACCTGCCCCTTGCCGTCGAGCCTCACGGCGATGACGGTCTCGCGGTCCTTGTACATGAAGGCCTGCCGGGTGGGGTCGCGGGCGTCCACCGCGCTGGTGAGCTCCCGCACCCAGTTCGGCCGGACCTCGGCCATGATGCGGTTGAAGAAGCCGGCGTACTTCCACTCCCGGGTGTTGAGGAAGGTCCCGTTCCCCTCCTCCACGCCGGGGAGGTAGTCGGGCGTTCCGCCGGTGCCGGCCACCTGGGGCGGGTCGTAGAGCGCCGCGCTGGGGTGCAGGTCGAGCGTGTGGCGCGAGCCGTCGGCGCCGGGCTGCCCCTGCGGCCCGGCCTCGCCGGGCGCCGGAGCCGAAGCCTGGGGCTTCCGCATCCGCTCCGCCTCGCGGACGTCGGGGCGCGGCGTGAAGTTCAGCGCCAGCCGCGGCCGCTCCTGCTCCGCCTGCCGCTCCCGCGGCCGCTCCGGCTCCGGGCGCTGCTCCGCGCGCTGCTCCGCGGGCGAGGCGTCGGGCCTGGCGTCCGGCCTCCCGGCGAGCCCCGCGGGCGGCCGGGCCGCCTGCGGCGGCGGCGGGGTGCGCGGATTGCCGTCGCCGACGCCGCGCGCCTTGGTCTCCTTCTCCACCACGCTGTCGTGCTCGGCGAGGTAGCGGGCGTTCTTCGGAGGCTCCTTGGGCGGGACGGCCGGCGGCGTGGCCCTCACCACCTGCCCCGGCGCCTGCGCGGGCGGGACCACCACCACCTTCTGCGGCGCGGGCGCCGGCGCCTTCTCGGCCGGCGCGGGGCGCTTGCCCACCGTCCGGTTCGCCTCCCAGTCGCGCGCCGACAGGGCGGAGAGCGAGACCGGCTCCGCCGGCCCGGGCAGCGCCGAGAGCCAGGAGAGGTCGAGCCGGGTCACGAGGAAGAGGTTGACGAGCACCGACAGGGCGAGGGCGACCAGCACCCGGCGCCCCGTGCTGCGGGGGCGGGCGGCTCTGCGCAGGCTCGGGCCCAGGTGGCTCACGCAACCTCGCATTCTAACAGGAAGGAACCCGCGGCGCCGCTGCCGGTTGCGCGCGCCGGAGCCACGTCCTCGCGCCCTGGCGGCGCCCCCGGCCCGTGACCCCTCCCGCTACCCCCATTGCCGCCCCCTCACCCGCGCTGCTCCCGCGCGCCCCTCCCCGGACGCGTTGACCGCCCGGCGCTCCGCGGATAGAACCCGCGCGCCATGGGCGCCAATCCCCGATCGGAGCCGGCGTTCCGCCGGGTCCCCCGCCTCGCCGCGGCGCTGGTCGCCGCCGCGGTGGGCGGATACGGCGCCCTGCTCCTCGCCGGCAATTCCCCCTGGGGCCGCGGCCTGATCCACGACCGGGCCGCGGCGGCCCTGGCGCGCCGCCTGCCCTCGGCGCGCCTCGCGGGCGAGCCGGGCGTCGACTGGCGCCTGCGCATCGGCCTGGGCTCCCTGGAGATCCGCGCCGGCCAGCCGGGCGCCGAGCCGCTGCTCCGGGTCGATCGCGTGGCGGTGACCCCGCGCTGGGTCGCGCTCCTCGCGGGGCGGGCCGAGGTCGAGACGGTCCGCCTCCGGGGGGTCCGGGCGAGGCTCCCCGGCGTCGGCGAGCTGCCGCCCTTCGACGTCCGGGTGCGGCCCGGACCGCCGGTCCGCCTCGCCGCCGACCTCGTCGCCGGCGGGGAGCTGGCGCTCGAGGTGGTGCGGCGCGGGCCCGACGTGGCCGACCTCTCGCTCTCGCTCACCGGCGGCTCCGTCGACGACCCGCGGCTGGCGGCGGTGCCGGTCGGCCCCATCGCCGTCACCCTGTCCGGCCGGCTCCGGTGGGACGCCGCGGCGCGGAGCGCCGAGCTGGCGCGGGGGCGGCTGGCGATCGGCCCCGGCGTCGGCGCCGACGTCGACGCCTCCTGGGTCTCGCGTCCCGAGCCGCGGGCCTCCCTCTCGCTGCGGGCCGAGAAGGTCTCCTGGGAGGCGCTGGTGGCGGCGCTCCCCGAGGCGCTGCGCCCGGTCCCGGAGGCTCCCCGCCTGCGCGGCGCCCTCTCCTTCCACCTCCGCCTGGACGGCCCGCCGGCGCGGCCGGCCGCCTGGCAGCTCGACGCCGGCCTCGACCTCTCGGCCCTGAAGCCGGCCGGGCCGGTCGCGGTGGCCGGGCCCTTCACCTGGCGGGCGCCGGAGTCGGCCGGGACCGAGCGCACCATCCTCGTCGGACCGGCCAACCCCTCCTTCGTGCCGCTCGACGAGGTGCCCCGGGTGCTCGTCGGCGCGGTGACGCTCTCCGAGGACGCGGGCTTCTTCGGCCACCACGGCTTCGACTTCTCCGAGATCCGCGACGCGCTGGCGGAGGCGGCCGGCAGCGGCCGGGCCCGCGGCGCCTCCACCATCAGCCAGCAGGTCGCCAAGAACCTCTACCTCTCGGGCGAGCGCACCCTGGCCCGCAAGGTGCGCGAGGCGCTGGCCACGGTGGCGCTGGAGGCCTCGCTGCCCAAGCGGCGGCTGCTGGAGATCTACCTGAACGTCGCCGAGTGGGGCCCGGGCCTCTTCGGCGTCGGCGAGGCCTCCCGCCACTACTTCGACAAGGCCCCGCGCGACCTCACGCCCCGCGAGGCGGCCTTCCTGGCCACCATCATCCCCAGCCCGGTCCGCTACCACGTCTTCTACGAGCGGGGGGCGCTGAGCGAGACCTGGGAGCAGCGGGTCCGGGTGCTGCTGGCGAAGATGCTCTCGGCAGAGGTCATCACCCCGGCCGAGTACCTGGCGGCGCTGGAGGAGCCGATGACCTTCGCGCGCCCGGAGCCCCGCGCCGCGGCCGCGCCCTGAGCCGGCGACCGGCCTCCCCGGAGAGGTCGCGCCTCAGGCCGCGGCTGGCGCGCCGCGGGCCGCCTTCCAGGCGTCCCAGCGGTCGGCGGCCACCGACGCTCCCCAGATGAGCGCGATCATCCCCGCCACGGCGGCGAGCGCCTGGCCCGTCGAGAGCCGCTTCTTCAGCGGGTCGAAGAGCGCGCCGTAGGGCAGCTCCACCGAGAGGAAGTAGCCGAGCAGGGAGTGGCGCCCCAGGGTCCGCAACCAGGAGAGGCCGCGGTCTGCGGTGGGCGGCAGCAGTTGCAGCAGGCCGCTCGTCGCCACCACCACGCCCAGCCGCATCGCCAGCCAGTTCGGCGAGACCCGCCAGAAGTCCTGGTGGGCGTAGAAGGGAGGCAGGCTCTCGCCCACCCAGGCGACGGCGAAGAGCCCGGCGCCGCAGAGGATCCAGGTGGAGGCGCGGACCTGGGCCAGCGCCAGCCGCCCGGCGGCGCTCCCCGCCAGGGCGAAGGCCATCCAGGGGAACAGGTAGAAGCCGGCGCGGGGCCACTCGCCGTAGAGGTAGTCGAGGATCCGGCTGGGCCCGTGGCTCCAGCCGGCCACCACCGGGGAGAGCAGCGCCACCGCCAGCGCCCCGGCCGCCGGGAGCACCCCCCGGAGCCCGCGGGGGAGGCCGGCGCCGAGGAGCGCCGAGACCAGCAGCGAGACGGCGATGACGTTGAGGACGTCCACCTTGAGGATGGACTCCCAGCCCCCGGGCATCCGCCAGGCGCCGCCCAGGAACCACTCGACGGCGCGGAACAGGTAGGCGACGCCGAGCAGCCAGAGCGCCCGGTCCACCGCCCGGCGGCGCCGCTCGCCGGGGCTCGCCCCCTTGCGCTCGAGGGCGGCGTCGGCGAGCAGCTGCGAGAGCCCCGCCATGTAGAGGAAGGAGGGCGCGGCGAAGCCGCCGACGATCGCCATGGCGTCGTGGACCGGCCCCCGGGCCGCGGCCTCGGCGCGCCAGGAGTCCCAGGTGTGCCACTCGATCATGAACAGCACGGCCAGGCCGCGCTGCCAGTCGAGCCAGAGCTTGCGGTTCGGAGCGGTCCCCATGGTCCGGCCACGCTGCCACGCGCCCGTCCGCGGGCGCAAGGCGCGGCGCGCCGCCGGCGCCGGGGGCCCTACTTGTCGCGGTAGGTGATGCGACCCCGGGTGAGATCGTACGGGGACAGCTCCAGCTTGACGCGGTCGCCCGGGATGATGCGGATGTGGAACTTCTTCATCTTGCCCGAGGCATAGGCCAGGACGGTCGGGCCCTGATCCACCTTCACGCGGTACATGCCGCCCGCGAGGGCCTCCTCGACCGTCCCCTGGACCTCGATGCCTGCTTCCTTCTCGCTCATCGATCTCCTTCGAATCGCGCCCCGAGAGCCCGGCGGCCGCCACAAAGGCGAGCGGCCTCGCGGGGCGGCGAGGCCGCTGCGGCCGACTCCGGATCCGGGCGTGCTAGGCGGCCCGGACGTTCG
Source organism: Myxococcales bacterium (assembly GCA_021818285.1). Classification (GTDB taxonomy): domain Bacteria; phylum Myxococcota; class Myxococcia; order Myxococcales; family Anaeromyxobacteraceae; genus JACRMN01. Next base: position 5,792 of record JAKAEO010000151.1, read on the forward strand.
CGGCCTGGAGCCCCTTCGGGCCCTGGACCACGTCGAACTGCACCTTCTGGCCTTCCTTCAGGCTGCGGAAACCTTCCATCTGGATGGCGGTGTGGTGCACGAACACGTCCTCACCGCCCTCCTGGCTGATGAATCCGAAACCCTTGGCGTCGTTGAACCACTTCACGGTACCGGTGGCCATCGCTTCCGCAACCTCCTGCAGGAGCCGCCCTGGGCCACGATGGCCCCGGCCGGCTTCTCCGGGCGCGAACTATCGCCAGACGGACGCGGACCGTCAAGAACCCCGAGGTCCCTGGCCCTTCCCGGGCGCGTACTTGAGGACGCGGACCTTCTCCATGGTGACCAGCCCCTCGGTCACCATCTCGTCCACGATGGCCTCCAGCTTCGCCATCTGCTCCTCGGTGTCGACCACCTCGATCACCACCGGGAGGTCCTCCGAGAGGTCGAGGATGCTGGCCTTGTGGACCACGCTGTGGGCCCCGAAGCCGGCCACGCCGTGGAACACGGTGGCGCCGGCGAAACCCTCGCGCCGCAGCCGCTCCAGCAAGGCCTCGGAGAGCGGCCGGTGGTTCCAGAGGTCCGACTCCCCGACGAAGATCCGCGCCAGCACCTGCAGCCCCGTGAGCACCCGCATGACCGCCTCCGGCTAGGTCCCGACGAGCCGCGCCACCGCCAGCCCGGCGATCCCCGCCGCCAGGCAGCCGGCCACGGTGGCGGCGAGGTACAGGGCCCCCAGGCCCCAGGCGCCACGCTGGAAGTACCCGATCAGCTCGTAGTTGAAGGAGGAGTAGGTGGTGAAGCCGCCCATGACGCCGGTGGTCAGCACCACCCGCAGCTCCGCGGGCACGGCGCCGAAGCGGATGCCCAGCTCCATGATCACCGCGATGAGGAAGGAGCCCACCAGGTTCACGATGAGCGTGCCCCAGGGGAAGACCGTCCCCAGCCAGCGGCCGGCGCCGACGCCGACCAGGTAGCGGGCGCCCGTCCCGGCGGCGCCTCCCAGGCAGATGAGGAGGAAGCGGGTCACGGGTGGGCAGCATCGCCGGTCGGCGGGCCGCCGGCAAGCCGCCCGATCAGCTCCCCAGCGCGGCGACCAGCGTCCGGGCGCGCTCGCCCACCGGCCCGGCCACGCCGGCCAGCTCCCGCAGCTCCGCCCTCCCCCGGGCCCGCTCGGGCGGCGAGAGCAGCAGCGCCTCGGCGCGGGCCAGCCGCGCCCGCTCGTCGCCGGGGGCCAGCCGGATCGCCACCTCGGCGCAGAGCCGGGCCGCCTCCGCCTGGCCCTGGCGCCGGACCACCGCGGAGAGCAGCGCCCAGGCCAGCGGCTCCCGGGGGTTCACCACCACCAGCCCCTCCAGCATGTCCCGGGCCGCCGCCAGCCGGTCGGCCGCCAGCGCCTCCCCCGCCAGCAGCGCGATGGCCCGCCCCAGCTCGGCGGTGAGCCCCAGCGCCTCGGCCCGCGTCTCCGCCCGCGTCGTCCCGTTCCCGAGCATGGCGGCCCCTAGCGCAGGTTGTGGACCGCGGCCATCTGCGTGTCGTGCAGGGCCTTCAGGGTGTTGGAGACGGCCGAGAACATCCGCTGCTCCTTCTCCACCAGCAGCTGGATCTCCAGCATCGCCATCTTCTCGTCGGGCCCCTCCGCGGAGGCGCTCGCCGAGCTCGAGGAGGCGGCCTTGGGGGCCGAGGCGGCGCCGAGGTCGGTGAAGGCCATGGAGGCGAGGTCGCCGCCGTACTTGAGCGCCAGCGGCGCGAGCTCCGGGAACCCCACGGCGGTGGCGGCGGCGGCCAGCGCCGGACCGCCCAGGGTCGAGGCCGCCTTCTTGAAGGCCCCCTCGCCGACCAGGTCGACGACGGCGTCCATGCCGGGGACCACCGACTTCACGACGTCGAAGACGCTCATCCCCTTCCTGGACCCGCCGCCCGAGCCGCCGGCCTTCTTGTCGACGAAGTCGGCCTTGTACTTCGCCATCCGCGCCTCGAGCTCCTTGTCGATCTCCTTCATGGCCTGGGCGGCGAAGCGGGCGAGCTTCTCCTCGATGCCGAGCCGCGGGTCGGTGAGGAAGGCCCAGTCGCCGGCGGACGCGGCCTTGGCGTAGCCGGGCGCCGGCGCCGGGGTGGCCACCGCGCGCGGCGGCGTCCAGGGGCCCGGCGCCGCCGCCGGGGTGCGGCGCTGCAGCGCGGCG
>JAKAEO010000152.1 GCA_021818285.1 Myxococcales bacterium
CTCTCCGAGGACCGGCGCGAGCCCGGCGCCCTGGCGGCGCTGGAGCGGCTGCTGGCGCTGCCGGCGGCCCGGGAGGCCGCCGCCCGGGTGCTGGAGGAGGCCTGGCGGGCCGCCGGCGACGCCCGCGGGCTGGTCCGCGTCCTCCCGGCCCGCATCGAGGGGGCCGCGCCCGCCGAGGCGGCGGCGCTCCTGGCCGAGCTGGCGCAGCTCTCCGAGCGGCTCGGCGACCGGCGCGGCGCCTTCGAGGCCCGGGCCCGGCAGCTGCGGCTGGCCGCCGACGGGGGCCGGGACGACCCGGCGGCGCGCGCCGAGCTGGAGCGGCTCGCGGCCGAGGGGAGCGCCCACGCCGAGCTGGTGCGGGCCTACGAGGCGGCGGCGCCGGGCCTCTCCGCGGCCCCGCGGGCCGAGCTGGCGCGCCGCATCGCCGCCGTCTGCGCCGACCCCCTGGGCCGGCTCGACGACGCCGCCCGCTGGCTCGCCGAGGCCGCCGCCCTGGAGCCGGGCGGCGAGAGCCTGGCCGAGCTGGCCCGGCTGCACCGGCGCCGGGGCGCCTGGCGCGACCTGTGCGAGGTGCGGCGCCGGCAGGCGGAGCGGGCCGCCGACCCGGCGGCGCGCCGCGAGCTATGGACCGAGGTGGCCCAGATCCTCGAGGGCCAGCTGTCGGATCGGGAGGGTGCCGTGGAAGCCTATCGCCAGATCCTGCAGGTGGACCCCGAGGATCCGGCCGCGCTCCGCGAGCTGGGTCGGCTGCTGGGCGCGGCCGAGCGCTGGGACGAGGTGGCGCGGCTGCTGGAGCGCGAGGTCGCCGCGGTGTCGCGCGCCCCGGGCCTGGGGGCCGAGGCCGCCGAGCTGCGCTACCGGCTGGGCCGGATCCGGCAGCAGCGGCTCACCGACCTGCCCGGCGCGCTGGAGGCCTGGCGGGCGGTGCTGGATCAGGAGCCCCGCCACCCGGCCACGCTCCTGGCCCTGGAGGAGCTGGTGCGCGGCGCCGGCCCCACCGCGGCGGCGGCGGCGGCGCTGCTGGAGCCGGTCTACGAGCGGGAAGGGGAGCACCAGAAGCTGGGCGAGGCGCTGGAGGCCCGGGCGCTCGCCGCCCCGGCCGGCGCGGCGCGGGCCGCGCTGCTGCGGCGCGTCGCCCTGCTGCGCGCCGGGCCGCTGCGCGATCCGGCCGCCGGGTTCCGGGCCGCGGCCCGGGCGGTGCGCGAGGAGCCGGACGCCGCCGAGTCGCTGGACCTGGCGGCGCAGCTCGCCGACCAGGCGGGCCTGGCCGGGGAGCTGGCGCAGCTGCTGGCCGAGAACGCCGACCGGGCCCGCGAGCCCGCCGTCCGGGTCGAGTACCGGCGGCGCATGGCGCGGCTGGCGTCGCGCGCCGGGGCCGACGCGCGCCAGGCCGCCGACGCCTGGGCGCGGGTGCTGGAGCTGGCGCCCGACGACGCCGAGGCCCTGGCCGGCCTCACCGCCATCCTGCGGCAGGGCGGCAGCGGGGAGGAGCTGGCCCAGGTGCTGCGGCGGCGCACCGCCGTCGAGGCCGATCCCCACCGCCGGGCGGCGCTGCTCGGCGAGCTGGCCCAGGTGCAGGAGGAGCGCCAGAAGGACCTGCCGGGCGCCATGCTGACGCTGCGCCGGCTGCTGGAGGTGGACCCCACCCGGCGCGAGGCGCTGACCCGGCTCGACCGGCTCTGCGTCCAGACCGAGAAGTGGGTGGAGCTGGCCGACGTGCTGGCCCGCGAGGCGGCGGTCGCCGCCGGCGCCGGCGACGCGGCCGGCGCCGTGGCGCTGCGCTACCGGCTCGCCGAGCTGCGCGAGTCCCGCCTGCTCGACCGCGACGGCGCGGTGGCCCTCTACGGCGAGATCCTGGAGGCCCAGCCGGACCACGCCGAGGCCCTGGCGCGCCTGGAGGGGCTGCTGGCCCGCGACCCCGCCCACGGCGCCGCCGGCGACGTCCTCCAGGCGGCCTACGCCGCCACCGGCGCCTGGGACCGGTACGCGGCGGTGCTGGAGGCGCGCGCCGGCGCCCGTCCCGATCCGGCCGAGCGCCGGGCCCTGTGGAGCGAGCTGGCCCGGATCCGGGAGCAGCGGCTCGGCGACGCCGAGCTGGCCTTCCTGGCCCTGTGCCGCGCCTTCCGCGAGGACCCGTCGGACCCGGCGCTGCGCGGCGAGCTCACCCGCCTGGCCGCGGCCAGCGGCCACGAGGAGGAGCTGGCCGGGCTGCTGGAGGAGGCCTTCGAGCGCCTGCCCCCCGGGGCCGACGCCGCGGCGGCGCTGCAGCTCGGCGCGCTGCACGAGGAGAAGCTCTCCGACCCGGTCCGGGCCCTCGGCTGGCTGGAGCGGGCCCGCACCCTGGACCCGGGCGGCGCCCCCGAGGCCCTCCCGGCGCTGGAGCGGCTCTACCGCGCCACCTCGCGCTGGCCGGAGCTGGCCGAGACCCTGGCGGCGCGGGCGGCGCGGGCCGGCGGCGAGGAGCGGGCCGCGCTGCTCTTCCGCCTGGCGCAGCTCCAGGAGGAGCGGCTCGCCGACGCCGCGGGGGCGGCCCGGTCCTACGCCGGGGTGCTGGAGCTGGCGCCGCGCCACCTGCCGGCGCTGCGCGCCGCCGAGCGGCTCCACGAGGCGGCCGGGCGCGGCGAGGCGCTGGCCGCGAACCTCGCCGCCCAGCGGGAGCTGGCGCCGGAGCCGCCCGAGCGCCTCCGGCTCGCGGTCCGGCTGGCCGAGGTCGACGGCGCGCTGGGGCGCGACGCCGAGGCCGCCGCGCTGTGGCGCGAGGTGCTGGCGGCGGAGCCGCAGCACGCCGCCGCCTTCGCGGCGCTGGACGGGCTGCTGGAGCGGCTGGAGCGCTGGACCGACCTCGCCGAGCTGCTGCGGGCGCGCCTGGCCCAGCCGCTGGACCGCCGCGAGGCGGCGCGGGTGAACGACCGGCTGGGCTGGGTGCTGGGCGCCAAGCTCGGGGACCCCGCCGAGGCGGTGCGCCGCTACCAGGCGGTGCTGGAGGCCGACCCGCGCAACCGGCAGGCGCTGGAGGCGCTGCGCGACATCCACGCCGCCCAGGGCGACCGCGAGGGGCTGGCCGGCGCCTACCGGCGGCTCATCCCGCTGCAGGAGGACGCCGCCGGGGTGAAGGCGGTCCGGCTCAAGCTGGCCGAGGTGCTGCTGCAGGACGGCAAGCGGCAGGAGGCGGTGGAGCAGGCGAAGCGGGCCCTCGACCTCGAGCCGCACGGCGAGGAGGAGCTGTCGCGGATCGCGGGGCTCTTCGAGGCCGCCGGGGCGGCCGCCGAGCGGGTCCGGGCCGTCGAGGCCCGCGCCGCGCTGCTCTCCGGCGCCGGCCGCGGCGCCGAGGCGGTGGCGGCCTGGCTGCTGGCCGCCGAGCTGTGGGAGCGGCCGCTCTCCCGCCCCGAGGGGGCGGCGGCGGCGCTGGAGAAGGTGCTGGAGCTGGAGCCCGCGAGCCGCGACGCCTTCCAGCGGCTCCGCGACCTGCACGCCCGCAACGGCGCCTGGCGCGACTACGTCCGGGTCCTCGATCAGTACGCGCCCCGGGTGCCCGATCGCGCCGAGCGGCTGGCGCTGCTGCGCGAGCTGTCCGAGGTGCACGAGAAGCGGCTGGGCCAGAAGGAGATGGCCTTCCTGGCCGCCTGCCGCGCCTTCCAGGAGGACCCGTCCGACCCGGCCGCGGCCCAGGCGGCGCAGCGGCTGGCCGGCGAGACCGAGGCCTTCGAGGAGCTGGCGGACGTCTACGAGGAGGTGGCCGAGGCGACGCGCGGCGCGGTGCGCGGCCGGCTCCTCATCGAGCTGGGCCGGATGCGGGACACCCGCCTCGACGACGCCGACGGCGCCGAGGCGGCCTTCCGGCGGGCCCTGGAGGCCGACCCGGCCAGCCCCGAGGTGCTCGACGCCCTCACCACGCTCTTCACCCGGCGCGGCCGGGTGCGGGACCTGGTCATCACGCTGGAGCAGAAGCTGGAGGCGGCGGCCGGCCTCGACGAGAAGAAGGCCATCCTGCTGGAGATCGCCAAGCTCTGCGACGGGCCGCTCGCCGACCCCGAGGAGGCGGTGCAGGGGCTGCGCCGGGTGCTGGAGCTGGACGGCGGGGATCCGCACGCCATCGAGATGCTGGCCGGCATCTACCGGCGCGAGCGGCGCTGGGGCGACCTGGCGCAGCTGCTGGCGCGGGCCCGCGACCTGGCCCCCGACGACGCCTCCCGCATCGCCTGGCAGCTGCAGCTCGCCGGCCTCCAGGAGAACGAGCTGGCCGACGACGAGGCGGCGGTGGAGGCCTACCGCTCGGCGCTGGGGCTCGACGACCGGCGCCCCGAGGCCCTGGCCGGGCTGGAGCGGCTCTACACCAAGCTGGATCGCTTCGCCGAGCTGAACCGCATCTACGAGCGGCAGGCGGAGCTGGCGGCCGATCCCCGCGAGCAGGGGCGCATCCTGGCGAAGAGCGCCTCCATCTGGGAGGAGAAGCTCCACAACCCGCGCAAGGCCATCGAGCGCCACGAGCGGATCCTCGGCGCCGACGGCGGCAACCTGCCGGCGGTGAAGGCGCTGGAGGGGCTCTACCGGCGCGAGGGGATGTGGGAAAAGCTCATCGCGGTGATGCAGCACCACGTCCGGCTCGGCGGCGACCGGCGCGAGCAGGTCCAGCTCGAGGTGGCCATCGGCGACGTCTGGTGGAAGGAGCTGCAGCGGGTGGACCGGGCCGAGGCGATGTTCAGCCACGCCCTGCAGGTGGAGCCCGACGCGCGCGAGGCGGTCTCGGCGCTGGCCAGCCTCTACGAGCGCAGCGGCAACTGGATCCCGGCGCTGGAGATGCTGCAGCGCGAGGTGAAGCTCTCCGCCGCCAGCCCCGACGCCGTCGGGGTCTACGCCCGCATGGGCCGCATCCAGGAGGAGATGCTCCAGGACCGGGCCGCCGCCCGCGAGGCCTACGGGCGGGCGCTGGACCTGGACCCGGGCCACCTGCCGTCGCTGCGGGCCATGAAGGCCATCGCCGAGGCGGAGCGCGACCGGGAGGGCTACCTCTCCCTGCTCTCGGCGGAGGCGCGCTACGCGGAGACCGACGCCGAGAAGGCGCGGCTGCTCCACGAGGTGGGGCACATCCACCAGGAGGAGCGCGACGACCCCGAGGGCGCCATCCGGAACTACGAGGAGGCGCTGAAGCGGGTCCCGGACTTCCTGCCGGCGGCCCGGCCGCTCTCCGAGCTGCACCAGGCGCGCGCCGCCTGGCCCGACGCCGAGCGGGTGCTGGACGTGATCGTCCGCCGGCTGGAGGCCGACGGCGATACCAAGGAGCTGTGCCGCCAGGCCTACCGGCTGGGCTACGTCTGCGAGAAGCTCGGCAAGCGGGAGAAGGCACTGCAGAGCTACCGGCGCGCCTACGAGCTGGACGCCACCTACCTGCCGGCGCTGGAGGGGCTGGGGAGCCTGCTGGCCCAGGAGCAGTCCTGGGAGGAGGCGCTGCGCATCTTCCAGGCCATCCTCATCCACCACCGCGACGGCCTCACCGACCTCGAGGTGGTGGAGACCTACTGGCAGATCGGCGAGCTGCAGGCGCGGCTGCAGCAGCCCGACCGCGCGGTGAAGAGCTTCGAGAAGGCGCTGGAGATCGACCAGCACCACGAGCCCTCGCGCCGCAGCCTGACCGCGGTGCTGGAGGCCCAGGGCGACTGGGAGGGCGCGGTGGAGCAGCGCCAGAAGCTGCTGCCGCTGCTCGAGGGGACGGCGAAGCGCGACACCTACGTCGCCATCGGCGAGGCCTGCCGCGACCGGCTCAAGGACCCGTACCAGGCCATCGACGCCTTCTCCGGCGCCTCCCGCATCGACCCGGCCTCGCTGCCGATCACCGAGGCGCTGCTCGCCCTCTACCGGGAGACGCGCCAGGGGCAGAAGGCGGCCGACGCCCTGCAGCGCCTGCTGGAGCTGCCCGAGGTCCGGGCCGACGCCGAGCGCACCGGCCGGCTCCACCACCTGCGCGCCCAGATCCTCCGGGACGAGGTGAAGGACGAGGCGGCGGCCGCCGCCGAGCTGGAGCGGGCGCTCGACGCCAGCCCGCGGCTGCACCAGGCCTTCGGCGAGCTGGAGGAGCTGCTCTCCCGCGGGCGGCGCTGGCCGGAGCTCGAGCAGGCCTACCTGCGGATGATCCAGCGGCTCCCCAAGGGGCCGGAGGCGGGCGCGGCGCGGGTGGCGCTGTGGAAGACGCTCGGCGAGCTGTACCGGCGCGTGCTCGGCGACCCGGAGCGGGCCCGCACCGCCTACGAGGTGGTGGTGAAGGCCGACCCGGGCGACGCCCCGGCCCTGGAGCTGTGGGCCGAGCTGGCGGGCCGCTCGCCCGGCCACGAGGCCGAGGCCATCGACGGCTGGCGGCGCCTGGTGCGGCTGGGCGGCGCCCCGGGCAAGGCGGCGAGCGCCCTCACCTCGCTCCACGCCGCCCGCAAGGAGTACGACGACGCCTACACCGCCGCCCAGGTGGTCACCTTCCTGGCCGGAGGCGCCGACCCGGCGGAGCGGCAGGTGGTGGAGCGGCTCCGCCGCTTCGCCCGCGACGCCGCCGCCACGGCGCTCGACGACCGGGCCTGGGGCCGGCTGCTGCACGAGAAGACGCGCGGGCCCCTCGGCGACGTCATGACCCTGCTGGCCCGCCAGGCGGGCGGCGTCTTCGTCCAGGCCCCCAAGGACCTGGGCATCGACCCGCGCAAGGGCGAGGTGGACGTGGCCGGCTCGATGCTCTTCTTCGTCAACATGTTCAAGTACGTGGCCCGGACCCTGGGGCTGCGGGCGCCGCGCCTCTTCAAGGTGGACGGGCCGCCGGGCCGCCTCCAGCTGGTCCCCACCGATCCGCCGGGCCTTGCCGCCGCGCCGGACCTGTTCCAGGAGCGGCCCAAGAAGGAGCTGTGGTTCGCCATCGGCAAGGCCATGGCCTTCGCCCGGCCCGAGCTGACGCTGGCGCGGCTCATGCCGCACGACCAGCTGGAGGCGGTGTTCCAGGCGGCCTGCAGCCTGGGCACCTCGCGCTTCGTGGTCACGGCCGACCCCGGGACGGTGGAGCGGGTGAAGCGGCAGCTCGCCAAGGTGCTGCCCGCCGAGACCCAGGCGCAGCTGCTCAAGCTCCTGGCGCGCCGCTACGTCGACGCGCAGGCGCCGGGAGACCTGCGCGCCTGGGTGGACGGCTGCGAGCTGACCTCCAACCGCGTCGGGGCGCTGCTGGCCGGCGACCTGGAGGTGGCCCGCAAGGGAATCGCCGCCGGGAAGGCCCAGGTCTCGAAGCTGCGCGAGGAGGCGCGGCTGCGCGATCTCGTGCAATTCTGCCTCTCCGAGGACTGGGGCGCGCTGCGCCACCACCTCGGCCTGTCCGTCGTCGTGCAAGGTTAGGAGCCGGGGATGCGATTCACCTGCGACAGCTGCGGCGCGCAGTACATGATCTCGGACGAGAAGGTGGGCCCGGGCGGCGTGAAGGTGCGCTGCAAGCGCTGCGGCCACGTCATCGTGGTGAAGGCCGCGCCGGCCGCGGCGCCGCTGGTCGAGCCGCCGGCGCCGGCGCCGGCGGTCCCGCCGCCCCCCGCCGAGCCCAGGCCCGGCGCCGCCGAGGCGGGCCTCGACCTGGAGCTGGGGCAGGCCTTCGAGAACGTCTTCGGCGGCGGCAGCCTGGCCGGCGGGGCGCCCGACGCCGGGGCGCCGGCCGCCGCGCCCGCCGAGAAGGGCGGGGCGGAGGCCCCGGCGCCGGCCGAGGGCGAGAGCGAGTGGTACGTGGCGGTGAACGACGCCCAGGTCGGCCCGCTGCTCCCGGCCGGGGTGAAGGCCCGCTGGGAGTCGGGCGAGATCGGCCCCGACACGCTGGCCTGGAAGTCGGGCATGGGGGACTGGGAGCCGCTCTCCACCATCCCCGAGCTGGCGCAGCTGGTCGCGCCGCTGCCGCGACCCGCGGCCCGCCCGGCTCCGGCCCCGGTGCTGCCGCCGGCCGAGCCGGCCCGCGCCGCGCCCCCCGCG
>JAKAEO010000153.1 GCA_021818285.1 Myxococcales bacterium
GAGGGGCGCGATGAGGACGCGAGTCGTCACCGTGGCCGCGCTCCTCGTCGCCGCCGCCTGCGGGGAGAGCAAGCCGGCGCCGCGGCCCGCCGCCGCCGTCCGTCCCGCCCCCGCCGCGCCGGCCCCCGCGGCCGCCCCGGCGGCGCCGGCTCCCGCCGCCCCGGAGTGGTCCTACTCCTCGGTGGGGAAGCGCGATCCCTTCCGGAGCTACCTGGCGGAGCTGGGGAGCGGCGGCAAGGCCCTGATCAGCCCCTGTCCCACGCCGCTGGGCCGCTTCGAGCTGGAGCAGCTGAAGCTCGTCGCGGTGGTCACCGGGCTCGAGGATCCGGTGGCGATGGTCCAGGCGCCCAACGGGGTCGGGTACACCGTCCGCCGCGGCGCCTGCATCGGGAAGAACGGCGGGCAGGTGGTCGCGGTGCGCAGCGGCGAGGTGGTGGTCTCGGAGTGGGCGATCCGCGCCGACGGAACACGGGACCGCACGCAGACGGTCCTGAAGATGCCCAAGCAGGCTTCGCTCGACGTCACGGAGTAGCCGATGAAGACCCAACTCAAGAGCCTCGCTGGTCTGGCCCTCGCGGGCCTGCTCGCGGCACCCGCGCGCGGCGCCGTCCCCGCTCGCCCCGCGCCCAACGAGATCCGCGCCATCGAGGTGCGCGACGGCGCCGGAGGCGTCGAGGTCGCCATCCGGAGCGCCCGCCCGCCGAGCTACACGGTGTTCAAGCTCCAGGATCCGCCGCGGCTGGTGGTGGACCTGGCGGGCGCCGACGTCGGCGCCGTGGCCTCGCCGGTGGCGGTGAACCGCGGCGGCGTGCGCGAGGTCACCACGGCGCAGTACAAGGACGACCGCAGCGCCGTCGGGCGGGTGATCATCGCCCTCGAGCCCGCCGCCCGCTACCAGGTGTCGCCGCGCGGCGACGCGGTGGTGGTGGCGGTGTCGGGGGCGAGCGCCTCGGCCGCGACTCCGACCTCGACCTCGACCGCGAGCCGGAACCCGCCCCTCACCCCCGGGACTGGTGACTCCCCGGCCGGGACCGGGGAGAGGGGGACGAACCCCGGTGAACTCCCGACCCCGACCGCGACCAAGGCCGCGACCGCGACCCGCAAGGCGACGGCCTCGCCGGCTCCCGAGGACCACGTCCTCTCGCGCCGGGTGGACGAGGCGCCGGTGAAGCACGCCGCCACGACCCTGCGCGGCGTCCGCGCCGAGGGCGGGCGGGTGGCGCTGGCGCTGGACGGCCAGGTGGCCCGCGTCGAGGTCATCGAGCTCGAGGACCCGCCCCGGCTGGCGCTGGACCTCTACGGCGTGCGGCGCGCGCCCCGGGGCACGGTGACGCTGGCCGGGCCGTTCCGCCAGGCCCGCTTCGGACGCGACGCCGGCAAGGTCCGGGTGGTGCTGGACGCCGCCGGCGAGCTGCCGCGCGTCGAGGTCAAGCGTGTCGCCACCGGGCTCGCGGTCACCGTCCCCGCGCCCGGCCGGCAGGCGGCCCCGCCCGCCCGCGCCACGGCGAAGGTCGCCGCGAAGGCGGGGGCGCCCGCCACGGTCGAGGCGAGGCGCGAGGCGAAGAGGGAGGCGAAGGTCGAGGCGAAGGCGGAGGTCCAGGCCGCGCCCCGCGACCCCGCCGCCGCCCGGCTGGCGATCGCCGCCCAGCCGGCTCCCGTCCCGCCGGTCGAGCAGGCGGAGGGCGGCGCCGCCGGCTACGCCGCCGACGCGCCGGCCTTCGCGCAGGCGGGTTCCCCGCAGAAGCGCGACTACGTGGGCCGGCGCATCACCCTCGAGTTCCACGACATCGAGATCCGCAACCTGCTCCGGCTCATCGCCGACGTCGCCAAGCGCAACATCATCATGGCCGACGACGTGAAGGGCAGCATCACCGTCTCGCTGCGCAACGTGCCCTGGGACCAGGCGCTGGACGAGGTGCTGAAGACCAAGGGGCTCGACAAGGAGGTGTCGGGCAACATCATCCGGGTGGCGAAGTTCGAGGACATCGCCCGGGAGCAGGAGGCGCGCGCCAAGGCGGCCGCCGCCCGCATCCCGCTCGTCCCCCTGAAGGTCCGGCTCATCCCGGTGAACTTCGCCCGCGCCGCGGACATGGCCTCCCGGGTGAAGGAGGTGCTCTCCGAGCGCGGCGCCGTCACCACCGACGAGCGCACCAACGTGCTCATCGTCAAGGACGTCCAGGAGGCCCTGGCCCGGGCCGAGGGGCTGGTCCGCAACCTCGACACCGAGATCCCGCAGGTCCGCATCGAGAGCCGCATCGTCGAGGCCTCCAACAACTTCGCCCGGCAGATCGGCGTCCAGTGGGGCGGCAACGCCACCATGAGCGCGGCCACCGGGAACCCCACCGGCCTCTTCTTCCCCAACACCGCCGGCGCCGCGGGCGGGGCCGGCGCCGGCCCCACCGCCGGCACCTCCACCTCGCCGAACTACGCGGTGAACCTCCCCGCCGCCGTCGGCCAGGGGGCGGGCGGCGCGCTGGGCTTCGCCTTCGGCACCGCCGGCGGCGCCTTCAACCTGAACCTGCGCATCTCCGCGCTGGAGAACAGCGGCGTGGTGAAGACCATCTCGGCGCCCAGCGTCTCCACCATCGACAACAAGGAGGCCACCATCGGGCAGGGCATCTCCATCCCCTTCTCGCAGACCTCCGCCAGCGGCGTGAACACCACCTTCGTCGAGGCCAAGCTGGAGCTGAAGGTCACGCCCCACGTCAGCGCCGACGGCTCCATCCTCATGAAGATCAAGGTCACCAACAACCAGCCCAACCCGCAGCTCACCGGCGCCAACGGGCAGCCCTCCATCTCCAAGCGGGAGGCGGAGACCGAGGCCCTGGTGCACGACGGCGAGACCACCGTCATCGGCGGCATCTACACCCGCCAGACCGCCACCGCGCTCCAGGAGGTGCCGTTCCTGGCGAAGATCCCGGTGCTCGGCTTCCTCTTCCGGAACAAGAACGACACCGACAGCCACACCGAGCTGCTCATCTTCATCACGCCGCGCATCCTGAACCGGCCCGCGACCACCATCGCGGCCGGGCAGTAGGGGGCCCGCCATGGACCAGAGACCGCTCGCCCTCGCCGTCCTCCTCGCCGCCGCCGCCGCCGCGGGCTGCGCGGACAACCGGGTCACCGTCGAGATCAAGGGGCGCGCCGCGCCCCAGGACGTGACCACCTGCAAGTACTCCTCGACCGGCGACTTCCTGCTGGGCCCGGGGACCATGGACGTCTCGGCGGCGGCGCCGACCTACTCGGCGGTGCTGTACATCAAGAACAACGCCGTCGATCCCGCGACCAGCACGCCGGGCGCCGTCACCGACTCCAAGGCCTGGCGGGCGCTCGCCGCCAAGGTCCGCGTCAACCCGTCGAGCTACGTCGGCGACTTCGCCCCGAGCCCGCCGCTGCTCGGCTACAGCGCCGAGAACGTCCTGCCCATGGACGGCATGACGACGCCGCCCGACGGCGCCTCCGCGCAGTTCGCGGACCTGATCGGCTCGGCGGTCGGCGCGCAGCTGAAGGGGCTGGTGGCCGCCGGCGCCAAGGCCAACGTGGTCCTCGGGGTCACCCTCCAGGGCCAGACGCTGGACGGCACCAAGGTGGACACCGGCGAGTGGTACATGGGGCTCGAGGTCTGCAACGGCTGCCTCGCCGGCATGACCTGCACCGCGCCGGCGGTGCTGACGCCGAGCTGCTTCGGCCTCTTCCAGGACCCCAACCCCTACTGCAAGTAGCGCCGCGCCGCGGCAGGCGGGCCGGAGGTCCGGCTTGACCGGCCGGTGCCGGAAACGCTAAGAGCTTCCGCCGGATCCCCCGCCCGGGGCGGGGGATCCCCGGCCAGGGCGATCCATGGGCTTCCGAGAGCACCTCCAGGACGTGTGCAAGGGCGTCGACGGCGCCGTGGCCTGCTCCCTCATGGGAGTGGACGGCATCGAGGTCGACACCCACGTGGTCGCCGAGGAGTCCGGCCTCGACGTGAAGTCCCTCCTGGTGGAGTACTCCAGCCTGTTCCGCAGCGCGCGGGACGCGGCCGGCGCCCACGAGGCGGGCGACCTGGCGGAGCTGTCGGTGAACACCGGCAGGCTCTGGACGGTGGCCCGGCTGGTCTCGCCGGACTACTTCATGGCGGTGGCGCTCCGCCCCGAGGGCAACCTCGGGAAGGCGCGCTTCCTCCTCCGGATCACGGCCCCCAAGGTGAGGTCGGAGCTCTAGCCGTCGAGACGGCGAGCGCCGGCCCGCGCGCGGCGGTGGACCCGCCCGCGCGCGGCCATTTCCAAGGAAAGAAAGAAGGAGCGACGCAGATGGCAGACACCCTCGACACCAGCGCCTTCCGGCGCGGGCTGAAGATCGAGATCGACGGAGAGCCCTGGGAGATCGTCGAGTTCCAGCACGTCAAGCCGGGCAAGGGCTCGGCCTTCGTGCGCACGCGCATCCGGAACCTGCTCACCGGGCGGACCATCGACAGGACCTTCAAGTCCGGGGACGTGGTGGGGAAGCCCGACGTGGAGGAGCGGGAGATGCAGTACCTCTACCGCGAGGGCGACCACTACAACTTCATGGACAACAAGAACTACGAGCAGACCTTCCTCACCGTGGAGCAGATGGGGGACGCCGCCCACTTCATCAAGGACAACACCACCACCCACATCATGTTCTTCAACGGCAAGGCCATCGGCGTGACCCTGCCCAACGCCATGGACCTGCGGGTGGCGAAGTGCGACCCGGGCGTCCGCGGCGACACCGTGTCCGGGGCCACCAAGCCGGCCACCCTCGAGACCGGCTACGTGGTGAACGTCCCGCTGTTCATCAACGAGGGGGACGTCCTCCGCATCGACACCCGCTCGGGCGAGTACCTGACCCGGGTGGCGGGGTAGACTTCGAGGCTCGGCGCGGCATCGGATCCAAGGGGAGGCGGCATGGCGACCAAGCGGACGGCGCAGGGCAGCGGCGGGACGGGCGAGGGCCCCTTCACCATGCAGGAGGTGAAGGCGCTGGTGGAGATCGTCGAGGGCACGGACGTGACCAGCCTGGTCTGGGCCCGCTCCGGGCACAAGGTCGTCATCCGCCGCGGCCAGCAGGCCGCCGCCCCCGCGACGGTGGTGGCCCACGCGCCGGTGGCGGCCCCCGCCGCGCCGCCGCCCGCCGCCGCGCCCAGGGCCGAGAAGGCCGAGAAGCCGGGCACGCTGGTGACCTCGCCCTTCGTCGGCACCTTCTACCGCGCGCCCTCCCCGGACTCGCCGCCCTACGTGGACGTGGGCGCGAAGGTGAAGAAGGGCCAGGTCCTCTGCATCGTCGAGGCCATGAAGCTGATGAACGAGATCGAGGCCGAGGTGGAGGGCGTGATCGCGGAGATCCTGGTCCAGAACGCCACGCCGGTCGAGTTCGGCCAGCCGCTCTTCCGCGTGGTCCCGGCGTAGGCCGGCGGGGGCCGCATGTTCAAGAAGGTCCTCATCGCCAACCGGGGCGAGATCGCCCTGCGGGTCATCCGTGCCTGCCGCGAGCTGGGCATCCGGACCGTCGCCATCCACTCCACCGCCGACACCGAGTCGCTGCACGTCCGGTTCGCCGACGAGGCGGTGTGCGTGGGCCCCCCGCAGTCCCGGGACAGCTACCTCAACATCCGCTCCATCCTCTCGGCCGCCGAGGTCACCGGCGCCGACGCCATCCACCCCGGGTACGGCTTCCTCTCGGAGAACGCCACCTTCGCCGAGGTGGTGGAGCAGGTGGGCCTGAAGTTCATCGGCCCCCGCTCCGCCATGCTCAAGCTCATGGGCAACAAGGTGCAGGCCCGGGAGGCGGCCGAGAAGGCCGGCCTGCCGCTGCTGCCCGGCGCGCGCGGCGTGCTGCAGGGGCCCGACGACGCCGACAAGGTGGCCCGGGAGATCGGCTTCCCGGTGATCCTCAAGGCGGCCGCCGGCGGCGGCGGCCGCGGCATGAAGATCGTCCGCGAGGGGGGCGACGTCCGCAAGGCCTACGAGACCGCCTCCGCCGAGGCCCTGTCGGCCTTCGGCAACGGCGACATGTACCTGGAGCGGTACGTGGAGGAGCCGCGCCACATCGAGCTGCAGATCGTGGCCGACGAGCGCGGCAACGTCATCCACCTCGGCGAGCGCGAGTGCTCGGTGCAGCGGCGCCACCAGAAGCTCATCGAGGAGGCGCCCAGCCCGGCGGTGACGCCCGAGCTGCGCCGCGAGATGGGCGAGGTGGCCCTGAAGGCCATGCGGGAGATCGGCTACAACAACGTCGGGACCGTCGAGTTCCTGATGGACGAGAAGGGCCGCTACTACTTCATGGAGATGAACACCCGCATCCAGGTCGAGCACCCGGTGACCGAGCAGGTGTACGGTCTCGACCTGCTGCGGCTGCAGATCAAGCTGGCGGCGGGCCACGACCTGCCGCGCACCCAGGAGCAGGTGGTCCCGCGGTTCCACGCCATCGAGTGCCGCGTCAACGCCGAGGACCCGGAGAGCTTCGCGCCCTCGCCGGGCCGCATCGTCGGCTACCACCAGCCCGGCGGCTACGGCGTGCGCGTCGACACCATCGCCTACGAGCAGTACAAGGTGCAGCCCTTCTACGACTCGCTGGTCGCCAAGCTGATCTGCTGGGCCGACTCCCGCGAGGTGGCCATCGCCCGGATGCAGCGGGCCCTCGACGAGTACGTGGTGGAGGGCATCAAGACCAACCTGGCCTTCCACCGCCGGGTGCTGCGCAACGCGGCCTTCGCGGCCGGCCGGTACGACACCCGCATCGTCGAGCAGATCCTGGCCGAGAAGAAGGCCGCGGGCGCGCCCGCGGGCGCCTGACGCACCCCGGGAGCGAGCGGCTAACCCCGCGAAATCCGGGGCGGCAGGCCCGCCGACTTCCTTGACCGCCCGGGCTCCCATCCACTAGCGTTCTTCCCCAAGCAGCCACAGATCCGCCGTGCGCCCGCGCTCGCGCGCCGGAGGCGGCGTCACCTCGAGGCGAGAGCGTACCGGCCGATGGCGGTAGACAAGAACAAGGTCATCGCCGAGGCCACCCGGTACGCCCAGCGCGGCCAGTGGGACCGGGCCATCAAGTCGTACGACCGGATCCTCGCCGAGGATCCCAAGGACGTCCGCGTCCTCCTGAAGGTCGGGGAGCTCCACCAGAAGCGGGGCGACGACGCGGCCGCAGCGGCCACCTTCAACCGGGTGGCGGAGGCCTACTCCGAGCAGGGCTTCTTCCTGAAGTCCATCGCCGTCTACAAGCAGATGGTCAAGCTCACCCCGGACGACCTCCGGGTGAACGAGCGGCTCGCCGGCCTCTACCAGCAGCTGGGCATCATGAGCGACGCCATGGCCCAGCTGCAGCTGGTGGCCGCGGCGGCCGAGAAGGCCGGGGACCAGGCCCGCCTCCTCGAGGTGCTGCAGCGGATGACCGAGATCGAGCCCGACAACGTGGGCTCGGCGTACAAGCTGGGCGAGGTCCACGCCCGCGCCGGGCGCTCCGCCCAGGCCTTGCAGGAGTTCCGCCGCGCCGCCGACCTGCTGAAGCGCAACAACCGCACCGACGAGTACGTCCGGGTGGCGGAGCGCATCGCCTTCCTGGCCCCCGAGGACGGCGCCCTCACCCGCGAGCTGGCCCACATCTACCTGGCCAAGGGCGACACCAAGCGCGCCCTGGCCAAGCTCCAGCTCTGCTTCAAGGCCGACCCCAAGGACGTGGACACCCTGAACCTCCTGGCCCGGGCCTTCCAGGACCTGGGGCAGACCGGCAAGACCGTCTCGGTCTTCAAGGAGCTGGCCCACGTCCAGGCGGAGCGGGGCCGCCACGACGAGGCGCGGACCACCTGGCAGCGGGTGGCGGAGCTGGCGCCCGACGATCCCGAGGCGCGGACCGCCCTGGGCCCGCCGGAGGGCGGGCCGGCGGCGCCGGAGCCTCCGCCCGCCGCCGCCCCGGCGCGCGAATCGGCGAACGCCCACACCAGATCCCCGATCCGCTGGAACCCGAACA
>JAKAEO010000154.1 GCA_021818285.1 Myxococcales bacterium
CCTGCTCTTCGAGCCGGGGCGGGTGGAGCTCTCGGCGGCGGTGGCGCCGGGGGCGCGGCTGCGGGTGGGGGAGCCCATCGGCGGGCCGCCCGCCGGCGCGGCCGGCGCCGGGGCCTGACGCGCCGGCTCCGGCCGGGCCGCCCGGGCCGCGGCCGGCTTCGCCGCGGCGCCGCCGCCGTGCTAGAACCCGCCCGCGATGAAGATCACCGGCGTCAAGGGGATGAACGACCTGCTGCCGGCCGAGGTGGGCCGCTGGCAGGTGATGGAGTCCACCGCCCGCGAGCTCTTCGGCCTCTACGGCTACCGCGAGGTGCGCACCCCGGTGGTGGAGCACCACGCGCTCTTCGCGCGGGGCGTCGGCGCCGACACCGACATCGTCCAGAAGGAGATGTACGCCTTCGAGGACAAGGGGGAGGAACTGCTCTGCCTGCGGCCGGAGGGCACCGCCGGGGTGGTGCGCGCCTTCATCGAGCACGGGCTGCACGTCGAGGGGCCGCAGAAGCTCTACTACCTGGGCCCCATGTTCCGCCGCGAGCGGCCGCAGAAGGGGCGCTACCGCCAGTTCCACCAGATCGGCGTGGAGGCCTTCGGCACCGCCGAGCCGGCCATCGACGTCGAGCAGATCGCCATGCTGGACGACTACCTGGCCCGGCTGGGCGTGACGGCGGCCCTGAAGCTCAACTCGGTCGGCGACGCCGCCTGCCGCCCCGCCTACCTCGCCGACCTGCGGGCCTGGCTCGGCGAGCGGCGGGGCCAGCTCTGCGACGACTGCAACGGCCGCGTCGAGCGCAACCCGCTGCGGGTGCTCGACTGCAAGGTGGCCACCTGCCAGCCGGTGCTGGCCCAGGCGCCGCGCCTGCTGGAGCGGCTCTGCCCGGCCTGCGACGCCCACCACCGGGCCGTCACCGCCGGCCTGGACGCCCTGGGCGTCGCCTACGCCGTCGACACCCGGCTGGTCCGCGGCCTCGACTACTACGTCCGCACCGCCTACGAGTTCACCAGCGACGCGCTCGGCGCCCAGTCGGCGGTGGCCGGCGGCGGCCGCTACGACCCGCTGGTGGAGACGCTGGGCGGGCCGCCCACGCCGGGCATCGGCTTCGCCCTGGGGCAGGAGCGGCTGGCGATGATCCTGGCGGCCGCCGGCCGGCCCGCCCCGGCGCGCCGCCCCGAGGTGTTCTTCGTCTCGGCCGACGAGGCGGGGGCCCGGGAGGCGCTGGTGCGCGCCGCCGAGCTGCGCCGCGCCGGCGTGGCCTGCGACCTCGACGCCCGCGGCGGCAAGCTGGCGCGCCAGTTCAAGCAGGCGGAGCGGGTGGGGGCGCGCTGGGCGGTGGTGCTGGGCGCGGCCGAGGTGGCGACCGGCCAGGCGAAGCTCAAGGACCTGGCGACGCGCGAGGAGACGCCGGTGGCCCTCTCGGCGCTGGCCGCCCGCTTCGCCCCCGCGGCCCGGTCCGGGGCATGACGGGACCCGCGCCAGCCGCCTGCGCGGCCGCCGCACCGAAGTAGGGCGCGGTGCGTCCCCTCCTGGTCGCCGTCGCCGGTCCCACCGCCTCGGGCAAGACCCGCCTGGCGATCGAGCTGGCGCTGCGGCTGGGCGGCGAGGTGATCTCGGCCGACTCGCAGCAGCTCTACCGCGGGCTGGAGGTGGGGACGGCGCGCCCCACCGCCGCCGAGCGGGCCGCGGTGCCCCACCACCTCCTCGACCTGGCCGGGCCGGGGGAGGGGATGGACGCGGTCCGCTGGGCGGCCCGGGCCGACGAGGCGATCGCCGGGCTGGCGGCGCGCGGGCGGGCGGCCCTGGTCTGCGGCGGCACCGGCCTCTACCTGCGGGCGCTGCTGCACGGGCTGGTGGCGGCCCCGGGGCGGGACCCGGCCTTCCGGGCGGGGCTGGAGGCGGAGGCGGAGCGGGTGGGGAGGCCGGCGCTCCACGCCCGGCTGGCGGCGGTGGACCCGGAGGCGGCGGCGCGGATCATGCCCAACGACCTGGTCCGGGTGATCCGGGCGCTGGAGATCGCCCGCGCCGGCGTCGCCCCGTCGCGCCTGCGGGCCGCCCACCGCTTCCGGGAGGAGCGCTACCGCCACCGGCTGCTGGCGCTCGACCCGCCCCGGGAGGAGCTGCACCGGCGCATCGACGGGCGCGTCGAGGCGATGTTCGACGGCGGGCTGCTGGACGAGGCGCGCGCCCTGCTGGCGCGCTTCGGGGGGGCGCTGCCGCCGAAGCTCCCCATCGGCTACGCCGAGGCGGCCGAGGTGGTGGCCGGGCGGCTCTCCCGGGCCGAGGCGGTGCGGCGCGTCCAGGTGGCGCACCGGCGCTACGCGCGGCGCCAGGTGATCTGGCTGCGGCGCGAGCCCGCGGTGGAGTGGCTGCGGCCGCCGGTGGACGTCGAGGCGCTGGCCGGGACGCTGCGGGACTTCCTCTCGCGGTGAACACCGGCGCCGCCGGCGCCGTTGCCGCGCTGCGCCACGGCGTGCGGCCGGGGCGGTGCCCGCCCGCGGAGCGGCGTGCTATACAGCCGCCGTGGCCAAGACCATGTACGCGCTGGAGTTCGAGCGGCCGCTGCTCTCGCTCGAGTCGAAGATCGCCGAGCTGAAGCAGCTCTCGGGCGGCGCCGCGGTGGACTTCACCGACGAGATCGTCAAGCTGGAGCGGAAGGCGAAGAAGCTCCAGGCCGAGATCTTCAGCGACCTGTCGCGCTGGCAGATCGTCCAGCTCGCCCGCCACCCCAACCGCCCGTACTTCCTCGACTACCTGGGGCAGCTCTTCACCGACTTCTTCGAGATCGAGGGGGACCGGCGCTTCGCCGCCGACCGCGCCGTGGTCGGCGGCTTCGCCCGCTTCGACGGGCGGCCGGTGGTGGTCATGGGCCACCAGAAGGGGCGCGGCACCAAGGACAACATGCTGCGCAACTTCGGGATGGCCCGGCCCGAGGGTTACCGCAAGGCGCGCCGCCTCTTCGACCTGGCGGAGCGCTTCCGCATCCCGCTCCTCACCTTCATCGACACCCCGGGCGCCTACCCGGGGATCGGCGCCGAGGAGCGCGGCCAGGCCGAGGCCATCGCCGTGAACCTGGAGGTGATGTCCTCCCTGGGCGTGCCCAGCGTCTCGGTGGTGATCGGAGAGGGCGCCTCGGGCGGCGCCATCGGCATCGGCGTGACCAGCCGCATCCTCATGCTGGAGTACGCCTGGTACAACGTCATCTCGCCGGAGAGCTGCAGCTCGATCCTCTATCGCGACGCCTCCAAGGCGCAGCGCTCGGCCGAGGCCCTGAAGCTCACCGCGAAGGACCTGAAGGGCTTCGGGATCATCGACGAGATCGTCCGCGAGGCGCCCGGCGGGGCGCACCGCGACCCGGTGCTCACCGGCGAGAACGTCCGCGCCGCGCTGCGCCGTCACCTCGAGGAGCTGTCCCGCCTCTCCCCCGAGCAGATGGTCCGCGACCGCTACCAGAAGTTCCGGTCGATGGGCGTGTTCACGGCAGAGGACTAGGCGGGACGGTGGGCGCGCGTCCCTTCATCGTCGCCATCGACGGTCCCGCCGGCGCCGGCAAGAGCACCGCCGCGAAGCGGCTGGCGGCGCGGCTGGGCTTCGCGCTGGTCGACACCGGCGCCATCTACCGGGCGGTGGCGCTGGCCGCCAGCCGGCTGGGGATCGCCTACGACGACGACGCGCGCCTGGCGGCGCTGCTGCCGCTGCTCGACGTCCGCTTCGAGCCGGTGCCCGGCGCCGGCCAGCGGGTGCTGCTCGGCGGCGAGGACGTCTCCTCGGCCATCCGCACCCCGCCGGCGTCGCTGGGCGCCAGCGCCGTCTCGGCCCGGCCGGTGGTGCGGGCCGGCCTGCTGGAGCTGCAGCGCCGGCTCGCCGCCGCGCCGGAGAACCGGGGCGCGGTGCTGGAGGGGCGCGACATCGGCACGGTGGTCTTCCCCGACGCCGACCTCAAGTTCTTCCTCACCGCCGCGCCCGAGGTCCGGGCCCGCCGCCGCTTCGAGGAGCTGCAGGCCAAGGGGGACCGGGCCACCTTCGAGCAGGTGCTGGCCGACCAGCTGAAGCGCGACCGGGACGACTCCTCGCGGACGGTGGCGCCGCTGGCCGCCGCCGGCGACGCGGTCCGGCTCGACACCTCGGCGCTGGGCCTCGACGAGGTGGTGGAGCGCCTGGGGCGGGCCGCCGAGGCCCGTCTGGCGGAGCGGGGGCGGCGGGCATAGACTCCGGGCCCGCATGGAGCAGGAGGAGCGCGCCTACGGGCCCCGGGAGTGCGGCAGCTGCAGGTGGTGGCGAGCCATCCTCGAGGACGAGCGCGGCCCCATCGGCCCCTGCCGGCTGGCGGCGCGCACCGGCGACTTCCCCGGCACCGCCCCCTCCTGCGAGCGCCACCTGGGGCGCACCGAGTCCATCCCCACCCGGCCCCCGGCGCCTGGCCCGTCGCGGCGCGCCCCCGCCCCGCGCGCCCCCGCCGTCCGGCCCGCCGGACTTCCCCCGCCGGCGCCGGCCGGCCTGCCCGAGGAGCTGCTCGACATGACGCGCGAAGAGTTCGCCGAGGCCGTCCGCGAGGCGCTGCGGGAGGAGACCCCGTTCGTGCCGCTGGCCCCCAAGTGGGCGGACGGCACCCTGGTGCTGAAGCCGCGCGACCCCGCCCTGCTGCCCAAGGAGCTCCCGCTCGAGCACCTGTTCCACAAGATCGTCATGATCCGGGACCGGCTGCGGGTGCTGGAGCAGAAGGTCAACGCCCACGACAAGCTGGGCGACGCCGAGAAGGTGGAGATGCAGCAGTACATCACCCGCTGCTACGGGACGCTCACCACGTTCAACATCCTGTTCCGCGACGAGAAGGACAAGTTCGTCGGGGAGAAGACCTAGCCGCGGCCGGTCCGCCCGGTTAAGTCAGCGGCGACGCCGGGGGAGCGAGCGCATGGACGTCAAGATCGCCAGGACCGCGGGCTTCTGCTGGGGGGTGCGCCGCACCGTCGACCAGGTGATGGACGTCGCCGACCACGCCGGCCGGCCGGTGGTGACGCTCGGCCCCATCATCCACAACCCCCAGGCGGTGGCCCGCATGCAGGAGAAGGGCGTGCGGACGGTGAACGCCATCGCCGAGGTGGAGGCGGGCACCACCGTGGTGGTCCGCACCCACGGCGCGGTGAAGTCCGAGATGGAGGCCGCCAAGGCGCGCGGCTTCGAGGTGGTGGACGGCACCTGCCCCTACGTGAAGTACCCGCAGGCCATGGCCCAGCGGCTCTCCCGCCAGGGGTACCACGTGGTCATCGTCGGCGACGCCAACCACGCCGAGGTGAAGGGCGTCATCTCCTACGCCGAGGGGCCGTGCACGGTGGTGAGGCCGGGGGCACCGGTCCCCGACCTCCCGGACAAGAAGGTGGCGGTCATCGCCCAGACCACCTGCATCGGCGCCGACTTCGAGCGCATCGTCGGGGCCCTGGCCCTGCGCCACAAGGAGGTCCGGGCGGTGAACACCATCTGCTCGGACACCGAGGAGCGGCAGGACGACGCCCGCCAGCTCGCCCGCGAGGTGGACGCGGTGGTGGTGGTGGGCGGGAAGAACAGCGCCAACACCCGGCACCTGGCCGAGATCTGCCGGGCCATCCAGCCCCGCACCTGGCACGTGGAGACCGAGGAGGAGCTCCGGCCCGAGTGGTTCCGGGGCTGCGGCACGGTCGGCATCAGCGCCGGGGCCTCGACGCCCGACTGGGTGGTCGAGGGGGTGGCGCAGCGGCTCCGGAAGCTGGCCTAGGCGCGCCGGCCCGGCGGGGTCTCCCGGCTTGACGCAGTGATTCCGCGCGTGTAGGTTCCGCCCCTCGGTTGTGCCGGGCGCGTCGCCCGGCGCGCGCCGGCGCCTCGCTCCCCGGGTGCCGTCCGCGAGATCCAGGGGGTCACGCTGTCTCCGCCGGCTGCCCGAAGCACCCACGCGCGCGCCGGCGAGCCCGCCAGAGAAGGTTGGTCACCCGACACATGGAGAACGAGAACACCCGCGCCCCCGAGGCCGAGGTCGAGGACTTCGCCAAGCTCTTCGCCGAGAGCGAGGCCCGCTCCGGCCAGATCGAGGAAGGCAAGGTCATCCGCGGCACCGTCATCCAGCTCAACAAGGACTACGCCGTCATCGACATCGGCTACAAGTCCGAGGGGCAGGTGCCGATCGTCGAGTTCGCCGCCGCGCCCGGCCAGGAGCCGGCGGTGAAGGTCGGCGACGCCGTCGACGTCCTCGTCGAGGCCCGCGAGAACGATTCCGGCATGGTCGTCCTCTCCAAGGAGAAGGCCGACAAGATGCGGATCTGGGACGAGATCTCGGCCGCGTGCGAGCGCGACGAGCTCGTCGAGGGCGTGATCGTCGGCCGCGTGAAGGGCGGCCTCTCGGTGGACATCGGGGTCAAGGCCTTCCTGCCGGGCTCCCAGGTGGACATCCGCCCGGTGCGCAACCTCGACAAGCTCATCGGCGAGAAGTTCCGCTTCAAGGTCATCAAGTTCAACAAGAAGCGGGGCAACATCGTCCTCTCCCGCCGCGTCCTGCTGGAGAAGGAGCGCGAGGAGCTGAAGAAGGAGACCCTCAAGAACCTGAAGGAAGGGGCCATCCTCAAGGGCGTGGTGAAGAACCTCACCGACTACGGCGCCTTCATCGACCTGGGCGGCATCGACGGCCTGCTGCACGTCACCGACATGAGCTGGGGCCGCATCGGCCACCCCAGCGAGATGTTCGAGGTCGGCCAGGAGGTCCGCGTCGTCGTCCTCAAGTTCGATCCGGCCACCGAGCGCGTCAGCCTGGGCCTCAAGCAGATCCAGGAGGA
Organism: Myxococcales bacterium; assembly: GCA_021818285.1. Taxonomy (GTDB): domain Bacteria; phylum Myxococcota; class Myxococcia; order Myxococcales; family Anaeromyxobacteraceae; genus JACRMN01. The sequence goes on from JAKAEO010000154.1 coordinate 6,790, forward strand.
CCCGTGGCACCGCGCCGACGAGAAGTACCCGGTCGGCACCCGCGTCAAGGGCAAGGTGGTGTCGCTCACCGACTACGGCGCCTTCATCGAGCTGGAGCAGGGCGTCGAGGGGCTGGTGCACGTCTCCGAGATGAGCTGGACCAAGCGGGTGAAGCACCCCTCCAAGCTCATCGCCCAGGGGACCGAGGTCGAGGCGGTGGTGCTCGACATCGACCCCAAGGCCAAGCGCATCAGCCTGGGCATGAAGCAGATCGAGCCCAACCCCTGGACGCTGCTCGAGGACAAGTACCCCATCGGCTCGGTCATCCGCGGCGAGGTCCGCAACGTCACCGACTTCGGCATCTTCGTCGGCGTCGAGGAGGGCATCGACGGCCTGGTGCACGTCTCCGACATCTCCTGGAACGAGCGCATCAAGCACCCGGGCGAGAAGTTCAAGAAGGGGGACGTGGTCGAGGCGGTGGTGCTCAACATCGACGTGGAGAACGAGCGCTTCAGCCTGGGCATCAAGCAGCTGCTCCCCGACCCCTGGACCACCCTGGCGGAGCGCCACCCGGTGGGCTCCAAGCTCAAGGGCAAGGTCACCAAGGTCACCGACTTCGGCGCCTTCGTCGAGGTCGAGCCCGGCATCGAGGGGCTGGTCCACGTCTCCGAGATGAAGGACGAGCGGGTCGAGAACCCCCGCGACGTCGTCAAGGAGGGGGACGAGATCGACGTGAAGGTCATCGACATGGACACCCAGGAGCGCAAGGTGGCCCTGTCGATCAAGGCCATGAACCGGGACGACGACGACTACCGCGAGTACCTGCGCAAGCAGGGCGACGCGCGGGCCCGCCTCGGCGACCTGATGGAGAAGTTCAACCGGCGCAAGGGCTAGCAGGGCCCGCCGCCGTCCGGCGTCCACGGTCCCCGCTCCCCGGTTCCGGCCGGGGGGCGGGGACCTTCCGTTCCAGGCCTCCACGCGGGGCGGGGGCGCGGCCCGCGGCCGCCTCCCCGCGGCTCGCCTTGCGGCGCCCTGCGGCGCGTGCTTACCTCTCCTCGCCATGAGCGAAGAGAACCGCGAAGAGCCGCTGCCCACCACGCCCGTCTCGCCCGCCGCGCCCTCCGGCGCGGCCCCCGGCGGCACGCCGGCCGCCGCCGAGCCCGCCGCCGCGGCATCCCCGGCGCCCTCCG
>JAKAEO010000155.1 GCA_021818285.1 Myxococcales bacterium
CTACGCCGGCCGGCTCGAACGCGAGTGGCGCGAGGGTGGCCCGGGAGCGCGACTGGACGACCGTAGCTCGATGCCCTTTGGGATCGCTTTGGCTCTGACCCTCCCCATTGTCCTCCTGCTCGCCATCGCCGCGTTGCGGTGGCTCAAAGCGCGGCCAAGATCTCGGTCGTCGCTCTGACTCGGGTTTCGCCGTTTTTAGCCAGCCGCGGGTAGGTCGGCGCAGCACTTCTTGAACTTCTTCCCCGAGCCGCAGGGGCAGGGGTCGTTGCGTCCGACCTTGGGCCCGGCCAGGACGGGCGTTGGCGGCGCGAGGATTCGCTCGACGTCGCTGATGTCCTCGGTCTTATCCGGCTCGACGCCCACGAGCGCCTGGATGCCGTTCTCGTTGCAGAGCGCCAGGATCTCGGCCGCACGGTCCTGAGTCTGGACGCGGACGACGGCCGGGCGCTGCTTGGTCCCGATTCTTGCCACGTGATCCTCCGGGGCGTACCTCGCTCGTCAGGAGGTCGCCGATGGTCCACGAGGCTCTTCGCACGTTGATCGACGCGCTGGAAGTGGTTCGACCTGCCTTCACCCGACCCGGCTTCGCCAACATGGTGGTGGTGTTCGCGGGCTGGGCGCTCACCAGCGGGCCGCACGCGGTGACGCAGGCTCTGGTGACGACGGGCGTGGCCGGGAGGCGACACCACGAGGCGTTCCACCGGTTCTTCTCGCGCGGCACGTGGGACCCCGACGAGGTCGGCCGCCTGCTCTTCGGCTGGATCTCCCGCCACGTTCGGAGTGGCGCTGCGATCCGCGTCGTGCTCGATGACACGCTCGCGACCAAGAAGGGGCCGCACGTCTTCGGCATCGGCAGCCATCTCGACGCGGTCCGGTCCACTCGCCGGCAGAAGATCTTCGCGTTCGGCCACTGCTGGGTCGTGCTGGCCGTGCTCCTTCCGGTGCCGTTCTCGTCGCGCGTCTTCGCGCTCCCCGTGTTGTTCCGGCTCTACCGCACAGTGAAAAGCTGTGAGCGGGCCGGCCAGCCGCACCGCAAGAAGACCCAGCTGGCGCGCGACCTGCTCGACGTGCTCGCCACCTGGGTCGGCGACCAGCGCGTGGAGCTTGCCGCGGACAGCGCCTACTGCAACGACACCATCACGCGTGGACTGCCCGCCAACTTCGTGCTGTTCGGCGCGATGCGGCCCGACGCCGTCCTCACGGCGCTTCCCTGTGTCGGTCGGCGCAAGCCTGGCCGCCCGTCCAGGCGAGGCCGTCCGGTGGCCAAGCCCGAGCTGATCGCCAAGGATGGCCGCCGGCCCTGGCTCTCGTGCGAGGCCAGGCTGTACGGCGTGCGCCGCGTCGTTCGCTACAAGACCGTCGACGCCCAGTGGTATCGAGCCTGCGGCGTCGGCCTCCTGCGCATCGTCGTGGTGAAGGTCGAGGACGGCGCCATCGCCACGCGCGTCTTCTTCTCCACCGACGCCACCATCGCAGTTCCACAGATCCTCGAAACATACGCCGGCCGCTGGGCCATCGAGGTCTGCTTCCGCGACCTCAAGCAGCTCCTCGGCTTTGGCGACTCCAGCGCCCGCAAGCGTGCTGCGGTCGAGCGCACCGCGCCCTTCGTCGGCTTCGTCTACACCACGCTGGTCCTCTGGTTCTCCGAGGGCGTCCACCGGACGCGCATCGCCGCCCCGCCGCTTCGGCCGTGGTACCGCCACAAGCAAGGGCTCTGCTTCGCCGACGTCCTCCGCGCCGCCCAGCGGGCGCTCACACCGCTCGACGTTCTGGATCCGCGTCGTAGTCTCGCCAACTTACGCAAACCTGGCAGGCGGCGCGCCGGGCCGAACGAAAGCGGGCTCAGGCGCGCCGCGTAAGGGCGAAACCCGAGTCAGACCAGGACAGGGCATGGCGCTTGCCTGCGGGAGCGAGCGCACATCGGTGCGGCTTTCTGTCACGTGTCGGGGTAGATTCCGCGCCCGCGGCGACGAGGGAACATGCACGCCATGCCAAGCCAGGAGCCCGCCCAGGGAAAGCCGGAACCGGAACGGGCCGCGCCCCCAGGAGGCGACCCGGCGGCGGCGCCCACCGGCGGCCCGGGCGGCCCGGGACGCGGACGGTGGCAGCGGCTCCTCTTCGGCGCCCCCAAGGACATCCACGACCCGCACGTCTTCCACCACATCTCCCTCATCGCCTTCCTGGCCTGGGTGGGCCTGGGCGCCGACGGCCTCTCCTCCTCGGCCTACGGCCCAGACGAGTCCTTCCGGGCGCTCGGCCAGCACCACTACCTGGCGGTGGCCCTGGCGGCGGCCACCGCGCTCACCGTCCTCGTCATCTCGGTCGCCTACTCGCAGATCATCAAGCGCTTCCCCTTCGGCGGCGGCGGCTACGTGGTGGCGACCAAGCTCCTCGGCCCGCGCTGGGGCGTGGTCTCGGGCTCGGCCCTGCTCGTGGACTACGTGCTCACCATCTCCACCTCCATCGCCAGCGGCGCCGACCAGGTCTTCAGCGTCCTCCCGCCCGCCTGGCACCCCTGGAAGCTGGCGGTCGAGGCGGCGGTCATCGGCGTCCTGGTGGTGATGAACCTGCGCGGCGTGAAGGAGTCGGTCACCATCCTCGCCCCCATCTTCCTGTTCTTCCTCCTCACCCACGCCATCTGGCTGGTGGGCGGGGTCGGCTGGCACCTGGGCGACCTGCCGGCGGTGGCGCGCGAGGTGAAGGGGGGCTTCTCCACCGGGATGGCGACGCTCGGGCTCGCCGGCATGTTCGCCATCTTCCTGCGCGCCTACTCCATGGGCGCGGGCACCTACACCGGCATCGAGGCCGTCTCCAACGGCCTGCAGATCATGCGCGAGCCCAAGGTGCACACCGCGCGCAAGACCATGGTCTACATGTCCGTCTCGCTGGCGGTGACCGCCGGCGGCATCCTCCTCCTCTACATGCTCTTCCGGGTCACGCCGCTCCCGGGCCAGACCATGAACGCCGCCGGGCTCCGGGCCTTCGCCGGGGGCTGGCGGCCGGCGGGGCTGCCGGCCGGGGCGGTCTACGTCTTCCTCACCCTCGCCGCCGAGGCGGCGCTGCTCTTCGTCGCCGCCCAGGCCGGCTTCATCGACGGCCCCCGGGTGATGTCCAACATGGCGGTGGACTCCTGGCTGCCCCACCGCTTCGCCCAGATCTCCGACCGCCTCACCATGCAGAACGGCGTGGTGCTGATGGGCGCCGCCTCATTCGGGACGCTGCTCTACACCCGCGGCGACATCACCGCGCTGGTGACGATGTACTCCATCAACGTCTTCGTGACCTTCTCGCTCTCCCAGGCGGCGATGCTCCGCTACTGGTGGGGCCACCGCTCCGACCCCGGCTTCAAGCGCGGCACCGCCATCCACGCCGTGGCCCTGGCGATGTGCCTCGCCATCCTCACCGGCAGCGTCTACGAGAAGTTCGGCGAGGGAGGCTGGGTCACGCTGGTGGTCACCGGCGCGGTGGTGGCGCTGTGCCTCGCCATCCGCTCCCACTACCGCACCGTCCAGGAGAACCTGCGGCGCCTGAACGAGATCATGAGCGCCCTGCCCTCGCAGCAGCCGGCCGAGCCCAAGGCCCTCGACCCCAAGGCCCCGACCGCGGTGCTGCTCGTCGGCAGCTACTCCGGCCTGGGCATCCACCAGCTGCTCTCGGTCCAGCGCCTCTTCCCCGGCCACTACCGGAACTTCGTCTTCCTCTCGGTGGGCGTCATCGACTCGGCGGCGATGAAGGGGCAGGAGGAGGTGGACGCGGTGGAGCGCCAGACGCGGTCCAGCCTGGAGAAGTACGTGGCGCTGGCCCGGCGGCTCGGGCTCGCCGCCGACTTCCGGATGGCGGTGGGCACCGAGGCGGTGGCCGAGGCCCAGCGGCTCTGCCTGGCGGTGGGGAAGGAGTTCCCCCGCGCCCTCTTCTTCGCGGGCAAGCTGGTCTTCGAGCGGGAGCGCTGGTACCAGCGCATCCTCCACAACGAGACGGCCTACCAGCTCCAGCGCCGCCTGCAGTTCGCCGGCCTGAACGCCATGGTCCTGCCGGTGCGCGTCCTGGAGCCGGCCACCGGGTAGGACACGCCGGCACCTGCCACCGGCCGGCGGCGCGGGTATGATGTTTGACGCGGCGCGTCCCGCGCCCGCCCTGCCCTTGGCGAACCTCGACCTCGACCAGCTCCGCGCCCAGGACCGCCCCTTCGAGGAAGCGGAGGCGGCCCTGGTCCGCAGCATCGTCGCCCTCCCGCGCTGGCTCCCCGAGCAGGACGAGCACGGCCTGCGCTACGCCCTGAACCTGGCCCGGCTGGGGCGGCTGCGGGAGCCCGGCGGCCGGGAGCTGGACCTCTCCGGGCCGCTCGCCGCCTTCCGCGCCGAGCTCGGGGCGGTGGCGGAGCCGCTGCTCCTCGGCCCCGGCGGCGTGAACCAGGTCGGCGTGGTGCGGGCCGCGCCGCGCATCACCGCGCGGGCGCTCGAGGAGCGGGCCCGGCTGCTCGCGGGACCGGCCGCCGGGGTCCCGCCCGAAGCGCTCGACCGGGAGCTCTGCGAGAAGGCGCTGGTGCTGGTGGCGGGCGGGGGCGGCGGGGTCTCCTACGTCTTCCTGGGCGGCTTCGCCCTGCTCGAGCAGTACGGGCTGGTCCCCCGCCTGCTCGCCGGCGCCTCGATGGGCTCGATCCTCCTGCTCTTCCGCGCCCGGCGGCCCCGCTTCGACCCGGAGGAGGTGGCCGCGGTGGTGGACGGCCTCTCCTTCCGCTCGCTGTTCCGGTTCCTCGACGTCGAGTCGCGCTACTCGCTGCCGGGCACCATGCGGCTCTACCTCCGCTCCGGCATCGGCGAGTTCATGAAGGGAGCGGACGGCGCGCCGCTCACCCTGGGCGAGCTGCCCATCCCGCTGCTGGTCGCGGTGACCGGCATCCGCGCCGGCGCCCTCCCCCACGATCCCTCCTACTACGAGCACCTGCTCGACCTGCACGGCCGGGTGCCGCGCCCCAGCGTCCTCAAGCGGCTGGCGAGCGACCTGGTGGGCTCGCTCTCCGAGCTGGTCCGCCAGCGGGACCGCTTCACCCGGCTCTACCTGGGGGCCGACGAGGACACCCGGGGCTTCGACGCCGTGGACGCGGTGGGCTTCTCCTCCTCGCTGCCCGGCATCATCCACTACGACATCGTCCGCGAGGACGAGCGGATGCACCGGCTGCTCGGCGAGCTGTTCCGGCGCCACGACCTCTTCCGGCTGATGGACGGGGGCATCGCCGACAACGTCCCGGCGCGGGCCGCCTTCCAGGCGGTGCACGAGGGGCGGCTCGGCACGCGCAACGCCTTCGTGCTGGCCTTCGACGGCTTCGGGCCCAAGCTCTCGCAGCCGCTCTGGTTCAGCGTCGAGCAGCTGGTGGCGCAGAACGTCGCCCGGAACCGCCCCTTCATCCACCACCACCGGTCCTTCCAGCAGACCCTGTCGCCGGTCGAGCTGGTGCCCTCGGTCTCCCGCGTCCGGCGCGCCATCCAGTGGGGCAAGGAGGAGCTGCTCCCCGACATGCCCTTCGTCTCGCGGATGGTGCGCCCGTTCCCGCCGCCGCGCGCCGCCGGCTGACCGGCGCGCCGCGCCATGACCCGGGAATCACCGGTGGGGCCGGGCGTTCTTCGTTCGATGTCCGGCACCGAGCCTACCGAGCCTACCGCTCCCAGCTTCGCGACCTGCGGCGCCATGTCGCAAGGATGGCCCAAGGGATCCCGGGCGCAATCTTCCGGATTCGATTACGTTTCCGCAAAAGTCTTGACCTTCCGCAAGGTTTTCAGCTAGAGTCCGCACCTTCCGCGAAACGCGGACAAATTCTATCGTAATTTCAGGGACTTACGCGATACCGGGCGATTGCGCCCGGCGGGCGAAGCCACCTGGTGTCGAGGGTCGCAATGCGCAGCCGTTACGTGGACATCGACGACCTCTCGGAGGACTTCCGGGATCTCCTGGCCGACGAGCCGGAGATCGCTCAGGATTTCCAGCGCAAGTACGAGCTCTCGTGGCTCTACCACGACAGCGCGCTCGAGGGCGTCGTGCTCACCGGCCTGGAGATGGCGATGGCGCTCGCCAACCAGCCCGTGGCCGAGGCCACGGCGGTCTCGCTCTACCGCGAGGTCCAGAACGCCAAGTCGGCCATCGACTACGTCCGGTCCGAGGCGGCCGGCAAGAAGCTCCGCGTCAACCTCACGGTCATCAAGAAGATCTACGAGACGCTCGGGGCGGGCATCGAGGGCAAGAGCGCCGCCGAGTACCGCAAGGACATCCCGCTCCACCGGGCCTACTTCCACGAGATCGCGCCGCCGGCGCGCATCCCCTTCCTGCTCGGCAAGCTGGTGGACTTCTGCGACTCCTCGGAGTTCCGCGGCCTGCACCCGATCCAGAAGGCGAGCCGGGTCTCGCACGCCTTCATGCAGGTCTACCCGTTCACCGAGAACTCGGGCCGGGTGGCGCGCCTGCTCGCGAACCAGGTGCTGCTGCACCACGGCTACCTGCCCTGCATCATCCACGCGACCGACCGGCAGCGGTACTACGAGTCGCTGCGCGGCCCCGAGGCCGTCCTGCGGGAGCTGATGCTCGACGCCCTGGAGAACGCCCTCGCCAACGCCGACAAGTTCGTGCGCTCGGCGATGGAGCTGCGCGCCAAGAAGGCCGCCCGGTAGGGCTTCGCCGCCCGGCGCCCGCCGGCCGCTGCGATTCCATTCACCCGTTGGGGGGATCTCCCGCCTGTCGTGGCGGGGGGTGGGGCCCTGGTGTATAGGTGCCCCCCCATGATCCTCGGAGCCCATGAAGGCGTGGCGGGGGGCGTCTCGACGGCCTTCGCCCGGGCCGACGAGGACGGCGCCGATTCCGTACAGATCTTCACCAAGAGCGCCCGCGGCTGGGAGGCGAAGCCGCTCGACCCGGACGAGGTGCGGCGCTTCCGCGCGGAGGCGAAGCGCACCGGCAAGCCGGTGGCCGCGCACTCCTCCTACCTCATCAACGCCGGCGCGCAGGACGGGCTCATCCGCAAGAAGAGCTGGGCGGCGCTCGCCGACGAGCTCGCGCGCTGCGCCGCCCTGGGCATCCGCTGGCTCATCTTCCACCCCGGCTCCCACCCCGACGAGGGCGAGGGCATCCGCATCGCCGCCGAGGGGATGGCCCACGCCCTGGATCGGGTCCCCGGCCCGGTGCGGCTCCTCGTCGAGACCACCGCGGGCCAGGGCGCCTCGCTCGGCTGGCGGTTCGAGCAGGTGGCCGCTCTCCGGGAGGGCGTCCCGGGGGCGCTCCGCCGCCGGGTGGGGGTGTGCCTCGACACCTGCCACGTCTTCGCCGCGGGCTACGACATCCGCACCGCCGAGGGGGTGAAGGCGACGCTCTCGGAGCTGGACCGGGCGGTGGGCCTCTCCCACCTCGAGGCCTTCCACCTGAACGACTGCAAGAAGGCGCTCGGCTGCCGGGTGGACCGCCACGAGCACATCGGCCAGGGCGAGATCGGCCTCGAGGCCTTCCGCGCCCTGGTGAACGACCCGCGCTTCGCCTCGACCCCCGGCTTCCTGGAGACCGACCTCCGGTTCAAGGAGAACCTGGGCGTGCTCCGCTCGCTGGTCCGATGAAGCCCGCCCTCCGCATCGCCGGGCCGTCGCGCCCGCGCGCCGTCCGCCCCCTGCCGCGCCCCCCCATGCGCCGCCACCTCCCCGGCGAGGCCGGCGGCGTGGCGGCGAGGCTGCGCCGCCTGGTGGCGCACGCCCGCGGCCACCGGCGCGCCCTGGTGCTGACCCACGACAACCCCGACCCGGACGCCCTGGCCTCGGCGGTGGCGCTGGCGCACCTGCTGGAGCGGCTCG
>JAKAEO010000156.1 GCA_021818285.1 Myxococcales bacterium
CTCGCCGGGCGGGAGGAGCGCGGAGAGGCGGGCCGGATCGACCCCGTCGGCGCGCAGGTGGAAGCCGGCCGCCGGGCCGCCCGGGGGGAGGAGCAGGGCCACGCCAGCCTCGGCGCCGCCGCCCGCCCCGCCGGCCGGGCGCACGTCGAGCGCCGCGGTGGCCAGGCTGCCGTCGGCCTCGGCGTAGGCGCGCGCCGCCAGCGAGGCGAGCCGGGCCGCGGGATCGAGCCGCCCGAGCTCGCCGCCGGCGATCCGGAGCGAGAGGGCCGCCGCCCGCCCGCGCCGCGCCGCCGGCTCCCCCTCGGCCACCAGCTCGACGGCCGAGTCGCCGAAGGTCGCCCGGAGCACCGGCAGGGAGAGTCGCCCGCCGGCCAGCCCCGCGCGCAGCTCCAGGGCGAGCGCTCCCTCCTCCGGCGCGCGCAGCGTGCCCCGCAGCGCGGCCTCGACGCGGCTCCCGCGCGGCGACTGGAGGGCGCGGGCGTCGAGGGAGAGGCCGTCGGCCCGGATCCGGGTGCCCCCGCCGCGCCACTCGAAGGCGCCGTCGCGCACCGCGAGGCGGGCCAGGCGGAAGGTCCAGGGGGAGGGGCCGGCCGCCGCGGCGGGCCGCGGCCGCCGGGGCGCCAGGGCCGCCTCCAGGTTCAGCCGGCCGGCGGGGTCGCGGTGCAGGAAGAGGCGCGCGCCCTCGGCGTCCACCCGGAGCGACACGCGCCGGGAGCGGAGCCGCGCCAGGTCCACCACGCCCCGGATCCGGTCCACCTCGGCCACCGGCTCGCCGGCGGGGTCGAGGAGGCGCAGCCCCCGCAGCTCCAGGCCGCCCGCCCGGCCCACCTCGAAGCCCTCCAGGGTGAGGCGGCCGGCGATCCCGGCGTTGGCGGCGGCGAGCAGCCGCGGGACGAGCAGCGCGCGGCCCGCCTCCGTGGAGACCAGCAGGAAGGCGGCCGACAGCGCCACGCCGAGCAGCGCCGCCCCGGCGAGGAGCGCGAGCCCGGCGGCGGCCAGGAGCCGGCGCAGCGCGCGCATCAGAAGGCCTCCCCGATGGAGAGGTGGAGGCCGAGGATCGGCTCGGTGTGCCGGCCGCCGGTGGGCTCGACCACGCCGTCCGCCACCCGCACCACCGGCACCGTGGGCATCACCCAGCGCCCCCCGCTGCGCACCGGCAGCCGGGCGGCGAGGTCGAGCCGGACCGGGCCGAAGAGCGACCGGTAGCGCAGGCCCAGCCCCGCCGCCCACTGGAGGTGGTCGAGGCGCCAGGTGTCGGCGGCCGCCAGCTCGACGTTCCCGGCGTCCACGAAGACCACCCCGCCCAGCTCGCCGGCCAGCGGGAAGCGCGCCTCCAGCGAGCCGTCCACCAGCCCGGTGCCGCCCACCGCAGCCCAGCCGCCGGTGGTCAGGGGCACCACCGGCGAGAGCTTGCGCGTCTGGTAGCCGCGCTCCTGGCCCGGGCCGCCGCTGGAGAGCCGGGCCACGATGGGCAGGACGTCGCCGCCGTAGGCGTGCAGGAGGCCGATCCGGCCGCGGCCGGCCAGCACCGTCCGGCCGAGCGGCAGGAAGAGGCGCAGCTCGGGGACCAGCCGCAGGTAGCGGAAGCCCGCGGCGCCCATCCGGAACCCCTCCTGGAGGGAGACGGTGAGGTAGAGGCCGCGGTGGGTGTTCACCGGGTCGTCGCGGAGGTCCAGGTCGAGCCGCTGCTCGAGGTAGCTGAGCAGGCAGGACCCGGAGCTGCGCCCCGCCGCCGCCGGGCAGGAGAGCAGGATCTGGCTGGTCCCGCCCACCGTCGCCGTGGTCGGATCGCCGGTGGTCTGGTACAGGTCGAAGTTCACGCTGGGTACGATGGCGAGCGTCCGGCCCAGCAGCCGGACGGGGAGGCCGAACCGCAGCCGCTCGGCCCAGTACTGGTAGCCCTCCTCGATCCGCCGCTCCCCCTCGGCCCGGACCGAGAGGTCCACGACCTGGCGGTAGACGTCGGGCTGGGTGAAGTCGGCCGAGGCCAGGCCGGCGAGCCCCTGCTTGTCGGGCCGGAAGGGGTCCCGGATCCACGACCAGCCCACCCGGGCGTCGAGCTTCAGCTTGCGAAGCCCGCCCAGCCAGTTGCGGTGGACCCAGCCGGCCACCAGGCTGGCGTCCCAGCGCGCCGCCTCGATGCCCAGGCTGGGGCCGAGGCGGATGGTGCGGAAGGGCGGCTCGCGGACCGAGACCACCACCGGGATGGCGTCGCGGGCCAGGTCGGGCCGGCCCGGGAGGACGCGGATGCCGCCGAAGACCCCCAGGTCGAAGACCCGGGCCTGGGCGCGCGGCAGCTCGGCGGCGTCGTACCAGGCGCCGGGCCGGAGGTCGGCGGCCACCGCCCGGCGCACCGTCTCCCGCGGCACCTGGGAGGTGCCGGAGACGAAGACGGCGCCGAAGCGGAAGCGGCGGCCGGGCGTGACGGTGTAGGTGACGCGGGCGGTGCGGGCCGCGGGATCCACCTCGGCGCGCGGCGCCACCTCCGCCTGCGCCCAGCCGCTGGAGGTGAGCGCGGCGAGCAGCGCGGTCCGCCCCTCCTCGAAGCGGTCGTCGCGGAAGACGTCGCCGGCGCGCAGGGGGAGCGCGCCCAGCCGGGCCAGGGCCTCCGGCTCCCGCTCCAGCCCGAGGATCCGGACCTCGGCCACCCGCACCGGCGGTCCCTCCTCCACCCGCAGCGTGAGGTCGACGGCGCCGCCGGAGGGGCTCGGCTCGGCGGCGGTGACCCGGGCGGCGTAGTAGCCCCGGCTGCGGTAGAAGGCCTCGATGCGCCGCTGGTCGGTGGCGAAGACGTCGGGGTCGAAGAGCTCGACGTCGTCCCAGAAGAAGCGGCCCGAGGGGCGGGTGGCGATGCGCGCCAGGCTCTCCGGGGCGGGGATGGCCCGGGCGCCCTCGAGCCGCAGCGAGCGGACGGCCGGCCGCTCGGCGGTGCCCTTCACCGAGAGGCAGCCCGCGGCGAGGAGCGCCGCGAGGATCGCGGCCGCGCCGCGGGCGGGGGAGGGGCCTCTCGCCATGGGCGCGGATCATGGCACGGATCGGCCGTGCTATCTTCCGCTCCGCGCATGGGCGGCTACGAGTTCCTGAACGGCTTCTTCGACAAGATCGTCGTCATCTCCCTGAAGCGGGCCACCGAGCGCCACCCCCGGATCGAGGAGCGGCTGCGCGGGCTGCGCTACGAGATCCACTGGGGCACCGACAAGGACGAGATGGACCTGGCCGCGCTGGAGCGGTCGGGCGCCTGGAGCCCGGCCCGCGCCCGGCAGGTGCACCGCAACTCCAAGCTGATGGCGCCGGGCCACGTCGGTTGCGCCTTCTCCCACCGCGCCGTCTGGCAGGCCATCGTCGAGAACGGCTGGAGCCGCACGCTGATCTTCGAGGACGACGTCCTGCCGCGGCCCGAGGCGCGCGGCCCGCTGGTGGAGCAGGCGCTCGGCGAGCTGCCGGCCGGCTGGGACCTCGTCTACCTCGGCTACGAGCACGGCGAGGTGACGCGCCCCTGGGACCGGGTGAAGCAGGCGAGCTACCTGGCGTTCTCGGCGCTGCGGCTCATCAAGTGGACGCCGCGCCAGGTGCTCGGGCTCCACCCCTCGCCCTTCTCGCCGCACCTGCGCCGCGCCGGCAAGCACCACGGCGCCCACGCCTACGGCGTCACCCAGCGCTGCGCCCGCATCCTGCTCGAGGCGCAGACCCCGGTCGCCTGGATGGCCGACCAGCTGCTGCTCCACCTGGCCATCGGGCGCGACGTGGAGGCCTTCCTCACCGAGCCCAAGTTCTTCGACCAGGACAGCCTGCAGGGGACGACGCGGACGTACACCACCTGACCCGCGGCGCCGCGTCACACGATCGCCCGGCGGCGCGGCCGCGGCCGGCGCGCTACCCTCACCTCATCCATGGTCTCCCTGGGCGGGCACCGGCGCATCCTGGTCATCGACGACGACGCCGCCATGCGCGAGGCGCTGGAGGAGGTGCTGGTGGAGCTGGGCGTCGAGGTGGTGGCCGCCGCCGACGGGCTGGAGGGGTTGGCCCGCCTGCGCGGCGGGAGGCGCTTCTCGGCGGCGCTGGTGGACATGAAGATGCCGCGGCTCGACGGCGAGGGCTTCCTGCGCGCCGTCCGGGCCGACCCGCTCCTCCGGGACCTGCCGGTGGTGACCATGACCGGGGACGACGCCGAGCCGCCCCTCGACGTCACCGCCTGGCTGCACAAGCCCTTCGACCTCGAGGCCCTGGCCCGCATCCTGGCGTCGCTCGGCGGGTGACCGGGGCCCCGGGCCGGGGCAGAATGGCCGGCCATGACGCCTCCGGTGCCGGCCGCCGTCCGCTCCTGGCTGGAGCGGCTCCTTCCCGCGCCCCTTCTCGGGGAGGGGCCGCGCGGCCTCGCCTGGTGGCAGTGGCTGGCGGTGCCGGTGGCGGCGGTCCTGGCGGTGGCGCTGGGCGCGCTGCTCGGCCTCCTCTCCCGCCGGCTGCTGGCGCGCCTCGCCCGGGGCCCGGCCGGCGAGCGGGCCCGCCAGGTGGTGTCGCGGCTGCGCGGGCCGCTCTTCCTCTTCTGGAGCCTGGTGGCCGCGGGCCTCCTGAAGCGCGCCCTCGACCTCCCCGCCGACCTCTCCTCCGACGCCGGGGACCTGCTGCGGGCCGGGACCACGGTGGCGCTGTTCTGGGGCGCGCTGCGGTCGGTGGACGCGGCGCTGCGCTGGGCCGCCGACTCGCCGTGGGGCCGGACCCACGTCCAGGGCGCCTCGATGCTGCCGAGCCTGCGGCGCGCCACCAAGGTGGCGGTGGTGGCGCTGGGCGCGGTGGCGGTGATGGCGCAGGTGGGCTACCCGGTCGGCAGCCTGCTGGCGGGCCTGGGGCTGGGCGGCCTGGCGGTGGCGCTGGCCGCGCAGAAGACCGTCGAGAACCTCATCGGCTCGGTGACCATCGGCCTGGACGTGCCCTTCAAGGCGGGCGACTGGGTCCGGGTGGAGGGGGTCGAGGGGACGGTGGAGGCCATCGGCCTGCGCTCCACCCGGCTGCGCACCCTGGACCGCACCGTGGTCACCATCCCCAACGGCAAGCTGGCCGACTCCCGGGTGGAGAGCTTCGGGCCGCGGGACCGGATCCGGCTGCAGCTCACCCTCCCGCTGCGCACCGGGACCGGCGCCGCCCAGCTGCGCGAGGTGCTGGCCGGCGTGGAGCGGGCGCTGCGCGCGGCGCCGCGGGTCTGGGGAGAGGACGTCCGCGTGCGCCTGGTGGGGCTCGGCGCCTGGTCGCTGGACGTGGAGGTGATGGCCTGGTTCGAGACCGCCGACTGGCAGGAGTTCCTCGCCCTGCGCCAGGAGCTGCTGCTCTCCTTCCTGGAGGTGGTGGAGCGGGCCGGGACCGGCCTCGCCTACCCGACCCAGTCGATCGAGCTGCTCGGGGAGCGCAAGAGGTGAGGGCCCGGCCCTCGCAAGCGGGAACCGGGCCCTCGAGAATGGTGGAGCTGATCGGGATCGAACCGACGACCTCTAGAGTGCGATTCTAGCGCTCTCCCAGCTGAGCTACAGCCCCACGAAGGTGCCGATCCCCGAGGTCAGGGGGCGGCTTTGTTACCGCTAGAGGGGCGAAATGTCAAAGGGATATCGTTGACCGTGAGGGCCGGAGCCCGTAAAACGGACGAGACCCATGAGCCCGCAAGGGAAACAGCCCGGCCCGGCCGACGTCGCCGCCCTGGAGCACGCCTTCTCGTCCGACCCCGCCTCCGGCGCCTGGCGGGCGCTGACCGAAGCCTACGTGGCCATGGGCCGCTTCATGGAGGCGATGGTCGTCTGCAAGAAGGGGGTGAAGGCCCACCCCGAGGACCCGTCGGCGCGGGTGCTGCTCGCGAGCGTCTACGCCGCCCAGGGGAAGGACCGCAAGGCGCTCGACGAACTCGCCGAGGCGCTGCAGGCCCACCCGCGGGACGCCGCCGCCAACCGGATGGCGGGGCTGCTCCAGCTGAAACTCGGGGAGAAGGACGCGGGGGTGGCGGCGCTGCAGAAGGCGGCGCAGGCCGACCCCGAGGATCCCGAGACGCTCGAGGCGCTGCGCAAGTGGGGCATCCCGCTCCCGCAGCCGAAGCCCCCGCCGCCGGCGCCGCCGGTGCTGGAGCGGGTGGCGCCGCCGCCCCCGGGTGCCGCCGCGGCGCCGCGCGCCGCCCCGCCGCCCGTCCCGGGGCCGGGTGCCGCGCCTCACCACGGTCCCCCGCCCGGCCTGGACCGGGGAGAGGGGGACGAGCGCCACGCCGCGCCCGCCCCGGCCCGGCGGCCCAAGGTGGTCCGCAACGACGCCTACGCCGAGCAGCTCGCCGAGAAGTTCCAGACCGAGGAGTGGCAGCTGCGCCACCGGCCGCCGCCGCGCCGCGGCTCGCGGCGGGCGCTGGTCGGCTCGGCGGTGCTCTTCGTGGTGCTGGTCGGCGCCCTGGGCGGCTGGTGGCTCTGGTCCGCGGCGCAGAAGCGGCGCGCCGTGGAGATCGACCGGCTGCTGAAGCAGACCCGGGAGCTGCTGGAGAAGGATTCCTACGCCTCCTACAAGGAGGCCGGCCGGCTCTGCGAGCGGATCCTGGAGCGGGACCCCGACTCGCTCGGCGGCCGCGCCTACCTCGCCTACGTGGACGCCATCCGCTGGGGCGAGCACGGCGACCCGGAGGGCTACCGCGAGGAGGCGAAGAAGCAGGTGGCGCTGGCGCGGAAGCTGGGCCAGACCCACTCGCACCTGGTCGCCGCCGAGGCCTACCTCCGCTACTACGGCGGCGACCCGAAGGGCGCGGCCGAGGCGCTGCAGAAGTTCCTCTCCGGCGACGAGGGGGGCACGAGCGCGCTGCTCTACGGCACGCTGGGGATCATCCAGATGCAGGCCGGGGACCTGGACGGCGCCCGCGACTCGCTGGTCCTGGCGCAGAAGTACGCCCCCGGCGACGTGCGCATCGTCCAGCACCTCGCCGAGCTCTACCGGCGCCGCGGCGCCGGCTTCGAGCTGCAGGCCTGGACGCTCTACGAGGTGGTCCTGCAGCGCCTCTCCAAGGACCACGTCCCGTCGATGCTGGGCCAGGCCTACCTGCTGGCGGAGCGGGACCAGCCGGAGCGGGCGCTGAAGGTCGCCGACGCGGTCCTGGCCATGGGGGACAAGGCCTCGCCGCGGCAGGTGGCGATGGCCCACGCCATCCGCGGCTTCGCCCTCTTCGCGCTGGGCAAGGGGCCGGAGGGGACCTCGGCCGAGCAGCAGGCCCTGACCCTCGACCCCTCGAACCCCGACATCCACGAGATCGTCGGCAAGCGCAAGATGCGGGAGGGCGACTTCCGGGGCGCCGCCGCCGCCTTCGAGAAGGCGGCCCAGCTCGACCCGGCCCGGGTGGCCTTCGTGAAGGAGCTGGGCGACGCCTACCGGGCGGCGGGCGACGCCGACAAGGCCATGGCCCAGTACCAGCGGGCCGTGGACATGTCCCCGAAGGCGGTGGACGCGCGCATCGCCCGCGCCCGCGTCTGGCGGGAGCGAAAGGACTGGCCCAGGGCCCTGGAGGAGCTGGACCTGGCCGCGAAGGCGCTGGGCGCCGGCGGCACCGGCACCGGCCTCTCCCAGGTGGCGGTGGAGCAGGCGGAGGTCCAGGAGGCGGCCGGCGCGAAGTTCGACGTGGTCCGGGACCTCTACGTCAGGGCGCTGAAGGCCGACGGCGCGAGCTGCCCGGCCCTCTTCTGGTTGGGGCGCCAGGCCTACGAGGAGAAGAAGCCGGAGAACGCCCGGCCGCTCCTCGGCGACTACCTGCGCATCTGCCCGCGCGGCCCGCGCGCCGCCGAGGCCCAGAAGCTCGCGGCGGCGCTGAAGT
>JAKAEO010000157.1 GCA_021818285.1 Myxococcales bacterium
AGTTCCGGCCCAAGGAGAAGGACTCGGCGCTGAAGCACAACCCCTTCGCCGCGCTGGCCCAGAAGCTGGAGGGCGGCGAGGCGCCGGAGACGCCCGCCCCCGCCGAGGCGCCGCCGCCCGCCGCCGCGACCGCGCCGGCGCCCGTCGCCGCGGCCCCGGAGGTCCAGGCGCCGGCCGCGGCCCCGGAGTCGCCTCCGGCCGCGGCGCCCGAGACGCCGCCCGCTCCCGCGGAGCCGCAGGGCGGCGGCGCGGGTGGCGGGCAGGGCTGAGCCGCGCGTAGAATCGGCGGGTGGTCCCCTTCGGCCGCACCGCCGCCGTCTTCGACGTGGACGACTCGCTCCTGGACGGCAACGCCGGGACGATCTTCACCTGGTACCTCTACAGCGAGAAGATCATGCGGCCCGACGTCCGGGCCCGCGTGCCCCGGGTGATCTACGAGTACGCCCGCAAGCGGCTCACCGAGCAGGACATGGTGGAGGTGGCGTCGCGCTGCCACCAGGGGCTCCGCGCCGACGAGCTCCGGGGCCACGCCGCGGCCTGCTTCCGGCGCCACCTGAAGAAGCGCATCACCACCGGCGCCGTGCGCCTGGTCCGCAAGCACCTGCTCTCCGGCCACCTGGTGATCCTGGCCTCGGGCTCGCCGCAGGTCATCGTCGACGAGGTGGCGCGCCACCTGCGGGTGCACGTGGCGCTGGGGACCCGCACCCGCATCGTCGAGGGGCGCGCCACCGACCAGATCGTCCCGCCGGTGGTCTTCCGGGACGGCAAGCGCGCCGCCATCGAGCGCGTCGCCGCCGCCTACGACCTCGACCTGGGCCGGAGCTTCCTCTACTCCGACTCCGCGGCCGACGTGCCGCTCTTCGAGGCGGTGGGGAACCCGGTGGTGGTGAACCCCAAGCCTCCCTTCCGCGCCGTGGCCGAGGAGCGCGGCTGGGAGGTGGTGGAGTGGCAGGAGCGCTCCAGGGGGCAGCTGCCGCCCGACACCGCCGACGAGTGGGGCAGCTGGGACGGCTGACGGAGGGGACCACACCGTGACGAGAGACCTGGCGCCCGACGCGGCGCTCCGCCGATTCCTGCGCTACGTGCGGGTCGACACCCAGTCGCGCGACGACGCCCGGGAGTTCCCGAGCACGCGCAAGCAGCTGGTCCTGGCCCGGATGCTGCTCGCCGAGCTGCGCGCCATGGGGATCCGGAGCGCGCGGCTCGACCGGCACGGCTACCTGACCGCGTCCATCCCCGCCAACCTGCCGGCGGGCCACCCGGCGCGGGGCCGGGTGCCGGTGGTCGGCCTGGTCGCCCACCTCGACACCTCCCCGTCGGCCCCCGGCGCCGGGGTGAAGCCCCGGGTCCTCACCTACCGCGGCGGCGACGTCCGCCTGCCCGGCGATCCCTCGGTGGTGATCCGGGCGCGGGAGAACCCGGAGCTGGCCCGCAACGTCGGCAAGCGGATCGTCACCGCCGACGGCACCACCCTGCTGGGCGCCGACGACAAGGCGGGGATCGCGGTGATCATGACCCTGGCCGAGCGGCTGGCGCGGGATCCGGCGCCGCTCCACGGCGAGGTGCGCCTGGCCTTCACCCCCGACGAGGAGGTCGGGCAGGGCACCCGCTTCTTCGACGTGGAGCGCTTCGGCGCCGACGTGGCCTACACCGTGGACGGGGACGCCGCCGGCGAGCTGAACCGGGAGACCTTCAGCGCCGACGCCGCCACCGTCACCGTCCACGGCCGCAACATCCACCCCGGCCAGGCCAAGGGGATCATGGTCAACGCCCTGCGGGCCCTGGCCGACGTCATCGTCCGGCTTCCCCCGGAGATGTCGCCGGAGCGCACCGAGGGCCGCGAGCCCTACCTCCACCCCCACCAGGCGCAGGGCGAGGAGGCGCTGGCGACGCTCAAGCTCCTGCTGCGCGACTTCGAGACCCCGGGGCTCGCCCGCCAGCGGCGGATCCTCGAGCGGATCGTGCGGCAGGTCCGGCGGCTCCACCCCGGGGCGCGCATCGAGCTCCGGGTGACCGAGACCTACCGCAACATGCGGGAGGGGCTGGAGCGGGAGCCGCGCGTCACCGCGGCGCTGGAGGAGGCGACGCGGCGCGCCGGCCTGGAGCCCCGGTGGATCCCCATCCGCGGCGGCACCGACGGCTCGCGCCTCACCGCCATGGGGCTCCCCACGCCCAACCTCTTCGCGGGGGGCCAGAACTTCCACGGGAAGACGGAGTGGCTCTCGGTCGAGGGGCTGGAGAAGTCCCTGGAGACGGCCACGCACCTGCTCGGCGTCTGGGTGGAGCTGGCCGGGGCCGGCGGAGGCCGGCGCCGCCCGCGCCGCCGGCGCGGCTCCTAGGGCAGCCGGAACAGCCTGCGCGCGTTCGCGGTGGTGATCTCGCCGACCTCGTCCAGCGCCGTCCCCCACAGCTCCGCCACCTTCTCGGCGGTGGCCCGCACCCAGGCCGGCTCGTTCCGCCGGCCGCGCCAGGGGACCGGGGCCAGGAAGGGGCAGTCGGTCTCCACCAGCAGGCGATCGCGCGGCACCTGCTTCACCGCCTGGCGCAGCGCCTCCGCGGTCCGGAAGGTGATCACCCCGGCCACCGAGAGGTGGAGCCCCAGGTCCAGGTAGCGCCGCGCCGCGGCGGAGTCGCCGGTGAAGCAGTGGACGACGCCGCCGGCCGGCGGGACGCCCTCGGCGGCCAGGGCCTCGGCGCAGGCCGCGTCGGCCTCCCGCACGTGGATCACCACCGGCTTCCCCGCCGAGCGCGCGATGGCCAGCGACCGCCGGAAGCTCTCGACCTGCACCGGCCGCGGCGAGTGGTCGTAGTGGAAGTCCAGCCCCGTCTCCCCGACGGCCACCACCCGCGCGTCGCCCGCCAGCCGCGCCAGCGCCGCCCAGTCCTCCTCCGGGACCCGGGCGCACTCGTGCGGGTGCACGCCGGCGGTGGCGCTGAAGAGCTCCGGCCGGCCCGCCGCCAGCTCCAGCGCGTTCCCGAAGCTCCCCGGCCCGCGCCACAGCCCGACGCAGACGATGCGCTCGACCCCCGCCGCCCGGGCCCGCTCCACCACCGCCGCGAGGTCGGCCGCGTAGTCGTCGAGGTCGAGGTGGGCGTGGCTGTCGAGGAGCCGGGCCACGTCACTTCACCCGCGTGCCCGGAGCGATCCCCTCGCCCACCGTCACCACCTGGAGGCCCGGGGCCTCGCCGGCCGCCAGCAGCATCCCCTGCGAGACGATGCCGCGCAGCGGCCGAGGCTCGAGGTTGGCGACCACCACGATCCGCAGCCCCACCAGCCGCGACGGGTCGGGGTAGGCCTGGGCGATCCCCGCCACGATGGTGCGCGGCGCCGCCTCCCCCACGTCCACCGAGAGCTTCAGGAGCTTGTCGGCCTTGGGCACCGCCTCGGCCGCGCGCACCAGCCCGACCCGCAGCTCCACCCGGGCGAAGTCGTCGTAGCCGATGACGCCCGGCACCGGCGCCGGGCGGGCGGTGACCTTCGTCGCCGTCTCGGCGGGGCTGGGCGCCGCCGAGACCCGGGCCGGCTTCGCCTCCGGGGCGACCGCGATGAGCCGCTCCACCTGCTTCGCCTCCAGCCGGGCGATCTGCGGCGGCTTCTCCCGCACCTCCACCGGCCCCCGGAACGGGTCGAACCCCTCGTCCCAGCGCGGCAGCTCCGCGCCGAAGGCCCGGGCCAGGCCGCCGGCGAAGCGCGGCATCACCGGGCGCAGGATCATGGCGATGGCGAGCAGCGCCTTCGCCACGCTCCAGAGCAGCACCCGCTCCGCCTCGCCGGCGGGGTTCTCCCAGGGCTTCCCCGCCTGGACGCGGCGGTTGCACAGGACGGCGATCTCGCTGGCGCAGCGGACCACCGCCTTGAGCTGGAGCCGCCCGTAGTCGGCGCGCGCCTCGTCGAGCAGGCGGCGCGCCAGTTCCCGGATCTCGGCGTCGGGAGCCGCCTCCACCGGCCCGGGGGCGCGCTGCAGCAGCGCCGCCACCCGGGAGGCCAGGTTGGCGACGTTGTTCGACAGGTCGGCGTTGATGCGGTTGCGGAACTCCTCCAGCGACAGGTCCAGGTCGGCGACGCCCGGCCCGAGGTTGGCGCAGAAGAAGTAGCGGAGCAGCTCGGGGTCGAGCCCGGCGTCCAGGTAGGTGGCGGCGTTCACGAAGGTGCCGCGCGACTTGGACATCTTCTCGCCGTTCACGGTGAGGTGACCGTGGACCGGCATCCGGTCCGGACGCTTGAGCCCGGCGGCCCAGAGCATCGCCGGCCAGAAGACGGCGTGGAACCGGAGGATGTCCTTGCCGATGAAGTGCTCCAGCCGGGCCGGCGCCCCCTCGGCCAGCCAGGCCCGCTCGAAGGCCCCGGGGGAGAGCCGCCGCTCCGGGGCGACCTCCTCGGCGAAGTGGTGCTCGGCGCTGGAGAGGTAGCCGATGGGCGCGTCCACCCAGACGTACAGGAACTTCCCCGGGAACTCGGGGTCCTGCACCGGGAAGCCGAAGTAGGGCGGATCGCGGGTGATGCACCAGTCCTGGAGGTCGGCGAGCCAGCCCGAGACCTGGGCCCGGACGCCGGCCTCGAGGTGGCCCTCGGCCAGCACCCACCCCTCGATGACGGCGCGCACCTCGGGCTTGCGGAGGTTCACGTAGGCGTGGTCGCTGGCGCGGACCACCGGCGGCCTCCGGCACAGGGCGCAGGCCGGGTTCACCAGCTCCCGCGGGTCGTAGGTGGTGCCGCAGTTCTCGCAGACGTCGCCGTACTGGTCGGGCGTCCCGCACTTCGGGCAGGTCCCCTTCACGAAGCGGTCGGGCAGGAAGCGCCCGTCGTGCTCGCAGTAGAGCTGCTCCACCGACTTCTTGTAGATGAGCCCCTTCGCCTTGAGGGCGTCGTAGATCCGGTAGGCCCACTTCCGGTTCTCGGGCGAGTGGGTGGTGTAGTAGGTGTCGTGGGCGATCCCGAAGCGCTCGAAGTCCCGGCGCTGGTCGGCGCGGTACTTCTCGGCGAAGGCGGCCGGGTCCATCCCCGCCTTCCCGGCGTTCACCTCGATGGGCGTGCCGTGCGCGTCGGCGGCGCAGATCCAGGTGACCTCGTCGCCGATCGCGCGGCGCCAGCGGACGTAGACGTCGGTCTGCACGTGCTCGACCATGTGGCCGAGGTGGACGGGGCCGTTGGCGTACGGCAGGGCGCTCGTCACCAGCACTCTCTCGCTCACGCTGCACCTCTCCTCTCGCGCTCCGCCAGCAGGCGGACCAGGAGCCGCTCCACCGCCACCCGCCCGTCGCCGCCGCTCTTGGCGGCGACGTCGGCCTCGGCCACGTCGGCCAGGCCCCGCAGCAGCTCCTCCCGGGAGAAGCGCAGCGAGGCCTGGTACTTCATCCAGAAGCCGTAGGGCTTCTTCTCGCCGCGCTCCTCCTCGCTCACCGAGGGGAAGACCAGGCTCTCCCACTCCCGGGCGCTGCCGATGCGCCGGTCGCCGGCGACGCGGCGGGCCCGCTCCCGCTCCTCGATCATCCGGCGCAGGGTGGAGGCCAGCAGCGAGATCACCATGTGGACGCTGCCCCCGTCCGCC
This sequence comes from Myxococcales bacterium, assembly GCA_021818285.1. GTDB lineage: Bacteria > Myxococcota > Myxococcia > Myxococcales > Anaeromyxobacteraceae > JACRMN01. Next base: position 5,550 of record JAKAEO010000157.1, read on the forward strand.
AGGGTGCGGTCCAGGACCGCCAGCGCCGCGGCGCGGTCCCGGGCCTCGACGGCGTTGCCGAAGGCGAAGAAGGGATCCTCGGCGACGCGGACCACCGTCTGCTCCACGTCCTCGGCGGTGATCACCTCGCGGGAGCCGGCGTAGGCCACGAGCTTCGCCAGCTCGCTCGCCAGCGTCCGGGCGTCCTCCCCCACCCGCTCGGCGAGGAGCCGCTCGGCGTCCGGCTCGACCCGCTTCCCGGAGGGACCGAGCAGCAGCTCGATGGTGGGGCGCAGGTCGAGCCGCTGGTTCTGCCACTCCCCCACCTTCTCGATGGCGAACCCCACCCGGCGCCCGGCCGAGGCCAGCTTCTTCACCAGCGGCAGGCGGCCGTCCACCTTGCCGGCGGCCACCACCAGCACGTGGCCGGGCGGGAGCCCGCGGGCCAGCAGCGCGTCGAGCGCCCCGGCGTCGTCCCGGGCCGCCTTCATGTCCCGCTCCACGGCCCAGCGGGCCGCGGCGGCGACGAAGTCGGGGTCGAAGGCGGCGTCCACCGCCAGCTGGGCGCGCCAGTCGGCGGCCCCGGGCGCGTCGGGGCCGGCCAGGTCCTGCGCCGTCCAGCCGGCCTTGGCGGCCAGCGCCAGGAGGCGGCGCGCCGCCTCCCGCTGCCCGCCCTGGGCCCACCGGTCCCGGGCCCGCCGGAAGGCGTCGTCCTGGTCCTCCTTGGAGGTGAGGAAGGCCGGCTCGGAGAGCAGCACCACCTTGCCGCCCCCGAAGAGCCCGACGGTCGACAGCTCGGCCGCCACCTCCGCGGGCGAGGCGGCGGCATCCAGCTCCACCAGGTTCAGCGAGCGCTGGGCCTCCGGGACCAGCGCCTCGGCCAGCTCGCGGGCGGCGCGGCCCGAGAGGAAGGCGTCGCCGTCGAAGAGGTAGACGGGCTGCGCCTTCCCCGCCCGGGCCTCGGCCAGGCAGGCCGCCAGGGTGGCCCCGTCCGCCTTGCGCGGGCGCGGGCTAGCCATGGAACCACCCGATGAGCATCCGCTCCAGCGCCAGCGCCGGGCCGGCGTTCTGGCGCAGGGCGGCGAGCGCCTGGCGCACCCGCCCGATCCGGCGCAGCACCTCGGGCGGGGAGAGCGCCGCGGCCGCCGAGCGCGCGGCGTCCGCCAGGTCGGCGAGCGCCGGCCGGGCCCGGGCGCCGGCGGCCTGCAGCGCCAGCACGTCGCGCAGCCACACCAGCAGCAGCTCGCAGGTCTCGCGCGCCGCCTCCCGGTCCTCGCCCTGGGCGCGGGCGTAGGCGATCCAGGCGCCGGCGTCGCCCGGCGGAAGCCCCGCCGCCGCCGCCACCGCGGACCGGCGCGACTCCAGCGCCTCGTCGTCCAGCGCCAGCGCCCGGCCCAGCGACCCGCCGGCCAGCGCCGCGGCGAGCCGGGCCTGCTCCGGGGCGCGCCCCTCCGCCTCCAGCCGCGAAGCCACCAGCCCGTCGGCGAGCGGCACGAAGGGCACCCGCAGGCAGCGGGAGCGGACGGTGGGCAGCAGGGCGTCGGGCGCCGAGGCCACCAGCACCAGGGCGGTGTCGTCGGGCGGCTCCTCCAGCGTCTTCAGCAGGGCGTTCTGGGCCTGGTGGTTCATGGCGTCGCCCGGATCGACGATCACCACCCGGGTCCGCCCCTCGAAGCGGCGCAGCGCCAGCCGCCGATCGACCAGGTCGCGCACCTGGTCCACCACGATGTCCTTCGAGGGCGCGCGGCCGCCGCGGGGCTCCCAGCGCCCCGCCCTGGCCATGGCCCGCTCCTCCTCGAGGAGCAGGACGTCGGGGTGCACCCCCCTGGCGATCTTCCGGCAGGAGGGGCAGCTGCCGCAGGGGTCGTCGGGACGCGGGGGCCCGGCGGCCGCCCCCCCCGTGCCCCCCGCTCGCTCCGCCGGGGCCTCGTCCGGCCGCCCCTTCGCTCGAGCCGTGCCCGCGCAGTTCAGGGCCTGGGCCAGCAGGCGCGCGGCGGTCCCCTTCCCCACGCCGGCCGGGCCGGCGAAGAGGAAGGCGTGGTGGACCGTCCCGCGGCGCAGCGCCGAGCGCAGCGATCCGACGGCCCGATCCTGTCCGATGAGCTCCGAGAAGGGCATGCGGCGCCGCGGAAGATAGCACGCGCCTCCGCCGCGCCGAACCGCCCCGCGGGGACGGCCGCGAGGGCCGCGGGCGGCGCGGCGGCCGGGGA
>JAKAEO010000011.1 GCA_021818285.1 Myxococcales bacterium
TCGCGCATCGCTTTAGCCAGTAAGATCAAGCACTTGCATGGCAATAGGCACTATTCCTCATCGACGGGCTTCCGCCCCGGGCGGTACTCTCCGTGTGATCCCACGAAGGGCGGGGTGGGCAGCTTGCGGGGGGGCGGGCGGCCGAGATGGACGGACATGATGGCGCACCTTCTCCGACAGTGGTCCACGTCGTCGACGACGATCCGCTCGTCGCCCGGACCGTCGCGCGCATCCTGGGGCGCGCCGGCTACCGGGTCCAGTCCTATCCGTCGGCGAAGGCCTTTCTCGACGGGGCTTCGCTGACCGGTCCTTCCTGCGTCGTCCTCGACGTGCACATGCCGGGGATGACGGGCCTGGAGCTGCAGGCGGAGCTCGTCCAGGTCGCGCACCCGCCGGCCATCGTCTTCCTGTCGGGCGCGGACAGCGTCGGCGTCGCGGTGGAGGCGATGAAGGGCGGCGCCGTGGACTTCCTCGCCAAGCCCTTCGAGGCGCGCGCGCTCGTGGCGGCGGTGGAGCGGGCGGTGGGCGCGGCCCGGCGCCGGTACGAAACGCGCACCGGGACCGAGTCCGCCAGGGCCCTGCTGGGCCGCCTCTCGCCCCGGGAGCGCGAGGTCTTCTCCCTGCTCGTCCAGGGGTTGCGCAGCAAGGAGATCGCCGGGCGGCTGGGCGCGGCGGTGAAGACGGTGAGCATCCACCGCGGGCGCATCATGGACAAGCTGGAGGCCTCCTCCGTCGCCGACCTGGTGCGGATCGCCGAGCGCGCCGGGGAGGACCCGCCGGCCCGTTGAACGAGGCGCCCGCCGGCCGGCCGCGGCGGCCCGGGCGGCAAGTCTTCGCTTGCAACTGCCGCGAATGCGGACTAAAGGTCCGCGAATGGCCGTTCGCAATTCGAGCGCGCGCCGCGAGCGGGCCCGCGCGCGGGCCCGGCGCGACATCCTGCTCGCCGCCGCCGGGGTGTTCGCCCGCCGCGGCTACGCCGCCGCGACCCTCGGCGACCTGGCGGAGGCGGCCGGGTACGCGCCGCCCTCGCTCTACCGCTACTTCGAGGGCAAGGAGGCCATCTTCACCAGCCTCGTCGGGCTGCTCGTCGAGGAGCTCGACGCCACCTTCGCGGAGCCGGTGGACCGGGCCCTGCCGCTCCGGGCCCGCCTGGAGGCGCTGCTCCGGGCCCAGGCCCGCCTGGCCGCGGCCCACCAGCCGCTGCTCGCGGTGCTCTCCCGGGGCACCGGCGACGCCCCCCGCGACGCCGGCGGCCTCCGACTCGGCGACCCGGGGGCCAGCGTGGCCTTCTACGAGGAGCGCTTCCTCGCCTGGCTGCGGCGCCACGCCGGCCGCCGCGAGCTGCGCCACCCGCCCGAGGTGGTGGCGCGCGTCTTCGCGGGGATCGCCTACGCCTTCCACGTCCGCGCCGCCGCGGACGCCGACCCGCACCGCGACATCCCGCTGATCGTCGACCTCGCCCTCCACGGTTTCGCCGGGGACGCCGCCGCGTCCGCCGGCCGCACGGGAGCAACCCCATGAACGCCCGCCGCACCCTCCTCCTGCTGGCCGCCGCCGGCGCCGCCTCCCTCTCCGCCTGCTCGCGCGCCCCGAAGGCCGCGCTCCCGCCCGCCGCGGCCGCGGCCCGCGGGGTCCGGGTGGCCCACCCCGCCACCCGCATCGAGACCGGCCTGGCCAGCGCCACCGGCACGGTGCGCGCCAAGGACGACGCGGTCCTCTCGGCCAAGGGCACCGGGCAGATCCAGCGCATCCTGGTGGGCGTCGGCGACCGCGTCCGCAAGGGGGCGCCGCTCGTCGAGATGGACCCGACCAACGTCCGCATCGGGCTGCAGAACGCCCAGGCGCTGGAGCGGCTCGGCGCCGCGGCGCTGGCCTCGGCCGAGAAGGACCTGGCCCGCGGCCGGACCCTCTTCGAGCAGGGCAGCATGCCCGCCGCCCAGTGGGAGAAGGTGCAGACCGGGCGCGACCTGGCCGCGGCCCAGCACGACCAGGCCGTCGCGGCGCTGCGGGCCGCCGAGCAGGCGGTGACCGACGGCACCCTGGTGGCCCCCTTCGCCGGGACCATCACCGCGAAGTACCGCAACGCCGGCGACACCGTGACCCTGATGCCGGTGAGCCCCATCCTGGCGCTCACCGACCTCGACCACCTGGAGGTGCGCCTGGCGGTGCCCGAGTCGATCGAGGGCTTCGTCCGGGCGGGCCAGAAGGTGGAGGCCGTCACCACCCCGGGCGGCGTCCGCGTCGAGGCCCGGGTGCGGGTGAAGAACGCGGTGGTGGACCCCGCCACCCGGACGGTCGAGGTGCTCGCCGACGTGGTCCGGGCCGAGGGGCTGCGGCCGGGCACGCTGGTGAACGTCGACTTCGGGGGCTTCGGGGACCACGACGGGCTCTACGTCCCCACCACCGCGGTGCGGACCGACGGGAAGGAGAGCTGGGTCTTCGTGGTCGCCGGCGGCAAGGCGGAGCGGCGCGCGGTCGAGGTGGTCCCGGTGCACCCCGGGGCGGTGGCGGTGCGCAAGGGGCTCGACGCGCGTTCGGACGTCGTCCAGGACCCGGGCTCGCTGGCCGACGGCGACGCCGTGGTCGCGCTCCCCAACTGACCGGGGCCGGAGCCAGCCATGATCCGCACCTTCATCGCCCGCCCGGTCTTCACCGGGATGCTCGTCCTGGCCGTCCTGGTCTTCGGCCTGGTCGCCTACCCGCGCATCGGCGTCGACCAGTTCCCGGAGATCGAGTTCCCGGTGGTCACCGTGACCACCGTCCTGCCGGGCGCCGACCCGGAGTCGATCGAGCGCACCGTCTCCAAGCCCCTCGAGGAGGCGCTGAACACCCTCCCCGGCCTGGACACCCTGCGGTCCACCAACGTCGAGAACGTCTCGCTGATCGTGGTCCGCTTCGAGCTGGAGCGGAACGCCGAGGTCGCCGCCCAGGACGTGCGCGACCGCGTCCAGGCCACGCTCTCCAAGCTCCCGCGGGAGATCCAGACCCCGGTGGTGGAGAAGTTCGACATCGGCGCCACCCCGGTGGCCACGCTGGCCCTGAGCGCGCCGCTCCCCGTCGAGCGGCTCACCAAGCTCGCCGACGACGTGGTGAAGCCCACCCTGCAGCAGATCCAGGGGGTGGGCGCGGTGGAGCTGGTCGGCGGCCGGAAGCGGGAGATCACCATCGTGGTGGGCCCGCGGGCCCTGAAGGGCTTCGGGCTGGCCCCCGGCGACGTGGTGGCCGCGGTGCGCGGCCAGAGCATCGACGTCCCGGGCGGCCGCACCCTGGAGCCGGGCGTGGAGCGCTCGGTGAAGCTGGCCGGCGAGGCCCGGTCGGTGGAGGCGCTGCGCGCCCTGGTCGTCGCCAGCCCGGGGGGCACGCCGGTGCGGCTCGGCGAGGTGGCGCAGGTGATCGACGGCCCCGCCGAGGCCCGCGGCGCCGCCCGGCTGGGCGGCCGCGGCGCCATCGCCCTGGTGGTCCGCAAGCAGTCGGGGGCCAACACCGTCCAGGTGGCCGAGGCGCTCAAGGAGCGCCTGCCGGGCATCGAGCGGCAGCTGCCCCCGGGGAGCCGGCTGGCCCTGGTGGTCGACGGCGCCAAGTGGATCCGCTCCTCCATCTCCTCGGTGCAGGAGGACATGCTGCTGGGCGGCGTCCTGGCGGTGGTGGTGGTGCTGCTCTTCCTGCGCAACTTCCGCTCCACGCTGGTGTCGGCGGTGGCGCTCCCCACCGCCATCATCGGCACCTTCGCGGTGATGCGGGTCCTCCACTTCACCTTCAACATCATCACCATGCTGGCCCTCACCCTCTCCATCGGCCTGCTCATCGACGACGCCATCGTGGTCATCGAGAACATCGTCCGGCACCTGGAGGCAGGCGAGACGCCCTGGGAGGCGGCCCGCAAGGGCACCAGCGAGATCGCCCTGGCGGTGCTGGCGGTGACCCTCTCGGTGGTCGCGGTCTTCGTCCCGGTCGCCTTCATGGAAGGGATGATGGGGCGGTTCTTCTACCAGTTCGGGGTCACCGTCGCGGTGGCGGTGCTGATCTCCTACCTGGTCTCGATGACGCTGACGCCCATGTTCTCGGCGCGGGTGCTCCGCGAGCACGTGGCCCACGGCAGGGTCTTCGGGGCCATCGAGCGCGTGCTCCAGGCGATCGAGCGCTGGTACCGCGCCTCCCTGGCCTGGGTGCTGTCGCACCGCGCCGTGACCATGGCCGCCGCCTCGGGGGTGCTGGTGCTCACCGTGCTGCTGGCCGGCCGGCTCCAGTTCACCTTCATCCCCCAGCAGGACATGAGCATGGTGAAGGTCACGCTCGAGCTGCCGGCCGGCACCACGCTGGCCGAGACCCAGCGGCAGCTCGACGACCTCGCCACCCAGATCCGGGCCGTGCCCGGCGTGCGCGAGACCCTGGCGGTCGCCGGCGGCGGGGCGCTGGAGGAGGTCAACAAGGGCGACATCACCGTGGACCTGGTGCCCATCGCCCGGCGCAGCTACGGCCAGCAGGAGTTCAAGGAGTTCCTGCGGAAGAGCCTGCGGACCGGCCCGCAGGCGACGCTCGGGGTGCAGGACTTCAGCCCGGTGGCCGGCGGCGGCAACCGCCCGCAGATGGTCCAGTTCAACCTCCGCGGCACCGACTTCGACGCGCTCCTCGCCGCGGTGGAGAAGGTCCGCCAGGCGATGCTCCGGAACCCGGGGTTCGCGGACGTGGACACCACCTGGCGCAGCGGCAAGCCCCAGCTCGACGTGGTGGTCGACCGCGAGCGGGCCGCCTCGGTGGGGCTGCCGGCGGCGGTGCTGGGCCAGAACCTCCGCGCCCTGATGGGCGGCGACAAGGTCGCCGACTTCCACGAGGGCAGCGACGTCTACGACGTCAAGGTGAGGCTGCCCGAGGCGGTGCTGGCCGATCCCGCCGCGCTGGGCGCGATGGCGGTGCGCGCGCCCGGCGGGCAGCTGGTGGAGCTGCGGAGCGTCGCGGCCATCAACCCGGCGGTCGGCCCCTCCCAGATCGAGCACCAGGCCCAGATGCGCCAGGTCACGCTCCTCGCCGACCTGCGCGGCTACGCGCTGGGCCAGGCCATGGGCTTCCTCACCGACTTCGCCGGGAAGGAGCTGCCCCCGACCGTCCAGTACGACTTCGAGGGGCAGGGGCGCGAGCTCGGCAAGGCGGCCCGGGCCTTCGTGCTGGCGCTGGTGCTCGGCGTGGTGCTCGTCTACATCATCCTGGCGGCGCAGTTCGAGAGCCTGGTCCACCCCTTCACCATCATGATGTCGCTGCCCTTCGCCGTCATCGGCGGCATCGGGGGCCTGCTGGCCGCCCACCAGTACATGTCGATGATGTCGATGATCGGCTTCATCATGCTCATGGGGCTGGTGACCAAGAACGGCATCCTGCTGGTGGAGTTCACCAACCAGCTGCGGATGGCCGGCAAGAGCACCCGCGAGGCGCTCCTCGAGGCCGGGCCCATCCGCCTGCGCCCCATCCTCATGACCTCGGTGGCGATGATCGCCGGCATGATCCCGGTGGCGCTGGCCCGCGGCGACGGCGCCGAGACCCGCGTGCCCATGGCGGTGACCATCATCGGCGGCCTCGTCACCTCCACCGTCCTGACGCTGGGCATCGTGCCGGTGGTCTACTCGCTCGTCGACGACCTGCGGAACCGGCTCTGGAGGCCGGCCAGGGAGCGGCCGGCCCCGGAGCCGACCGCGGCCGCCCGGGCCACCTCGGGCGAGTAGCCCCCGGCCCGCGCGGCCAGGGCGGCGCCCAGGGCGAGCGCGGCGCCGGCGGCGCGTCCGCTCACGCGCCGAGCCTCCCCTCCACCCAGCGCGCCACGCCCGCGGCCGACCGGAACTCCGCCACCGCGCGCACCGCGGCGCCGGGGAGCGCCTCGCGCGCCATCCGGGCCAGCGCCGTCCCCGGCCCCAGCTCCAGCAGCACGGTGCAGCCCAGCTCCGCCGCCACCGCGAGGCACCGCCCCCACTCCAGCCGCTGCGCCACCTGGCGCGACAGGCTCTCGACCGCGCCGGCCGCGCTCCGCACCGGCTCGCCGCTCACCCCGGCCAGGACCGGCACCGCCGGGGCCCGGGGCCCGGCCGCGGCCAGCGCCCGGGCGAACGGGGCGACGGCGCCGGCGAGGAGCCGGGTGTGGGCCGGCACGGCGACCGGGAGCCGCTGCACCGTCGTCGCCCCCGCGGCCGCGGCCCGCCGGGCGGCCTCCTCCAGCGCCGGCACCGGCCCCCCCAGGACGCAGTGGTCGGGGCCGTTCACGATGGCCACCTCGCTGCCGGTGGCGGCGGCGAGCGCCTCGAGCCGCGCCGCCGGCAGGCCGCGCAGGCCCAGCAGGCCCGCCGGGCCCGGGCAGGCCGCGTCCATCAGCTCCGCCCGGCGCGCCGCCAGGGCCATCGCGGCACCGGGCGCGAAGGTGCCGGCGGCGCCGTGGGCCGCGAGCTCCCCGACGCTGTAGCCGAGGAGCAGCGCCGGGGCCGGCAACGCCTCCCGCAGCGCCGCCCAGGTGGCGAGCTGGGCGGCGACGACCAGCGGCTGGGCGACGGCGTTCCGGAAGGGCTCCGCCCCTCCCCGCCGCAGGATCGCCGCGGGGGGCGCGCCCAGCACCGCCTCCGCCGCGCGCAGCGCCTCGGCGCCCGCGGGGTGGCCCTCGGCCAGCGCCAGCATCCCCGGCTCCTGGCTGCCCTGGCCCGGGAAGAGCAGCGCGAGGCCGCTCACCACGCCCCCTCGGCGGGCGCGGCCCGGAGCGCGTGGACCAGCAGCGCCGCGGCCAGCAGGTCGGCGCTCCCACCCGGGGAGAGCCGGCGGGCCCGGAAGGCGGCGTGGAGCGAGCGCAGCCGCGCCTCCCAGCCCGGCCGGTGGACGCCGCCCGCGGCGAGGAAGCCGCGCGCCGCCCCCCGCGCGAAGGCGAGCCCCTCCGCCCCGCCGCGCCAGAGGAGGTTGGTGTCGGGGAGCGCGGCCACCAGGGAGAGCAGGGCCTGCGCCGCGGCCGCCCGCCGCCCCGCGCCGCGGGCCAGCCCCTCCTCCAGCGCCGGCAGCGCCACGCCGAAGAGGTGCGGGAAGCCCGCCGCCGCCTCCTCGCGGGCCCCGCCGGTCCCGTGCCACCGCGCCACCGCGGCGCCGTGGCTCGCCGGGGCCCGGCCCGGCGCCTCCCGCAGCGCCGGCCCGAAGGCCGACGCCACCTCGCGCCCGAGGGCGTCGCCGGCCGCCGCGCGCCCCGCCGCGCGCAGGCGGCCCGCCGCGGCGGAGAGGAGCCCCAGCGCGAAGATGGCGCCGCGGTGGGTGTTCACGCCGCCGGTGGCGGCGAGCATCCGCGCCTCGGCCTCGATCCCCAGCCGGCGCAGCGCCGCGAAGGGCAGGCCGGCGGCCCCCGCGGCGGCCGCGGCGCCGAAGGAGCCCTCCAGCGCCGCCAGGCTGCGCCGGAAGGTCCCGGCGTCCATGTCCCGGTGGGCGCCGGCGTCCCCCGGGCTCACCAGCCCGGGCTTGGGCTCGAGCTCCAGCTCCTCGCGCAGCGCCGCCAGCGCGGCGCGGTCCAGCGCCGCCCAGGGCGCCCAGGGGCGTGGGAGCGCCGCGGCGGGCGGCGTCACGGCGCGCCTCCGCCGGGGAGCGCGGCGAGCCCGGCCAGCGCCGCGGCGCGCGACACCAGCCGCGCCGACGCGTCCGCCTTCAGCAGGACCAGGCGGGCGCCGGAGGCCAGCTCGCGCCAGCCGACGCCGCCGCCCCGGAGCCGCACCTCGCCGTCGGCCCGGATGCCGGCGGTCCGCTCCCAGGAGGCGAGGAGCTCCAGCAGGGGCCCGACCCGGGCCGGGCTCCCGGGATCCACCAGCAGGTCCACGTCCGACCCGCCGGCGATCCAGGGCTCGCCGGCGAGGTGCTGCCAGGCGAGCGATCCGTGGACGCGGAGCACCGCGCCCAGGGCCCGGGCCGCGCCGTCGAGCGCCCGGAGCGGCTGGCGCCAGGAGGGCGGCGCGCTTCCGACGGCCTCCGCCAGCCGCAGCGGCGGCGCCACCCGCACCACCGCGGCCGGCGGCGCCAGCAGCGCGATGCGCGCCTTCCCGCGCGAGGGCGGCAGCGGGAGGCCCAGGGCCAGCCCGGCCCCGCCGCTCCCGGACGCGGCCGCGCCCCCCTCGCGCCGCCGCGCCACCGCCGGCAGGCCGCGGGCCAGCCAGCACTCCACCTCGGGGCGCCAGGCCGCGTCCACCTCCAGGTCGCCGGCCCGCGCCGGGTCGAGCCAGACCAGGTCGTGCCGGCGCGGGCTAGGGGCCATCCGCGTCCTCGTCGCGGACGCGGCGGGCGACCAGCTCGGCCCGGAGCCTCCCGCCCCGCTCCCGGCCCAGCGCCGCGCGCCCGTCGGGCAGCGCGGGCCGGGCCAGGGCCTCCGCCAGCGCGGCGTCGAGGGGCGCCCGCCACACCGAGGCGACGGCGCCGATCCGCAGGAAGGGCTCGAGGCCGGGCGCGAGGACCGGGTTCTCGCGCGAGAGCGCCTCCAGCCGGGCGAGCGGGATCTTGGTGACCTGCGCCATGGCCGGCAGGGCCATGACGCCGAGCCGCGCCCCCTCCACCGCGTGGATATCGTCGGCCATCATCCCCAGCGGCAGGTAGCTGCCGCTCACCGCCTCGCCGTGGACCAGCGCCAGGATGCGGTGGCCCGAGCGCCGGGCCAGCTCGACGCAGGCGGCGAGGTGGCCCAGGTAGCCGTTGAGGCCCAGCACCTCGTCGCGCTTGCTCATGCGCTGGCCGCGGGAGTCCACCAGCGTGAGGATGGGCCGCCCCGGGTGCTCCCGGACCACCTCCAGCACCGCCCGGGCGAGCCGCAGGGCCCCCTCGACCCCCACCTCGGCGCCGCCGTCGATCCCGATCACCGCCACCGGCCCGGCGGCCGCCGTCCCGGTCCCGAGGAGCAGGTCGCCCTCCCGCCGCACCTCGCAGCCGGCCGGGAAGAGCCGGCGGAGCAGCTCGGCCGCGGTCACGGCCGCCTCCGGCGGGCACCGCCCACCGCCGCCGACCAGGCCGGGAGATCGAGCAGCGGGAGCCGATCCGGCTCGGCGACGCCGGCGGCGCGCCAGGCGTCGGGGCCGTCGGCGCAGCCACCCAGCTCCTCCAGGCGGCGCGCCAGGAAGGCCTGCTCCCGCTCCAGCGCCGGGAGCGAGAGGGGCCGGGGGCGCCGGACCCATTCCAGCGCGGCGCGCCGGAAGGCCGCGGGGTCGTCCTCGACCAGCTCGTCGGCCTCCCCCAGCAGCGCCCGGTGCTTCCCGCCCCAGGTGCGCCAGACCATGGCCCGGTCCGAGGCGTCCAGCTCCTCCACCCCGCGGCTCGCCTCGATGACGTCGGGCCCGGAGAGGCCGAGCCGCGCCTCCTCGCTCATCACCACCGCGTCGCAGCAGCGGGCCACGATGCCCATCCCGCCGAAGCAGCCCCAGGCGCCGCCCACCAGCGCGAGCACCGGGACGCCCGCGCCCCGCGCCGAGAGCACCGCCCGCATCACCTCGGAGACGGCCTCGATCCCGGCGTTGGCCTCCTGGAGCCTCACCCCGCCGGTGTCGAGGAGCAGCAGCACCGCCCGCGGCCGCTCCCGCAGGGCGCGCTGGAGCAGGCCGGTGAGCTTGGCGCCGTGGACCTCCCCGACGGCGCCGCCGAGGAAGCGCCCCTCCTGGCCGGCGGCCAGCACCGGCTCGCCGCCCAGGCGGCCGGCGCCGACCACCACTCCGTCGTCGAAGGAGACCGGCAGGTCCAGCGCGGCCAGGTGCGGGCTGGACTCCCGCGCCGCGGGGCCGAGCAGCTCCCGGAAGCTGCCCGGGTCGAGCAGGTCGAGCAGCCGCCGCCGGGCGCTGGCCTCGCGGAAGCTCCGGGGGACGGCCGGGGGCGCGGTCACCGGCCCGGCCTCCGGTACTCCTCCAGCGCCTGCCCGAGCCGGAGGGTCACCACCGCCGGGGTGGCCCCGCCGTCGTTCACCGCCAGCGACAGCCCGGCCACCGGGTGGCGCCCGGCGAAGTCGCGCAGCACCGCCTCCCAGACCGCGGCGAAGCCCGGCGCCGAGGTGTGGACCTCGACGCGGCAGCGGCCGGCGCCGCCGCCCGGCTCCACCAGCACCTCCAGGTTCCCCGAGCCCACCGCGCCGACCAGCACCGGCGGGCGGGCCGGGCCGCCCTCCTCGCGGGAGTCCATCTCGAACGCCAGGTGCTCCACGCCTCCCCCTTCACCAGCTGCGAAAGCGGGCCGGCGGCTGGTAGAGCCCGCCCGACCAGCGCACCAGCTCCTTCACCGAGCGGGCCGCCAGCAGGTCGCGCGTGGCCCGGCGCACGTCGATGCCCAGGTCCTCCGGCCGCCGGATCGCGCCGCGGTCGCGCAGCGCCTCGACCGCCGCCCGGGAGCGGCCGCGCCCCACCGGCGTGTAGCCGGCCACGCCGCGGATGGCCTCGGCCCGCTCCTCCGGCGTGCGGCAGAGCAGCAGGTTGGCGACGCCCTCCTCGGTGACCACGTGGGTGACGTCGTCGCCGTAGATCATCACCGGGGGGAGCTCCATGCGCATGGCCCCGGCCAGCTCCCAGGCGTCGAGCCGCTCCACGAAGGCCGGCTCCATGTGCTCACGCCAGGTCTCGAGGAGCTGCACCACCAGCTTGCGCCCCCGCGGCATGACGGCGCCGCCGCCCTCCCGGCCGGCGCGGACCCAGGCCGGGGAGGCGTGGCGCCGCCCCCGCGCGTCGCACCCCATGTTGGGCGCGCCGCCGAACCCGGTCACCCGGCTGCGGGTGGCGGTCGAGCTGTTCCCCTCCAGGTCCATCTGCAGGGTGGAGCCGATGAACAGGTCGCAGGCGTAGTGGCCGGCCAGCTGCGAGAAGGCGCGGTTGGAGCGGAGGCTGCCGTCGCGGCCGGTGAAGAAGACGTCGGGCCGCGCGGCCACGTAGGCCTCCATCCCCAGCTCCGAGCCGAAGCTGTGGACCGACTCGACGAAGCCGCTCTCCACCGCCGGGATCAGCGTGGGGTGCGGGTTCAGCGCCCAGTGGCGGCAGACCTTCCCGCGCAGCCCCAGCTCCTCCCCGTAGGTCGGCAGCAGCAGCTCGATGGCCGCGGTGTCGAAGCCGATGCCGTGGTTGAGCCGCTGCACGCCGTACTCCGCGTAGATGCCGCGGATCACCATCATCGCCATCAGCACCTGCACCTCGCCGATCAGGGCCGGATCGCGGGTGAAGAGCGGCTCGATGGTGCTGGGGGCGGGGGCGCGGACCAGGTAGTCCACCCAGCCGGCCGGGACGTCCACCCGCGGCAGCCGCTCGACCCGCTCGTTCACCTGGGCCACCACCAGCCCGTCCTTGAAGGCGGTGGCCTCGACGATGGCCGGCGTGTCCTCGGTGTTGGGGCCGGTGTAGAGGTTCCCCTCGGCGTCGGCGGCCTGCGCCGCCACCAGGGCCACCCGCGGGGTGAGGTCCACGAAGTAGCGGGCGTACAGCTCCACGTAGGTGTGGATGGCGCCGATCTCCAGCCGGCCGCTCCCGGCGAGCTGCGCCAGGCGCACCGCCTGCGGCCCCGAGAAGGAGAAGTCGAGGCGCCGCCCGACGCCCCTCTCGAAGAGCTCCAGGTGCTCGGGCAGCGCCACCACCGACTGGACCAGGTGCAGGTCGTGGACGCGGGCCGGATCCACCCGGGCCAGGGAGCGGGCCAGGAAGTCGGCCTGCTTCTGGTTGTCCCCCTCCAGGCAGACCCGGTCGCCGGGGCGGAGCAGGGCCTCGAGCAGCGCCGGCGCCCGCTCCGCCTCGACCCACTTCCCGTCGGCCAGGCCCCGGGCCCGCTCCAGCCGCTCGGCCCGGTCGCGGCGCGCCCGGCTCCAGTCCCGCGTCACCGGAGGCCCATCACCGCGTCCGGCAGCCAGGTGGCGATCCCGGGGAAGAGGCTGAGCAGCAGCACCGCCACCGCCATCAGCCCGACGAAGGGCATCACGCCCCAGACCACGTCGCTCAGCGGGATGTCGGGCGCCACGTTCTTGATGACGAAGATGTTGAGCCCCACCGGCGGGTGGATGAGCCCCATCTCCATGACGATGGTCATCACCACCCCGAACCAGACCAGGTCGAAGCCGGCGGCCTTGAGCGGCGGCAGGATGATGGGCGCGGTCATGAGGATGATGGAGACCGGCGGCAGGAAGAAGCCCAGCACCACCACGAAGAGCAGGATGGCGACGAGCAGCACCCAGCGCGACAGGTGCATGGCGACGATCCACTCGGCCGCCGACTGGCTGATGTGGAGGTAGCTCATCACGTAGGAGTAGAGGAGCGACATGCCGATGATGAACATCAGCATGGTGGACTCGCGCAGCGTGCTGGTGAGGATGGGCTTCACCTCGCTCGGCCGCCAGACGCGGTAGACGACGCCCACCAGCGCCATGGCCAGGATGGCGCCCAGGCCGGCGGTCTCCGAGGGGGTGGCGTAGCCGCCGTAGAGCGCGACCATCACCCCGATGAGCAGGACGACGAAGGGGAGGACCTTGGGGAGCATCCGGGTCTTCTCGGCGAAGGACCAGGTGCGCTCCTCGAGCTGGGCGCCGCGCTCGCCGCCGCGCTGGTACAGCTCCAGCGCCGCCCGGTACTCCCGCCGGTAGGCCCAGACCACGTAGCTGGCGAAGAGCGCCACCAGCAGGAAGCCGGGCATCACCCCGGCCAGGAACAGGCGGCCCAGCGACTGCTCGCTGGCCACCGAGAAGAGGATCATGGTGATCGAGGGCGGCAGCAGGATGCCCAGCGTCCCGCCGGCGGCGATGATGCCGGCCGCCAGCTTCCCCGAGTAGCCGTGGGAGCGCATCTCGGGGATGCCGGCGCTGCCGATGGCCGAGGCGGTGGCCGGGCTGGAGCCGGCCATGGCGGCGAAAAGGGCGCAGGCGAAGACGTTGGCGATGCCCAGGCCCCCCGGGATGCGGTGCATCCAGGCGTGGATGGCCGAGTAGAGGTCGTGGCCCGCCTTGGACTTGCCGATGGCCGCCCCCTTCAGGATGAAGAGGGGGATGGAGAGCAGGGTGATGCTGGACATCTCCTCGTAGACGTTCTGGGTGACGGTGTCGAGCGCCGCCCCGGGCATGAAGGCCCACATGAAGGCCACCGCCACCGCCCCCAGGGCGAAGGCGATGGGCACGCCCGAGAACATCACCACCAGGGTGACGATGCCGTAGAGCCAGCCGATGACCGCGGTGCTCACCGGGCCACCTCCTGCCGGCGGAAGTGGCCGGCGGTCTGGAGGAGCAGCTGCAGCGCCACCAGGGTCATCCCGCCGGCCATGATGCCGTAGGGGATCCAGAGGGGCGGCGCCCAGCTCGACGAGGTGGTCTGGTGGTCCACCACCGCCTCGCGGAGCAGCGACCAGGACTTCCAGGCGAAGAAGGCGCAGAAGAAGAGGGCCACCAGGTCCGAGAGCAGGACGCGGACCCGGTTGGCCCGGGGGGAGAGCACGGTGGCCAGGGCGCCGATGCCGACGTGCCCCCGGTAGGACTGCACGTAGGCGCCGCAGCCGAAGGTGGCGCCGACCATCAGGAACACCGAGGCCTCGTCCTGCCACTCGGTGGGGAGCTTCAGGAAGTAGCGGGTCAGCACGCTGAGGGTGAGCACCCCGGCGGCGGCCAGCAGCGCCCCCATCGAGGCCACCAGCAGCTTGTCGTTGACCCAGTCCAGGGCGCGACCGGCCGCGCCCAGGAACCCTTCCCCGGCCGCGTCCCGCCGCGGCGCGTGTCCCGGGAGGTCGGCGCCGTGGCTCACAGGGTCTTCTCCGCCAGGGCGAGGATCCTGGCGCAGAGCGGGGTGCGGGCCGCGTAGTCCTTCCAGGCGGTGTCGCGGGCGATGGCCTGCCAGCGGCGGACGGTGGCCTCGGAGAGGTCGAAGGTCTTGGCCCCGGCCTTGGCGTAGGTGGCGGCCACGGACTGGTCGTCGGCCTTGGCCGAGTCGGTGGCGAACTTCTCCAGGTCGGAGCCGATCGCCATCACCGTGGACTGCACGTCCTTGGGCAGCTTCTCGAAGACCGCCCGGGACATGAGCAGCGGCTCGAGCATGAACCAGTAGGCCTTGCCCCGCCCGGTGACAAGCGCCTTGGAGACCTCCTCCAGGCGGAAGGACATCAGGCTGGTCGAGGAGGTCATGGCGGCGTCGAGCGCCCCGGTCTGCATCGACTGGTAGATCTCCGAGGAGGGCACCGACATCACCGCCGCGCCGGCGGTCCGCAGCACCGTGTCCATCTCCCGGCTGCCGCCGCGGACCTTCTGCCCCTTGGCGTCCTCGGGCTCGACGATGGGCTTGGCGCGGCAGGCCACGCCGCCCGCCTGCCAGACCCAGGAGAGGATGACGATGCCCTTGTCGGCCAGGAAGTCGGAGAAGACCTTCCCCACCTCGGCCTTCTTCCAGGCCGCCCCCTGCTCGTAGGAGGTGACCACGCCCGGCATCAGGCCGATGTTCACCTCGGGCAGCTCGCCGCCGGCGTAGGAGACCGGGAAGAGGCTGATGTCCAGCGCCCCCTTGCGCATGGCGCTGAACTGGGCGTTCACCTTCATCAGCGAGGAGCTGGGGTAGACCGTCCCGGTGACCTCGCCGTGGGTGCGCTTCGACAGCTCGGCGGCGAACATCCGGCACATCCGGTCGCGGAAGTCGCCCTCGGCGATGGTCCCGCCCGGGAACTGGTGGGAGATCTTGAGGTCGATCTTCCCGGCCGCCTGCGCCCGGCGACCCAGCAGCGCCACCGCGGGAAGGCCCGCGAGCCCGGCCAGCAGCTTCCTCCGGCTGATCCCATCGCTCATGTCCAGCTCCTCGTCGTCGGGGGCCCGGGCGTCCCGGGCCGGTTCACTGCGGCTTCGTCGGGGGTGCGGCGCGCTGCGGGGGGCTGCGGTGCAGCGGGGAAGGAGGTTCCGGGGCGGCGCCCTCGAGCTCGAGCAGGGCGTCGAGCTGGTGGTGCAGGTGCTCCTGCATCACCGCCTCGGCGCGCCGTCCGTCGCCGTCGCGCAGCGCCTGCAGCAGGGCCCGGTGCTCGGCGAGCGACCCGTGGATGCGCCCCGGCAGCTTCAGCGACCGGTGGCGGGCCAGGTTCAGCTTGCGCCGCAGCTCCCCGAGGATGTTCTGGAGCCAGCCGTTGCCCACCAGCTCCTGGAGGGCGACGTGGACGACGTAGTTCGCCTCCCAGTAGCGGTCCACGTCGCCGGCGGCGGCGTGCCGCTCCAGCTCGGCGTGGAGCGCCTCGATGTGCGCCATCTCGGCGGCGGTGCGCCGCTCGGCGGCCTCGTGGGCCACCCAGCCCTCCAGCCGGGCCATGATGGGGAAGATCTCCTTCTGGTCCTCGACGGTGAGCGAGGCCACGACGCAGCCGCGCCGCGAGCGCATCTCCACCAGCCCCTGGGCGGCGAGCAGGCGCAGCGCCTCGCGGACCGGGGTGCGGCTCACCCCGAGCTGCCGGGCCAGCTCCGCCTCGTCCAGCTTCACCCCTGGTCGCAGCTTGCGGTCGTAGATGCGCTGCCGGAGGTTGTCGGTGACCTGCTGCGCGAGCGACGACCGCGAGATGGCCGCCGGGATCGGGCGCCGGGAGCGGGTCGCGATTCGCATACTGCATACTGCATACAAAATCGAATTTCAGCCGTCAAACCCACACCTTGGCGTGACGCCATGCGGCATGAGTCAACCGGGCGCGGTTACTTCGGAAGCGCCGCGAGCTCCTTCTTCAGCACCTTCCCCATGGCGTTGCGGGGCAGCTCGCTCACCAGGCGGACGACCCGCGGGCGCTTGTGCGGCGCCAGCAGCCGCGCGACGTGGTCGGCCAGCTCCTGGGGCGACGGCGCCTGCCCCGGGTAGGCCACCACGAAGGCGGCGATGCGCTCACCCAGGTCGTCGTCGGGCAGGCCCACCACCGCCGCCTCGCGCACCGCCGGGTGCTCGAGCAGCGCCGCCTCCACCTCGCCGGCCCCGACCTTGTAGCCGCCGGTCTTGATGAGGTCGGTGGCGCGCCGCCCGACGATGCGCACCTCCCCCTCCGGCGTCAGGGTGGCGATGTCGCCGGTGTAGAAGAAGCCCTCGGCGTCCATGGCCTGGGCCGTTGCGTCGGGACGGTTCAGGTAGCCGGGGAAGACGCAGGGCCCGCGCACCGCCACCTCGCCGATGACCTCGGGCCCGGGCGCGAGCGGCCGGCGGTGGTCGTCCACCAGCTTCAGCTCCACCCCGGGGAGCGGCGGGCCCACCGTCCCGGCCAGGCGCGGGCCGTCGTGGCGCGCGGCGCAGAGGATGAGCGTCTCGGTGAGCCCGTACCGCTCCAGCGGACGCTGGCCGAAGAGGCGCGAGAGCCGCTCGTTCTCCCGCACCGGCAGGGCGGCCGACCCCGAGACCAGCAGCCGCGCGCGCCCGAGCTTGCGGGCGTCCTCGGGGTGCGCCTCGCAGTGCTCGGCGATGCGGTGGTACATGGTCGGCACCGCGAAGAGCATGGTGCCGCCGGCGGCCATCGCCGCGCAGACGCCCTCGGGCGTGAACTTGGGCAGCAGGTGGAGGGAGGCGCCCACCCGGAAGCTCCCGAGCACGCCGAGGATGAGGCCGTGCACGTGGAAGAGCGGCAGGGCGTGCACCAGCCGGTCGGCGGAGGTCCAGCCCCAGGCGCCGGCCAGGGCGTCGAGGTCGAAGGCGGCGTTGCCGTGGGTGATGACCGCGCCCTTGGGCGCGCCGGTGGTGCCGGAGGTGTAGAGCACCAGCAGCGTGTCGCCGGCGGCGGGCGGCGGCGGCGAGGCGGGTGGTCCGTCCAGGACGATGGGCAGGATGGACGGGGCCCGGCCGGCGAAGGTGGCGGGGTGGGACGCCAGCACCTGCCGGGGCGCGGCGTCGCGGAGGACGTGGGCCAGCTCGCGCTCGCCCAGCGCCGGGTTCAGGGGGACGGTGGCGATGCCGGCCAGGGCGTTGCCCACCACCGCGGCGATGGTGGCGACGTCGGGCGTGGCCCAGAGGGCGACCCGCTCGCCGGGCCGGACGCCGGCGGCGAGCAGGTGGGCGGCGTGGGCGCGGGCGGCGCGGTCCAGGTCGGCGTAGGTGACGGTGGCGTCGCCGGAGCGGACGGCGGGGTGCCGCGGCTGGGCCGCGAGGCGCGGGAGGAGCGGGTGCATGGCCGGGAGTGTACCCGCCCCGGCCCGGCGCGCCAGCACCGGGCGCGGCGAGGTGCGGCACGCGGTCGGCCTCGCCAGCTCCGTCGCGGCGAGCGCGGGCTCGGGAGCACCCGCCCAGGCGCGCCGGTTCCGGCCCCCCTCCGGCCTCGAGCCGGATCCGTCGCCGCGCACGCTCGTGGCGGCGGACGGGTCGTCGGATCTCACGAGCGGAACGATCACTTGCACGCGGCGCCGACCGCCGCCGTCCCGTTGAGGCTGCCTCGCGGCCGGTGTAAGGTCCGCTAGGCGATCCGGTCCGGGCAGGACCGATCGGGGGATCGGCGGGCATGCCGAGGCGGAGCGATCTCGAGCTGTCGGCGGAGGAGCGGCTCCACCTCGCCGAGAAGCGCATGCGCCTGGCGCAGTCCGTCGCCCACCTCGGCAGCTGGGAGATCGACCTCGTCACCGGCGAGATGTGGGCCTCGGACGAGGCCTTCCGCATCTACGGCCTCGAGATCGCCGTCGACAACCGCCTTCCCCTGAAGACCGCGCAGGCGCGCCCCATCGGCGAGCACCGCGCCAGGCTCGACGAGGCCCTGCGCAAGCTTCTGGCCGGCCAGGAGCCCTACGACGTCGAGTTCGACATCCTGCGCGCCAGCGACGGCGCGCGCCGCTCCGTCCGCTCGCTCGCGGAGGTCGTGTGGAACGAGTCGGGGAGGCCCGTCGCCGTGAACGGCACGCTGCAGGACGTGACCGAGGAGCGTGCCACGGCGCTCGCCCTCGCGGCGAGCGAGGAGCGCGCGCGCCTGGCGGTGGAGCAGGCCGCCGACGCCATCCTGTCGCTCGCGCCCGACCGCACTCCCGTCGACGCCAACCTGCGGGCCGTGGAGCTGTGGGGACTCGGCCGCGACGAGCTCCGCGCGCGTCCGCTCGCCCAGCTCTTCGTCGAGGGCGAGTTCGACCGCCAGCCGGCGCGGTTCGCCGAGCTCGACCGCGGCGAGACCGCCGTCGCCGAGCGCACCGTCCTGCGCGGCGACGGCACCACGGTGCCCGTGGAGCTGCGCGGCCGCAGGCTCTCCAACGGCACCTACCAGATCATCCTCCGCGACTTCACCGAGCGGAAGCGGGCGGAGCACGAGCGCGCGGTCCTCGAGCGGCAGCTGCACCGCGCCCAGAGGCTCGAGGCCATCGGCATGCTGGCCGGCGGCATCGCCCACGACTTCAACAACATCCTCACCGTCATCGGCGCCAGCGCGTCGCTCGGGTTGCTGGAGCGCCCCCTCTCGAGCCCCGCGCACGACGCCTTCGCCGAGATCGCCGCCGCCGTGGAGTCGGCGGCGGCGCTCACCCAGCAGCTGCTGGCCTTCTCCCGCAAGCAGGTCATTGCCCCGCGCGTCCTCGACCTCAACGAGGTCATCCGCCGCGTCGGCCTCATCTTGCGCCGCGTGCTCGGCGAGGGCATCGAGGTGGTCGAGGAGCAGGCGGCCGACCTCGGCAAGACGCGCATGGACCACGGGCAGGTCGAGCAGATCCTGGTCAACCTCGCGGTCAACGCCCGCGACGCCATGGACGGGAAGGGCCGGCTCACCATCGCCACGCGCAACGTCACCCTCGACGAGGCCTTCGCGCGGCGGCACACCCTCGTCGCGCCAGGGCCCTTCGTCGAGCTGAGCGTCACCGACACGGGCTGCGGCATGAGCCCCGAGAGGGCGGCGCACGTCTTCGAGCCGTTCTTCACGACCAAGGGCCTGGGCAAGGGCACGGGCCTGGGCCTGGCCACGGTCTACGGCGCCGTGCGGCAGAACGGCGGCCACGTGGACGTCGCGTCCCAGCTCGGACGGGGCACGACCTTCCGCATCGTCTTGCCCCGCGTCGACGCCGCCCCCGAGCCCCGGCGCGACGCTCGCCCGGGCTCGCTGCCGCGCGGGCGCGAGCACGTCATCCTGGTCGAGGACGACGACGTCGTCCGCGTCGCCGCCACCCGCATGCTGGCCTGGCTCGGCTACCAGGTGCACGCCCACGCGAGCGGCGCCGAGGCCCTCGCCGCGTTGCCGGGGCTGCCGCCCGAGGCGGCGCTGCTCGTCACCGACGTCGTGATGCCGGGCATGAACGGTCGCGAGCTCGCCGACCGGATGCTGGCGCTGCGCCCCGACCTGCGGGTGCTCTACGCCTCGGGCTACACCCACGACGTCATCACCCACGAGGGGGTGCTCGACGAGGGGATCGAGTTCCTCGAGAAGCCCTACTCGCTCGAGTCGCTCGGGAGGCGCGTCCGCGAGATCCTCGATCAGGCCGCCCGCCCGGTGGTGGCCGGTTAGGCGCGGGGGACGCGGAGGCCGGTACGGGAGCCACGGGGCCGGCGCTCCCCGATCGACGCCGGCCGCGCTACGCGGCCCCCGCGCCCCGCATCTCGGCCACGGCGGCGGCGATGCGCTCGCGCACCCGGTCGGCGAGCGCGCCGGCGTCCGCCTCGCCGAGGCCGGCGGTCTCCTCCGGCGCCAGGATCCGGGCGGTGACCCGCGCCGGGCGGACCCAGGGGCTGCCCTTGGGCATGCCCTCGGCCGAGCCGTTGACGGCGATGGGGAGCACCGGGACGCCGGCCTCGACCGCCAGCTTGAAGGCGCCCGGCTTGAAGGGGAGCAGGTTGCCGTCGCGGCTGCGCGTGCCCTCCGGGAAGATCATCACGTGCATGCCCCGGCCCAGGTAGGCGCGGGCCGTCTCCATGGCGCGCCGCCCGCTCATCGCCTCGCCGCGCCGCAGCGGGATGTCGCCGGAGAGCCGGAACATCCAGCCCACCCAGGGGATGCGGAACAGCTCCTCCTTGGCCACCCACTTCATCTCCCGCGGGAGGCGGCTGAGCATGAAGATGTCCAGCATCGACTGGTGGTTCGAGACCACCACGTAGGCGCGCCGGTCGGCGGGCCAGCGGCCGTCGATGCGGATGCGCCAGTAGGGGAAGGTGTAGGTCGCGAAGACGGCGAGCCACCGCAGGAAGCGGCCGGCCACGCGGCGGTTCCGGTCGAAGGGGGCGGTGACCAGCAGCAGCAGCGCCAGCGCCGGGAGCCACAGGAAGATGGCGGCGAAGGTCAGGAGGTAGGCGAGGGCCGCCGCCAGGGTGACGAGCACGCCGGGAGGATGCGGGGGCCGTGTCACGGCTCTGTCATGGGACGGCGTCCGTGGCCCTGCGTCGCGGCCTCCGCGACCCCGACCGGGAGTCACGCGAAGGCCTTCCGCCTCCCCTTGCGCACCTTGGTGGCGAAGGCCCAGGGGCCGTCGGCCCGCCGGACGCCGATGCGCTGGAGCTCGAAGTCGGTGGCGAGCGGCAGCGGGTTCACCCGGTTCCCGATGCGGAAGGCGAGCTTCACCCCGCCGCGCCGCAGCGCCGCGAAGAAGGCCTCCCGCGCCGCCGGCGGGACGCGGGGGTAAGCGCCGAACGGGTAGGCCAGCACCGGCTCCACCGGCACGCCCTGCCCGGCGAACCAGGCGAAGGCGCGGGCGCACTCCTCCTCCACCTCGGCCGGCGGGAGCCTCGCCAGGCTGCGGTGGCTCCAGGAGTGGATGCCAATCTGCACCCCGGCGGCCGACAGCTCCCGGAGCTCCTCGGGGCCGAGGAAGCGCTCCCGCCCGCCGCCGTACTCCAGCTCCCGCCCGGCGAAGGAGGCCACGGCGAAGAGGGCCGCGGGCAGGCCGCGGGCCTTCAGCACCGGGAGCAGCGCCTCCAGCTGGTCGGCGGTGCCGTCGTCGAAGGTGAGGAGCACCGGCCGCGGCGGCAGCGGCGCGCCCCCGGCCCGGTGGGCGAGGAGCTGCGTCAAGGTCACGAAGGAGAAGCCCTCGGCCCGCAGCCAGTCGAGCTGCCGCTCCAGCGCCGCCACCGGGACGGTGTCGCGCGCCGGGTGGTCGCCGACGCGGTGGTACATGAGCACCCGGAGCCCGGGCTCGGGGGCGCGGCCGAGGAGGTTCGCCTCCAGGTGCAGGACCAGGAGCAGCAGGGCGAGCCCGCCCAGCGCGAGGAGCAGCGCCGTCACCCGCCGCCGTCCGGATCGGAGGTCTTGAGGTACTTCACCACCGGCTGGATCGAGAAGTAGAAGGACCAGACCAGCCCCGGCGCGCCGTTCAGGATGTTCCCCTGCAGCAGCCAGCTGCGCAGGAAGTAGAAGGGCCAGGCGAGCAGCGCCAGCGCCGGGGCCCGGCGCCGCCCCCGGGCGCGCAGCATCCGCGCGCCGCGGGTGGTGTAGTCGTTCATCTTGGCGACGAAGTGGTGCTGGTCGCGGAAGCTGTGGTGGAAGAGCCGCTCCCGCAGCCGCCCCACCGGCTCCCGGGTGCGCACCCCCTCGTGCACCTCGGCCCCGTCGTAGGCCGCACGGCCGCGGTCGAAGAGGCGCACGTGGCGCTCGTGGGCGTGCCGCCCCCAGCGGAAGGCGCGCCCCATGAACACCAGCTGCATCTCCACCTCGAACGCGGCCTCGGGGATCTCGGGCCGCGCCAGCAGCTCGCGGATCTCCCGGTTCAGCTCCGGGGTCAGCACCTCGTCGGCGTCCAGGTTCAGCACCCAGTCGTGGGCGCACTGGGAGACGGCGAAGGCCTTCTGCGCGCCGTAGCCGTCGAAGGCGCGGCGCAGCACCCGGCAGCCGCGGGCCAGGGCCAGCTCCGGCGTCCCGTCGCCGCTCCCGCCGTCCACCACCACGATCTCGTCGGCGCAGGTGATGGCGTCGAGGGTGCGGCCCAGGCGGTCCGCCTCGTCCCTGACGATCATCGCCACCGACAGCTTGCGCGGCACCGGTTGGGGGCCCTCCCGGCCTCCTGTTTACCCCGAATTCAGGCGTCGACGGGAGGGCCCGGCCGTGCTCTCATCCGCCCGCTCGCCATGGAGGAACCCATGTCCACGCTCCGTCCGTCCGCCGCCGCCCTCGCCCTGGCCCTGGCCGTCGACCCTGCCGCCGCCCTGGGAGCCGAGCGCGCGCGGATCCCCGAGAAGTACACCTGGAACCTCGCCGACCTGTACCCGACCGAGGCGGCCTGGTCCCAGGCCCGCGAGGATCTGAAGAAGCGCATCGCCGCCCTGCCCGCCCACCGCGGCCACCTGGGCGAGTCGGCCGGGGCGATGCGCGCCGCGCTGGACGACTACTTCGGCGTCCAGCTGGCGCTGGAGCGGCTCTACGTCTACGCCTCCTCGCGCTCCGACGAGGACATCCGCGCGGCGCGGCCGCGGGAGATGCGGCAGGCGGCGCAGCACCTGGTGGTGGAGCTGGGCAGCGCCACCGCCTGGCTGGAGCCGGAGGTGCTGGCCCTCGACGCCGCGAAGGTCCACGGCTTCGTGGCCGCCGACCCCGGGCTCGCCCCGTACGCCTTCTTCCTGGACGACATCCTGCGGCGCAAGGCCCACACCCTCTCGGCCTCGGAGGAGAAGATCCTCGCCGAGGCCGGGAACCTCACCGACGCCGGCCAGTCGGCCTACGGCATCCTCTCCAACGCCGACCTCCCCTACCCCACGGTGAAGCTCTCCACCGGCGAGGTGCGGCTCGACGCGGCGGCCTTCACCCTCTACCGCGCCGCACCGCTCCGCGAGGACCGCGAGAAGGTCTTCGCCGCCTTCTTCGGCGCGCTGAAGGAGTTCGAGCGGACCATGGGCGCGACCCTGAACGCCCAGGTGAAGGCCCACGTCTTCAACATGAAGGTGCGCCACTTCTCCTCGTCCCTGGACGCCTCCCTCTTCCGCAACGCCATCCCCACCGCGGTCTACCGGCAGCTCATCGCCGACGTGCACCGGAGCCTCCCCACGCTGCACCGGTACCTGAAGCTCCGCCAGCGGATGCTGGGGCTTTCCGAGCTGCGCTACTCCGACCTCTACGTGCCGCTGGTCGGGAAGGTGGACCTCTCCTTCACGCCCGAGGAGGCGCGGGCCGAGACCCTCGCCGCCGTCGCCCCGCTCGGCAAGGCCTACCAGGCGACCCTGAAGACCGGCTTCGAGAGCCGCTGGACCGACTTCCTCCCCTCGCCGGGCAAGCGCTCCGGCGCCTACTCCACCGGCGTCTACGGGGTGCACCCCTTCCAGCTCCTGAACTTCAACGGGAAGTACGAGGACCTCAGCACCCTGGCCCACGAGTCGGGCCACTCGATGCACACCTTCCTCGCCAACACCACGCAGCCCTACCCGACCTCCGCCTACCCCATCTTCGTCGCCGAGGTGGCCTCGACGCTGAACGAGAACCTGCTGCTCCACGACATGCTGCGGAAGGCGAAGGACGACGCCACGCGGCTCACGCTGCTCGGCAACTACCTGGACGGGATGCGGACCACGCTCTTCCGCCAGACGCTCTTCGCCGAGTTCGAGCTCGACGTCCACGAGATGGCGGAGAAGGACGAGCCCATCACCGGCGAGTCGCTCTCGAAGCTGTATCTGAAGCTGGTGCGCCAGTACTACGGCCACGACCAGGGCATCTGCCGCGTCGACGACGCCATGGCGGTGGAGTGGGCCTACATCCCGCACTTCTACTACGACTTCTACGTCTACCAGTACGCCACCAGCCTGGTGGCCTCGACGGCGATCGCCAAGGCCATCCGCGACGGCGAGGCCCACGGCTCGACGGCGGCCCGCGACCGCTACCTGGCGATGCTGAAGGCGGGCGGGTCGAGGTACCCGGTCGACCTGCTCGAGGCCGCGGGCGTCGACCCCACCACCTCGAAGCCCTTCGACGCCGCCATGGCCGAGATGAACCAGGTCATGGACCAGATGGACGCGCTGCTGGCGAAGGGGAAGAAGGGCACCTAGCGCCGCCGCCCGCGCCGGCCGGCGCCGCGCACCCGGAGCGCTGCGCGGCTCGGCGCGGCCGGCAGTGGGTGGCGCACCCACAACCCGGGAAGGTTGACACCCCAGCGTGGGCTCGGGTGTTCCACGGAAAAGGAGATATTCTCCTTTTCCGAAAGTGCACACCGATTCGAAGGACACCATCATCGTGACGGGCGTCGGGGGACCCGCCGGCCGGGCAGGCGCCACCTGGCTCGCGGCCCGGGGCCACCGGGTCGTGGGCACCGACATGCGCGAGGTGGAGTCGCCGGCCTCCGCCTTCCGGGTGGTGCCCGCCGCCCGCGATCCCGGCTTTCCCGACGCCCTGCTCGCCGTTGCCCGGGAGGAGCGGGCCGCGCTGGTCCTGCCCACCGTCACCGAGGAGCTGCCGATCGTGTCGCGGATGCGAGGACGCCTGCGGGCCCTGGGGATCGCCACCTGCGTCTCCGAGCCGCCGGGCGTGGACGTGGCGGGCGACAAGCTGCTCACCGCGGACCGGCTCGCCCGGCAGGGCGTGCCGGTCCCGGCCACCTTCCCGGGGGCCACGCCCCACCGGGCGGTGGCCGAGGCCCTGGGCTTCCCGCTCCTCTCCAAGCCGCGCTTCGGGCGCGGCGGCCGCGGCGTGCTCGTCCACCGCTCGCTCGAGGACATGGCCCGGGCCGGGCCCGAGGAGGTCGTCTGGCAGGAGTTCCTGCCCGGCGAGGAGTACGACCTGAACCTGTTCGCCGAGCGCGGCGGCCCGATCGCCGCCGCGGCCGTCCTGCGCAAGACCGGCCTCAAGGACGGGCTGGTGGGGAACGCCACCGGCGTCGAGCGCGCCGTCCGGCCGGAGGTCGCCGAGCTCGGCGCCGCCGCGGCCCGGGCGCTCGGCCTGGAGGGGCCGCTCGACCTGGACGTCCGCGCCCGGGCGGCCGGAGGGCTGGCCGTGCTCGAGGTGAACGCGCGCCTCGGCGCCAACGTGCTCGCCGCCCCCGAGGTCCTGGAAGCCCTCGAAGCCGCCTGGAGGAACGGAAGATGCGACTGAACGCCGTCCTGTTCGCCTGCACCCTGGCGCTCCCCGCCACCGCCCTCGCCGGCCCGCCGGCGGCGGTCGCCGAGCTGCGCGCCCGCGCCGACGCGCTGCGCGCCGCCGGGGACTACGACGCGGCGCTCGCCGCCTACCAGGCGGAGCGCGCGGCCGGCGGCGACACCGCCGACGT
Source organism: Myxococcales bacterium (assembly GCA_021818285.1). GTDB lineage: Bacteria > Myxococcota > Myxococcia > Myxococcales > Anaeromyxobacteraceae > JACRMN01. The sequence goes on from JAKAEO010000011.1 coordinate 25,043, forward strand.
CTGGAAGCACATCGGCTGGACCGAGCGGGCGCTGCGGAACGACCGGGCGGCGGCGGCGGCCCTGGAGCGGGCCGTCGCGCTCGATCCGCGCGACCGGGAGGCCCGCGACGACCTGGCCGCCCTGGAGCTCTCGCGCGGCCTGCGGCTCACCGGCTGGCTCGGCGGCACCGAGCCCGGCACCTCCAAGCAGGCCTTCGAGGGGCAGGTCTTCTACGGGGGGCTGGACCGCGTCGAGGCGCTCGGCGGCGCGAGCTGGACCGACAACATCTTCTACACCGCGTACAAGGCCTTCGCGGAGGGCTCCTGGTTCTACTCCTCCGACTCCTACCTCCGCGCCGCCTTCACCTGGCGCTCCTACGGCTACACCGGCGCCAACCGTCCCACGCCCGACTCGAACGCCTACGAGAACGTGCCGCGCCCCGAGGTGGAGGTGTCCCACTGGATCGCGCGGCGCGTCCGGGTCGGGCTGAACTACCAGCTCTTCGCGCCCAACTTCCAGTACGACACCGCGACGCGGATCGTGAACCACAAGCTCTCGGGCGACCTGGAGGTGCGGCTCGGCGGGGGCTTCACCGCCAGCCTGATGGCGGCGGCGCTGCGCGACCCGAGCCCCGGGCGCACGCGCATCAAGGGCCGGACGCTCCCGTCCGGCATGACGCCCGACGCCACCCTGGCGGCCCCCGACTACGTCTGCGGGACCGACGCCGCGACCGGCAATCCCATCTACTGCGCCGCGCGGACCAGCGTCGTCCAGCGCACCGAGCTGCTGCTCGGCGGCGGGCTCGCCTACGACGCCGACGCCTGGGGCGCCAGCGTCCGCTACATCCCCAACCGCGACCTGGACGCCGGCTTCTCCTGGTCGATCGTCTCGGGCCTGGACCTGCGGCCGGCGGACAGGCTCTCCTTCCAGCTCATCTGGATCCACGACCGCTACAGCAGCCTGTCGGGCCTCACCTTCGCCGGCAAGGACGGCGACATCTACTGGGCGACGGCCCGCTACCAGCTGCTCCCGGAGCTGGCGCTGGCCGGCGGCCTGAAGTGGGTGAAGAACCCGGGCCCGGCCGACACCAGCGCCGCCCCGCCCTCGCGCAACGACGGCACGCTGCTCCTCCAGCTCGAGTACCGCACCGGCGTCTTCTAGCCCCCGATGTCCGCACCCGGCCGGCCGCTCCTCGCCCTCCTCCTCCTCGCCGCCGCGAGCCCGGCCGGGGCCCGCTCGCCGCCCGGGGCGCGGGGCGGCGAGCCGGCGGGAGCGGGCCCGGCGACGACGCTGGACGCGGCGCGCTTCGACCGCGAGGCGCTGCGGCGCTACGCCCGCGGCCGCGTGCAGGCCGGACGGTACGCCGACGCCCTCGAGGCCTACCAGCGCATCCTCGACCTCGACCCCGGCGACGCCGACGCGCTGTCCCACGCCGCGCAGCTGCACGCCTGGACCGGCGACTACGATCGGAGCATCGTCCTCTACCGCGACGCCATCGCCCGGCGCCCCCGGGAGCTGGGGCTGCAGAGCGACCTCGCCGACGTCCTCACCTGGGCCAAGCGGCTGGAGGAGGCGGAGCGGCTCTACGAGGCCGTCCTGAAGTCGGACCCCCGGCACCACGAGGCGCTGAAGGGGCTGGCCCGGGCCCGCCTGCTCCAGGGCGACCTCGACGGCGCCGCCGGGGTGCTCGACCGCGCCCTGAAGCTCTACCCCGGGGACGTGGACCTGTACCGGGCCCAGGCCCGCCTGCTCTCGCAGAAGGGGGACCTGGACGGCGCCGTCGCCTCGCTGCAGCGGGCGGTGCTGCTCGCGCCCGACGACCCGGAGGTGCGGCGCCACCTGGCCGAGACCTACCAGCGCAAGAAGGACTGGCCGCGCGCGGTGGAGGCCTGGCTCAAGGTCTCGCGCCTGGCCCCCGACCAGCCGGCGGCCCACGTGGCGCTGGCCCGCGCCTACCTGGCGATGGGCAAGCGCGCCCTGGCCGAGGAGCACGCGGCGCTGGCGGCGCGCCTCAGCCCCAACGACCCCGCGGTCCACGAGCTGGCCGCCGACATGCGGCGCCAGGCGGGGCTGGCGCCGGCGCGCTCCTTCGCCGACTGGTTCGAGGTGCTCGCCTACCTGGCGCTGCTCCCCGTGGTCCTGCTCACGGCCCGCCGCCTGCGGCGGAGCCTGCGGCAGCGGCCGGCCGCCTCGACCTTCATCTGGTGGGTGGTGCCGGCCTTCATCCTGCTCAACGTCGCCAGCCACTTCGCCAAGGGCTGGATCGACGCGCGGGTGGACGCGCAGGTCGTCGAGTCGATCACCGAGGTGGCGCTGTTCCTGGGGCTGTTCGTCGCCTTCCTGGCCCTGCTCCGCAGCGGCCCGCCCGAGCGGGAGTTCGCCGGCCAGGTGGTGCTGGCGCTCGGGGCCCACCCCGACGACATCGAGCTGGGCTGCGCCGGCTTCCTGCTCAAGCTCAAGGCCAGCGGCGCCCGGGTGTTCGGCCTCACCTTCACCCGGGGGGAGAAGGGCACCGACGGCGGCCCGCGCGAGGAGGAGGCGCGCCGTGCCGCCGCCTTCATGGGGCTGGACGGCTACTGGGTCCTCGACTTCCCCGACACCGGGCTGGCCGATCGGGTCCCGGACCTCAAGGCCTCGATCGAGGCGCGGATCGGCGAGCTCGGCGCCACGCTGGTGCTCACCCACTCCGACGTGGACGTCCACGGCGACCACCGCGCCGTGCACGCCGCGACCCGCGAGGCGGCCCGGTCCGTCCCCACCGTGCTGTGCTACGAGGACGTCTCCACCGGCAACCAGTTCACCCCCGACCTCTACGTCGACATCTCCCGCACCATCGACGACCACCTGCGGGCCTGCGCCTTCCACCGGACCCAGGACCACCGCAGCTACATGGACCCGCAGGTGATCCAGGGCCGCGCGGCCCACCGCGGCCTGCAGATCGGCGCCTCCTTCGCGCTGGCCTTCCGGGCCCTGCGCCTGGTCCGCTGACGGCATGGCCGTTCTCCACGCCCTCTTCTGGGCCTTCGGGCTGGTGGTCTTCGTCCTGGGGATCCAGGGCACCCTCTACTTCCCGCTGACCCTCGCCTACGAGGCCTGGAAGCGGCGCACCCTGGCCCGGCTGCCCCCCTTCCGCGGCCGGGTGAGCGCGGTGGTCCCGGCCTTCAACGAGGCCCGCACCATCCGCGTCGCCGTCGAGACGCTGCTGGAGTCGGAGGGGGCCGATCTCGAGGTGATCGTGGTGGACGACGGCTCCACCGACGGCACCGCCGACCAGCTCCGCGACCTGGCCGAGGCCGGCCGGCTGCGGCTCATCGTCCAGGCCAACGCCGGCAAGGCGGCCGCGCTCAACGCCGGCATCGCCGCCGCCGGCGGCGAGGTGGTGCTCTACACCGACGCCGACAGCCTCTTCTTCCGCGACACCGTGGCCCGCATGGCCCGCTGGTTCGCCGACCCCACCGTGGACGCGGTCTGCGGCAACGACATGCCGCTGCGGGCCGGCACCGGGCTCCAGAAGATGCTGGCCGTCACCACCCACATCGGCACCGGCTACGTCCGCCGCGCCCTCTCGGTGATCGGCTGCCTGCCCATCATCTCCGGGAACCTCGGGGCCGTGCGGCGCCGCGTGCTGGAGGAGATCGGCGGCTTCCGCGAGATCTGGGGGGAAGACCTGGAGATCACCTGGCGGCTCCACGCCCACCGGAAGCGGATCGTCTTCGACCCCGAGCCGGCGGTGCTGGCCGACTGCCCGGCCACCCTCCCCGCCCTCTGGCGCCAGCGGGTCCGCTGGGTGCGCAGCTACCTCAAGATCGCCCGGCTCCACCGCGGCCTGTTCCTCTCCCGCGGCGCCCGGCCCTTCTCGCTCTACCTCCCGGTGAACTTCGCCAACATGGCGGTGGTCCCGGTGCTGCAGCTGGTCCTGATGCTGGCGCTGCCGCTGGCGGTGACCCGGGGCTGGCTGCCGCTGGAGGGGCCGCTCGAGCTGCTCTCCTGGCTGGGGCTCACCTTCTTCGCCGCCGTCGCCCTCTACTCGGTGCTGCTCGACCGGGACTGGCGCGACCTCTGGTACCTTCCCTGGGGCCTGCTGATCCTGCCGGTCTCCTATTTCTACGACGTGGTCGTCGTTTACTCCTGGTGGAAAGAGATGCGTCGAGCCGAGGAGCGGTGGGAGAAGATCAAGCGGCTGGGGCCGGTGCCGGCGAGCCCGGTCCCCTGGGCCTGGGCGGCGGCGCTGATCGCGGTGGCCGCGGCCGGGGCGGTCACCACCTGGACGGTGATGGCGCGGCGCCAGGCGGAGGCGCCGCTCGCGGCGGCGGCGCCGGTGGGCGACGAGGCGGCCCGGCCGGCCTTCCACCTCTCCGTCTCCACCCACTTCGACGCCTGGCCCGACTGGCGGGACGCCACCCGCCGGCTGCTGGACCGGCCGCTGATCGGGCTGGTCGACACGGTCGGCCTGGGCGCCGGCCGGACCGAGTGGACCTACTTCCGCTGGGCCGGTCACGAGGACCGCTGGTCCAACCACCAGAAGGGCGAGCCGCGCGACCTGCTGCGGACCGCCGCCGACGAGCTCCACGCCAGCGGCTTCCGGGTCGCCGCCTTCATCGACCTCTACGCGCCCAAGTGGATCCGCGAACACCCCGGGACCGCGGCGATCCAGGCCGACGGCACGCCGCACGCCGAGCAGGTGAGCCTGGCGGAGCTGGCCGACGGCGAGTTCGGCAGGCTGGTGGTCCAGATGATCGACGACCTGGCCGCGGGCTGGCCGGTGGACGCCATCGACGTCACCGAGGCGGCCTACTACCAGACCTCCTTCGGGCCGGCCGACCTCGCCTCCTACCGGCGCGCCACCGGCCGGACCGGCTGGCCGCGGGACTGGCGCGGGCGGGTGGACGTGGACGACCCGACGGTGTGGGCCTGGAAGTGCGCGCTGGTGGAGCGCTTCGTGGAGCGTGCCGCCGCCGCCGCGCACCGCCACGGCAAGCTGCTCTACGTGGACGTGGCGGTGAGCTGGAAGGACCTCGGGCGCGACGGCCGCGACCACGGCCACGACTACCTCGCCCTGCTGCGCCACGCCGACCAGGTGGTGGTCTGGAACTACTTCGCGCTGGAGGGCGTGCCGCCCGCCGCCTCGCGCGACCTGGCGGCGCGGCTCGCCGCCACGCTGCCGGCCGGCCGCTGGACGATGTCGGTCGGCCTGTGGGGACCGGCCGGCCAGCCGGTCACCCCCGCGCAGCTCGCGGAGGCGGTGTCGGCCGCCGTCGCCGGGGGCGCCCGCCGCATCTGGGTGACGCCCAACGACCTGATCACGCCGGCCCACTGGGACGCGCTGCTGCGCACCTGGCTGGTGCCGGTGCGCGCCGCCCCGCCGCTGGACCGGGCGCCGGCCACCGCCGGGGCGCGCCGGCGGGCCCCCGCGCCCGCCGGAACGCGGTAGGCTTCCCGCCGGCCCACGCCATGGCCCACCCCCGCGCCGACAGCGGCCTCGCCCCCGGCTTCCTCGTCGCCTCCCCGACGCTGCGCGACCCCAACTTCGACGGGACGCTGGTGCTCATGGCGCAGCACTCGGCGGAGGGCTCGCTGGGCTGGGTGGTGAACCGGCCGGCGCCGGTGCGCTGCGCCGACCTGCTCCAGGCGGTCGATCCGGAGCTCCGCGCCGCGGCCCGGGCGGTGGGACGCGACCGCGCGCCGGTGCTCCTCGGCGGCCCGGTCCAGCCGGAGCGGCTCTGGGTGCTCTACCGGCCCGGGGTGGTCCCGGCCGGCGAGGAGGAGCTGGCGGTCGGCCGGCGCCTGGCGGTGGGCGGCTCGCGGGCGCTGCTCGACGCGGTGGTCCGCAACGACGACGCCGGCCCGTTCCTGCTCATCCTCGGCTACGCCGGCTGGGGGCCCATGCAGGTGGAGGGCGAGGTGGCCCAGGGCGCCTGGATCCCCCTGGGGCTCGCCGAGGACCTGGTCCTCGACGTCCCCCACGACCAGCGCTGGGCCGAGGCGGTGCGCAGGCTCGGGCTCGACCCCGGCGGCTTCGCCATGGGCGGCGGCGGCGCCAAGGCCTAGCCCGGGGGCCCCGCCCCGTCCTCCAGCTCCTCCACCAGCGTCCGGACCTCGGCGAGCGACGAGAGCAGGAACCGGGGCCGGGCCGCCGCCAGCGCCTCCTTCGAGCTGGCCCCCCAGAGCGCGGCGGCGGTGGCCACCCCGGCGGCGTTGCCGGCGGCGACGTCGTGCGGCGAGTCGCCGACCAGCAGCGCCTCGCCGGGGCCGCGCCCCAGCTGGCCGAGCAGCATGCGCACCGGGGCCGGGTCGGGCTTGTGCTCCGGCAGCGAGTCGGCCCCCACCACCGCCTGGACGAAGTCCGCCAGGCCCGCGTGGCGCAGCGACCTCCAGGCCGGCTCCACCCACTTGGCGGTGACCACCCCCACCGGGTGGCCGCCGGCCCGCAGCGCGGCGAGCAGCCCGCCGGCGCCGGGGAAGGGCTTCGTCATCTCGTCGTGGTGCGCCCAGAAGAACTCGCGGTAGCGGGCCACCAGCCCCTCCACCGGCGCCGGGCCGCCGGCGATCTCCTCGATCTGCACCCGCAGCGGCTTGCCGATGCCGGCGATCCAGTCGGCGTCGGTGGGGCGCCGCCCCGGGTGCTCGGCGAAGGCGTGACGCGCCGACGCCAGGATGAGCGGGACGGTGTCCACCAGGGTCCCGTCGAGGTCGAAGAGCAGCGCGATGGGCCGGGTCCGGGACACGGGCTCCTCAGGCGCTCCGGGCGCGGCGCGAGACCGCCACCAGGGCCACGCCGGCGAGGATCAGGGCCAGCGCCGCCACCGTCCGCAGCCCCACCGCCTCGCCGGCCACCGCCCCGATGGCCACCGCCACCGCCGGGTTCACGTAGGCGTAGCTGGTGGCCAGCGCCGGCCGCACCCGGCGCAGCAGGTAGTTGAAGGAGACGTAGCCCACCAGCGATCCGAAGAACAGCAGGTAGAGCCAGGCGATCACCGGGCGCCAGCCGAGGCCGGGCAGGGGGCGCTCCCCGTGCAGCAGCGCGGCGGCCAGGAAGACGGCCCCGCCGCACATCATCTGCGCCGCCGGGGAGACCAGCCCGTCCGGCATGGGCAGCCGCCGGCTCCACATCGAGCCCAGCGCCCAGCTCCAGGTGGAGGCGACGAGCAGCGCCGCGCCCACCGGGCTGGCGCGCAGCCCCCCGCCGGCCTGCAGCACCACCACGCCGATCAGCCCCACCGCCAGCCCCAGCCACTCGGCGCGGCGCGGCCACTCGCCCCAGGCGCCGGCCACCAGCACCGCCCAGAGCGGCGTCGAGGCGGCCACCACCGCCGCCAGGCTGGAGGAGACCGAGCGCTCGGCGAAGGTGACCAGGGCGTTGGCCGCGACCAGCAGGCCGCCCACCAGCGCCGCCGAGCCCCACTGCCGCGCCGAGGGGCGCGGCGCCCCGCGCAGCCGGACCGTCACGTAGAGCAGGGCGCCGGCGGCGAAGAAGCGGCCGCCCGACATCAGCAGCGGCGGGAAGCCCTCCAGCGCCACGCGGATGCCGAAGTAGGTCGTTCCCCAGAGGACGTAGAGCAGCCCCAGGGCCAGGGCCACGCGGCCGGGCGGCGCGGGTTCACTCATGAAGGCCGGCAGCATATCCTCGGCGGGCGCCGGGCGGCAGGGTTCCGGCGGGGAGCCGCCATGGACTTCGCCACCTACTTCGCCCGCGACCGGTACGCGGCGCTGACCGGCGCCCGGCTGGTGGAGACCCGGCCCGGCTACGCCCGCGCCCGGCTGCGGGTCACCGACCGGAACAAGAACGGGCTGGACGTGGCCATGGGCGGCGCCGTCTTCACCCTGGCCGACCTGGCCTTCGCCGCCGCCTCCAACTCGCGGGGGCGGGTCGCGGTGGCCGTCCAGGTGAGCATCTCCTTCCTCAAGGCCGGCCTCGGGCTGCTCACCGCGGAGGCGCGCGAGGTGGCCCGCAGCAACCGCTTCTCCACCTGTGAAGTCCGGGTCACCGACGCCCGCGGCGACCTGGTGGCGACCTTCCAGGGGCTGGCCTACCTGAAGAAGGAGACGATCGAGGAGCTGCCCGAGCCCCGCCCGGCGCGGCGCCGCGCCCGGCGGCGGCGGCCCGCCGGAGGATGACCCCGCGCGACCACGGCCGTCGCCCGGGAGCGCGCGGCGCCGGTCACGGCCTCCCGTCCGGCCCCAGGGTGAGGATCTCGGCCCCGTCGCGGCCGACGTGGAGGGTGTGCTCGAACTGGGCGGCGCGCTTGCCGTCGGCGGTCACCGCCGTCCAGCCGTCCGGCCAGGTGAGGTGCTCCGGCGAGCCGGCCGTGAGCATGGGCTCGACGGTGAAGAACATCCCCTCCTCGATGGGCGTCCGCGCCCGGGGGTCGAAGTAGTGCAGCACCTGCGGGTCGAGGTGGAAGTCCTCGCCGATGCCGTGGCCGCAGAAGGCCTTCACCACCCCGTAGCCGTGGGCGGTGGCGTGGGCCTCGATGGCGCGGCCGATGTCGGAGATGGGCCGGCCCGGCTTCACCGCCTCGATCCCCAGGAGCATCGCCTCCTTCGTCACCCGCAGCAGCCGCGCCGAGGCCGGGTCGATCTCGCCCACCGGGTAGGTGGCGGAGCAGTCGCCGTGGAAGCCGTCGAGGTAGATGGTGACGTCGAGGTTCACGATGTCGCCCGCGGCCAGCGGCCGGCTGTCGGGGATGCCGTGGAGGATCACCTCGTTCACCGAGGTGCAGAGCGACTTGGGGAAGCCGTGGTAGCCGAGGGTGGAGGGGTAGCCGCCCCGGGCGATGTACCCCTCGTGCACCACCCGGTCGATCTCGTCGGTGGTGACCCCGGCCTGGATGCGGGCGGCCCCCTCGGCCAGCACCTCGGCGGCGGCGCGGCAGGCGCGGCGCATCCGGGCGAGCCGCTCGGCCGGGTCGGCAAGCCGCGGCGCCGGGCGCACCTTGCCGCCGTCGGCGTAGCCGGGGCGCGGGATGTGGGCGGGGACGGCGCGGCGCGGCCCGACGGTCCCGGGGCGCACCGCGGCGGCGTTCCGCGGGCCTCCGCCCTGCGCGTCGGCGTCGCGGTGGCACTTCTTGTACTTCCGTCCGCTGCCGCACCAGCAGGGGTCGTTGGCTCCGATTCCACGCATCGGCCGAAGGTGTAAGCGGAACGGGGCTCCGGGGCAAATCGGTCGCGGCCCCGCCCCTCACCCCGGCCCTCTCCCCGGCCGGGACCGGGGAGAGGGGGACGGACGACGAGCGTCCTCGACCGCGGCGGCCCCCGTGCGTATCATCTGGCCCCCACTCCTCCGGAGAGACCCGATGGCCACCCTCGTCCCCGAGCTGAATCCTCCCTCCCGCCTCCTCCTCGGCCCCGGCCCCAGCATGGTGAGCCCGCGCGTCCTGCGCGCGATGTCGGTGCCGCTGCTCGGCCACCTCGACCCCGCCTTCCTCGGCATCATGAACGACGTGCAGCAGCAGCTGCGCGAGGTGTTCCGGACGAAGAACCCCTTCACCATCGCCATCTCCGGCACCGGCTCGGCCGGCATGGAGGCGGCGCTGGTGAACCTCGTCGAGCCCGGCGACACCGCCCTGGTCTGCGTGAACGGGGTCTTCTCCACCCGCATGGCCGACATCGTCGAGCGCTGCGGCGGCAAGCTGGTGAAGCTGGAGACGCCCTGGGGCCAGGTGACCGACCTCGCCCGCATCGAGGAGGCGCTGAAGAAGAACGCCCCGGTGAAGGTGGTGGCGGTGGTCCACGCCGAGACCTCCACCGGCGCCCAGCAGCCCATCGAGGGGCTGGGCAAGCTCTGCCACCAGCACGGCGCCCTGCTGGTGGTGGACACCGTCACCTCGCTGGGCGGCGTGCCGGTGGAGGTGGACGGCTGGGAGGCCGACGCCGTCTACTCCGGCACCCAGAAGTGCCTCTCCTGCCCGCCGGGCCTGGCGCCGCTCACCCTCTCGCCGCGGGCGCTGGAGGCGGTGAAGGGGCGCAAGAGCAAGTGCCGCAGCTGGTACCTCGACGCCGGGATGATCGCGGACTACTGGGCCGAGGGGAAGCGCGCCTACCACCACACCGCCCCCATCTCCATGGTCTACGCCCTGCGCGAGTCGCTCCGCATCGTCCTCGAGGAGGGGCTGGAGGCGCGCTTCGAGCGCCACCGCCGCCACTCCGCGGCGCTGATGGCCGGCGTGGCGACGCTGGGCTGCGCCCCGCAGGCGCAGGCCGGCCACCGGCTGGCCTCGCTGAACTGCATCCAGGTGCCGGCCGGCGTGGAGGAGGCCCCCATCCGCAAGGCCGTGTTGCTGGAGAACGGCATCGAGATCGGCGGCGGGCTCGGGCCGCTCGCCGGCAAGGTGTGGCGCATCGGCCTGATGGGCGAGTCGTCCCGCCAGGAGAACGTGCTGGCGGTGCTGGCGGCGCTGGAGCAGCAGCTGAAGAAGGCCGGCCGGCCGGTGAGGCTGGGTGCCGCCGGGGCCGCGGCGCTGGAGGCGTACGCCGGGTAGCCGTGCCGCGCGTCCTGGTCATCGGGCAGGGGAACGTCCTCCTCGGCGACGAGGCGCTGGGCCCGGAGGCGATCCGGACCCTGGAGGCGCGCTGGGAGCTGCCGCCGGGCGTCGAGGCCCTGGAGATCGGCACCCAGGGGCTGAACCTGCTCCCCTTCCTCGCCGGCGTCGAGGCGCTGGTGGCGGTCGGATCGCTCCACGGCCGGGGAACGCCCGGCGAGGTGCGGGTCCTCGACCGGGAGGCGCTCTGGCGCGACGACCCCGAGTACCGGACCAGCCCCCACGCCTACGGCCTGCGCGCCCACCTCCAGGCGCTGGAGTTCGCGGGCGGCGCGCCCTCGCGGGTCTGGGTGGTGGGGGCGATCCCCGCCGACGTCGAGCTGCGCGGCGGCCTGAGCCCGGCGCTGAAGGCGGCGGTGCCGGGCGTCCTCGACGAGGTGCTGGCGCTGCTGCGCGGCCTCGGCGCCGCGCCGCGTCCGCGCGCCGCGCCGCTCCCGCCCGATCTCTGGTGGGAGCGGCCGGCGCAGGGCGGCTAGAGGTCGAAGGTCCCCTTCACGCCGAGGATCAGCCACTCGTGCCAAGCTTGGTCGCTCGACGGAATGCTGTCGGAGGTACCGTTGCTGGGCGACGTCGTCGCCTTCGTGTACTTGGCGAACGTGAGGGTGACGAACGGGCCGACCGACATGCCGGGAGCCACTGACCAGTCGATCCCCCCCTGGATGTTGAAGTCGCCCACGACATCGGTCGAGGGCTTCACGGTCACCTTCTGTGACACCGGGACCGGAGCGACGACGCCGGCGGGGAAGTTGACGGTCGTCTCCAGTTTGGCCGTCTCCGTGCCCAGGCCAATCCCCACCCACGGCGTCATCCCGGGCATGACGAACCGGTAGGCGCCCTGGATGCCGTACCTCATTACGCTTGCAGACGTCGAGGTACACGTCGCACCGAGAGCACCCCCGCCGATCGTGTCGCAGATTCCGGAGTTGCTGGCCATGGCGTATGCGTACTGGAAGTACGCGCCGGCCGAGATCTCGGGGGTGAAGCGGTAGCCGGCCTCGACGACCAGCGGGATCGAGCCCGTGGTGTACTTGCTCAGCGCGATCGATTGCCCCCCGGGCTTGCCCCCGTCGCCCATCGGGATGCCGTAACCGAGTCGCGCACCCAGGGTCAGGCCAGAGCTTGCATCCGCGCGGGCGTCCATCGAGTAAAGCAACCCACCGAAGGCCAGTGCGATAGCGAGCGTTCTCATCGGGATCCTTTCTTGCGTCGGTCGTTCGGCCCCTGGACACCCCCCCCAAACTGTCCCCAGGCGGCCGATGGATTTACGCATCGTACAGAGGCCTGCGTGCTGCCTCCAACGAGAAGCGCATCCCGGGTGCGGCGTCAGGCCGCAGCCGGTCCTCGCGGACCCGCCGGGGTCCCTCCCAGGGTGGCGTTGGCCGCGAAGGCCACGGCCACGGCGGCGATGCAGGCGGCCGCCACCGCGCTCCAGCCGCGCCACTCCCAGGCGTAGCCCGGGAGCACGGAGCCCAGCGTCCCGCCGAGGTAGTAAGCGGAAAGATAGAGCCCGCTGGCGCTGCCCTTGGCCTCGCGGGCGGTGGTGTTGACGATGGCCGGCAGCACCGCCTGGGCGGTGAACTGGCCGAGCACCAGCACCACCAGCCCCAGCACCACCAGGGGGAGCGGCCGCGCCAGGGTCAGCGCCATGCCGGCCGCGGCCACCACCAGCCCGATCCCCACCAGCCGCCGCGGCGGGACGCGGCCCGAGAGGCGCCCCGAGGCCGCCGACATCGGCACGCCGGCGGCGTAGACCAGG
>JAKAEO010000012.1 GCA_021818285.1 Myxococcales bacterium
CCGGCGCGGGCCCGGACGGCGCCGGCCCGCCGGCGGGCGGCGGCGGGACGAGCGCCGCGACCGGAGGGGCCACCGCCGGCGCGGCCGCCAGCCCCTCGGGGAAGACGTGCCAGGCGGGGCAGCGCTGCACCAGCAGGCCGAGGAGCAGCGGCGCCTCCCGCAGGTCCACCACCGGCAGCGGCCGCCCGTCGGCGCCGGGCACCGGCTGGCAGGGCCCCTGCCCCGCCAGGTCGGCGAAGGCGAAGCTGCGCCCCGCCGGGTCGGCGACCACCGCGTAGCGCTGCACCGGGCCCTCGGCGCGGGCGGCGAAGCCGAAGCCGAGCCGCAGCTCCGCCCAGCGCGCCGCCAGGCCCGCGCCCGGCCGGCCCGCCGGCCCGAGGACCCGCAGCCCCTCCTCGTCGGCGACGGCCCGCAGGCCGCGCAGCTGGTGGGCGGCGCCGGCGATCCAGGCGGCCACCCCGCCGAGCAGGCCGAAGAGCAGCACCGGCAGGTCGAGCAGGGCGCCCACCAGCGCGCCGGCCAGCGCCCCCAGGAAGAGCGGCAGCCCCGCCGGCTCGGCCGGCGGGCGGAAGGTGGCGGTGGCGGGCCGTCCGGCCACGTCAGGCCCTCCCGCGGGGCACGCCGGCCGGCAGGCCGTCGGGGAACTTCACCTCGGCCTCGCTGGCGCGGATGTAGTGGGGCTCGAGCGCGAAGAGCGCGGGGGCGTCGTAGGCGCCGCCGGCCAGCCGCGCCGCGGCCAGGCGCGCCACGGCGCCGGCCGGCGGGGTGACCACCTCGGTGCGCAGCCGCGGCAGCGCCGGCGCCAGCCGGTCCCGCCAGGCCTCGTAGCCCTCGCCGAAGGCGGCGGGGCGCAGCCCGGCGAGCGAGAGCGCCGCCACCCGCTCCAGCAGCGCCTGCGCCGGCAGCGCCGCCTCGGGCTCCACCGGCTCCAGCCCGTCGCCGGCGGCGCGGTAGAAGCCGGCGTAGAGCTCCCCCTTGCGCGCGTCGAGCAGCGGCACCAGCAGCGCCCCGGCCCCGGCGTCGGGCGCGGCCGCCAGCGCCATGGCGGCCAGGCTGGAGACGCCGGCGATGGGCCGCCGGTTGGCGTAGGCCAGCCCCTTCCAGGTGGCGAGCCCGACGCGCAGGCCGGTGAAGGAGCCGGGGCCGAGCCCCACCGCGTAGCCCTCGACGTCGGCGATGCGGCGATCGACGGCGGTGAGCAGGTCGCCGAGCGCGCCCGGGAGCCGCGACCCGTGGCCGCCGGTGGGCCCCCGGGGGCCGGGCTTCGCCGGGGCGTGCTCGGTGCGGTCGCACAGCAGCCGGGCCACCCCGCCCTCCACCTCGGCGAGGGCGCAGGAGAGCGTCAGCGTGGCGGTGTCCACGGCGGCGACGAGCATCGGCGGCCCCCCGTCACCCCATCAGCCGGGCGATGTCGTTCTTGAAGACGGCGATCATGAGGAGCAGCAGCAGCGCCAGCCCGACCAGGTTGGCGATCTCCCGGGCCCGCACCGAGATGCGCCGCCGGGTCACCGCCTCCACCGCGCAGGCGGCGATGTGGCCGCCGTCCAGCACCGGGATGGGCACCAGGTTCATGAGCCCGAGGTTCACGCTGATGAGCGCCATCTTGAAGAGGAAGCTCTCCACCCCCTCCTCCGCCGCCTGGGCGGCGATGGAGAAGAGCATGATCGGCCCGCCCACGGTCTTGAAGGAGATCTCGCCGGTGAGGATGCGGCCGATCCCCAGCACCGTGAGCCGGGTGACCTCCCAGAGGTGGCCCGCCGAGGTGGCGACCAGCTCGCCGAAGGGGAGGCGCAGCGGCACCTGGTCGGCGAGCAGGTCGGCCGGATTCACCGGCCCGCGCGAGGAGGGCTGGAAGCCCAGCGCCAGGCGCCGGGTGGTCTCGCCGGTGGCGTCGTCGCGGACCTGCCGCTCCACCGGGACCAGCGAGACGGTCCGGCCGCCGGCCAGCGTGAGCGCCACCGGCTTCCCCGCCGTGAAGTCGGCGGCGTGGGCGTTCAGGTCGCGGAAGGAGCGGACCGGCTTGCCGTTCACCGCCAGGATGTCGTCGCCGCGGCGCAGCCCCGCCGCCTCGGCCGGGCTGCCGGGGGTCACCCGGGCGACGAAGGCGGAGACGGTCGGGTCGGCGGGGAGGAGCGAGGGCCCGCCGCCGGCGCAGGTGGGCACCGCGGCCAGCGACCGGGGCTCCCAGGACGGGGCGGGGCGCGCCGCGCCCTCCGCCGCCTTCGCCGCCGGGCGCTCGCGCAGCACCTGGAGGTCGATGGGAGCGCAGGCCGCCGCCGCCAGGACCCGGTCCAGGTCGCCGAGGTGGCGCACCGGCTTCCCGGCGGCCGCGACCACCAGGTCGAAGGGCTCGACCGGGCCGGCGGCGCCGGGCGCGGCCGGCGCCACCAGGGCCGGCGGGTAGCTCGGCATCACCCCGATGACGCCGCGGGTGGTGGTCTCGACCGGGTTTGACTCCTTCTCCGCGGCCGGCGTCACCGTGAACGCCGGGAGGCGCCGGCCGTCCCGCTCCACGTCGAAGCGCAGCGGCTGCTCCGGGTGCGGCGACACCGCCTCGCGCAGGTCGCCGAACCAGCGGATGGCGTGCACCCGGCCGCCCGGACCGGTCACCGAGAGGATGCGGTCGCCGGGCTGGAGGCCGGCCACCGCCGCCGGGCTCCCCGGGGAGATGGTCCCGACCACCGGGCCGGGCACCGGCTTGCCGTTCTGGAGGAGGCCGATGCCCAGGTAGAGGAGGATGGGGAAGAGGAGGTTGGCGGCGGGGCCGGCCACGGCGATGAGGAAGCGGCGGAAGGGGCCCTGCTCCAGGAAGCCGCGCCCCTGGTCCTCGGGCGACGGCGGCGCCGACGGGTCGTCCCCGGCCATCTTCACGTAGCCGCCCAGGGGCAGGAGGGCGACGCGGTACTCGGTCTCGCCCACGGTGAAGCCGAAGAGGCGCGGCCCGAAGCCGACCGAGAAGCGCACCACCTTGACGCCCAGGGCCTTGGCCACCAGGAAGTGGCCCAGCTCGTGGACGAAGATCAACCCTCCGAGCAGGAGGACGATGGAGCCGATCTTGAGGAGCAGGTCGGTGGTCATGTCCGGTACGCGGGCCGGCCGTTCATGATGTAACGCGGAGGGCCGCCTGGCGCTTCCCCCATTCGCTGGCCTCCAGGGCCTGCGCCACGGAGCGCAGGGGCTCGGCGACGTGGGCCTCCAGCACCTCCTCGCACACCTCGGCGATGCGCGGGAAGGGGCAGCGCCCCGCCAGGAAGGCCTCGACCGCCGCCTCGTCGGCGCCGGAGAGGGCCGCCGGCGCGGTGCCGCCGGCCTCCAGCGCCCGGTAGGCCAGGGTGTAGGCGGGGAAGCGCCCGGGGTCGGGCTGCTCGAAGGTCAGCCGGCCCAGCCGGGAGAGGTCGAGGGGGGGCAGGTCCAGCCGCAGGCGCTCGGGCCAGGCCATGGCGTAGCTGATGGGGCCGCGCATGTCGCTCACGCCGAGCTGCGCCACCACCGAGCCGTCGATGTACTCCACCATGGAGTGCACCACCGACTCGGGGTGGACCACGATGTCGATGCGGCGCGGGTCGATGTCGAAGAGCCAGCGCGCCTCGATCACCTCCAGCCCCTTGTTCATCAGCGTCGCCGAGTCGATGGTGATCTTGTCGCCCATCGACCAGTTGGGGTGCTTGAGCGCCTGGGCCGGCGTCACCGCCGCGAGCTGCGCCGCCGGCAGCGTGCGCAGCGGGCCGCCGGAGGCGGTGAGCAGCAGCCGGCGCACCTCGGCGCGGTTGTGGCCGGTGAGCGACTGGAAGATGGCGCTGTGCTCGCTGTCCACCGGCAGGATGGCGGCGCCGCGCTCGGCGGCCCGCCGCATCACCAGCTCGCCGGCCAGCACCAGCGACTCCTTGTTGGCGAGCCCCACCGGCTTGCCCGCCTCCACCGCCGCGGCGGTGGAGCGCAGCCCGGCGCCGCCGGAGATGGCGGCCAGCACGAAGTCCACCTCGGGGAGCGCCGCCATGAGCTCGGCGCCGGTGGCCGGCGGCAGGATCTCCGGCCCGTCCGCCCGGCCCCCGAGCAGGCCGCGCAGCTCGGCGGTGGCCGCCTCGTCGGCCAGCGCCACCCACCGCGGGCGGAAGGCCCGCGCCTGCTCGGCGAGCCGCGGCGCGTTCCGGCCGGCGGCCAGCGCCACCACCTCGAAGCGGTCGGGGTGGCGCGCCACCACGTCCAGGGCCTGGACGCCGATGGAGCCGGTCGAGCCGAGGATGGCGATGCGCTTGGCGGTCACGACGGGAGCCGGGCGGCCGCGCCCCCCTCGGGGCGTCGGCCCGGGGCCAATCTAGCGCAGGAAGTTGGCGTAGACCCAGACCCAGGGGGCCACGAAGAGGAGCGCGTCGATCCGGTCGAGCAGGCCGCCGTGGCCGGGGATCAGGCTCCCCGAGTCCTTGACGCCGGTGGCGCGCTTGAGCATCGACTCGGAGAGGTCGCCGAGCGGCCCCAGCACCGCGGCGCCGAGCCCGAGCAGCGCCGCGCCCGCCCAGCCGAGGGTGCCGAGGTCGTGGGTGAAGTCGAAGGCCCGCACCACCAGCGCCGCCGCGACGCTCCCGGCCACGCCGCCGGCGAAGCCCTCCCAGGTCTTCTTCGGGGAGACGCGCGGGAAGAGCTGGTGGCGCCCCAGGAATCGGCCGGCGAAGTAGGCGGCGGTGTCGTTCACGAAGGTGGCCGCCAGCGCCATGATCACCCAGCCGGTGCCGAAGCGCAGCCGCAGGCTCACCACCGAGGAGACCACCGGGCCGATCCAGATCCAGGCGAGCGCCACCGCCGAGGCCCGCCGCGGCATGCCCTCCAGGTCGCCGCCGAAGAGGTGCAGCACCAGCAGCCCCATCCCGGCGAAGCCCAGGGCGATGGGGGCCCAGGCCGGGTAGACGCCCAGGGCGTACCAGGGGGCGAGCGGGAAGGTCGCGGCCACGGCGATGCCGTAGGCCTCCGGCAGCCGCACCGGCGCGATCATGGAGATCAGCTCGTGGGCGGCCAGGGCCGCCACCAGCGCGCAGACCGCGGCGAAGACCACGCCGCCCCGCCAGGTGGCGAAGACGGCGAGCGGCGCCAGCACCAGGGCCGAGCCGACCCGCAGCGCCAGGTTGCGGTTGGCCTCGTTCATGGATCGACGGCCCCGCGCACCTGCGCGCCGGTGAGGCCGAAGCGCCGCTCCCGCCCCTGGAAGTCGGCGAGCACCTCGAGCAGCTCGCGCTCGCGGAAGTCGGGCCAGAGCGTCTCCACGAAGGCCAGCTCGGCGTAGGCGCACTGCCAGAGCAGGAAGTTGGAGATGCGCCGCTCGCCGCTGGTGCGGACCATCAGGTCCAGCTCCGGCAGGCCGGCGGTCCACAGCTCCGCCTCCAGCGCGGCGGCGTCGATGTCGCCGGGGGCGAGCCGGCGGGCGGCCCGCCGCGCCGCCTGGGCCAGCTCCTCGCGGCCGTCGTAGGAGAGCGCCAGGGTGAGCACCATGCCGCGGTTGCCGCGCGACTCGGCGCAGAGGGCGTCGAGCCGGCTCCGCACCGCGCCGGGCAGCCGGTCCAGGTCGCCGATGGCGGCGAGCCGGATGCCGTTGTCCATGATCTCGCGCCGCTCCGACTCCAGGAACTCGGCGAGCAGCTCCATCAGCGCCCGCACCTCGTGCGGCGGGCGCGCCAGGTTCTGGACGCTCAGGGCGTAGAGGGTGAGGGCCTCGACGCCGACGGCGCGGGCCTCGCGGGCCACCGCCCGGACCGAGGCGGAGCCCTCGCGGTGGCCGGCCACCCGGGGCAGGCCGCGCGCCTCGGCCCACCGGCCGTTGCCGTCCATGATGATGGCGACGTGGCGCGGCAGCGGGCGCGCGCGCACCCGCGCCCGGAGCGCCTCGATGTCGGAAGGAGCCGTCACGCCGGGCGCTTATAGCACGCCGCGCCGCCCGCTCCGAGGAGCTTCCCGGCCGCGCCCCGGGCCCGTTTGACCGCCATTTTGCGCCGCCCTATCCTCGATCCGTGCCCCCGCGCGGCGTCGGCCCATACGAGATCCTCTCGCTGGTCGGACGCGGCGGGGTCGGGACCGTCTACCGGGCGCGCCACCGCGAGACCGGACGGATCGCCGCGGTGAAGCTGCTCGGCCCGGCGCCCGCCGCCGACGCCGCCTCCGCGCGCCGCCTGGCCCGCGAGTTCGAGGCCCTGGCGCGGCTCGACCACCCCAACGTGGTCCGCGTCTTCGAGGCCGGCGTCGCCGAGGGCTACTCCTTCCTGGCGATGGAGCTGGTGGAGGGGCTCGACCTGCGCGCCTGGCTCTCGCCGGTGCTCGACCTCTCGCCCGCGGCGCGGGCGGCGAACGACCCGGCGGAGCCGGGACCGGCCTTCGGCCTCGACGCCCTGGCCATGGAGCCGGACACCGAGAGCTTCTTCTCCGGCTCCTCCGGCGAGCTGGGGCCGGAGGCGGTGCGGAGCCTCGCGGCGCTGGTGGACGAGCCCGAGACCGACCCCGGCCGGGCGGTGCTCCACCTCCCCGTGGCCGGCGCGGCCGCGCCCGCCGCCGGCGTCCGGCCGCCCTCGGAGGAGTGGATCGCGGCCCTGAACCGGCCGGCGCGCATCGAGCGGCTGCTCCACGCCACCCGCCAGGTGTGCGACGCGCTGGCCTACGTCCACGCCCAGGGGCTGGTCCACCGCGACCTGAAGCCCTCCAACATCATGGTGGACGACGGCCGGCGGGTCCGGCTCATGGACTTCGGCCTGGTGAAGCCGCTGCGCGAGGAGCGGCCGGGGGGACGGGCGGCCATCGTCGGCACCTACCGCTACATGGCGCCGGAGCAGGCCCGCGGCGGCCCGCTCGACGGGCGCGCCGACCTCTACGCCCTGGGGGTCATCCTCTGGGAGCTCCTCGCCGGGCGGCCGCCCTTCCCGGCGCCGGCGCTGCGGATGCGCCACCTGGGCTCGGCGGCGGCGCCGCCGCTGCGCGACGCCAACCCCGGCGTCGACGGGCGGCTCGTGGCCGTCACCGAGCGGCTCCTGCAGCGCGACCCCGGCCGCCGCTTCCAGCGCGCCGAGGAGGTCCGCGAGGCGCTGCCCTGAGCCGCCGATGTCCGACCTCCCCGGCGACGCGCTCTCCTACCAGACCGTCGTGGCCGAGTACTTCCTCGGGCTGCGCGGCGCGGGCCTGATGCTCTCGCCGCTCGACCAGGAGCTGGTGGCGGCCTGGGAGCGGCAGGGCATCCCGGTGGCGGTGGTGTGCCGGGGGCTGCAGGCGGCCCACGCGGCGCTGGCGGCCGAGCGCGCGCCCGGCTCGCCGGCGCCCCGCGCCCTGCGGGCCTACCGCTTCGGCGTCGAGCAGGAGTGGAACGCCTACCGGCACGGGCGGGTCGGCTCCTCGCCGCCGCCGCCGCCCGAGGCCGCCGCCGCCCGCGCCCGCCTCGAGGCGGCCCGGGCCCACCTGCTGGACATGGGGCGCGGCAGCGACGGCGCCCGCCGCGAGGCCTACCGCGAGGCCTGGCGGGCGCTGGCCGCCGCCGAGCAGGCCATGGGCCGGACGCCGACGCTCTCCGGGGTGGAGGCGGCGGTCGAGGCGGCCGACCACGCGCTGCTGCGGGCCTTCGTCGAGGCGCTGCCGCGGCCGGAGCGGGCCGCGCTGGGCGACCGCATCCGGCTCCGGGCCGGAGGGCGGCCGCGCGCCACCTCGCGGCGCGCCTGGCGCGAGACCTTGCGGGCCCACGTCGCCGACGCCGCCCACGAGGCCGGGTACCTGGGGCTCCGCGGCTCGGTGTAGACTCCCGCCCCCGATGGCCGCCCCCGAGTCCAGCTGCCCGAAGTGCGCCGGGGCCGGCTACCTGGTGGAGCAGGTGCTGGGGAGCGCGGCCCGCGCCCGCCGCTGCGACTGCCAGACGGAGTGCCCGCGCTGCAAGGAGTCGGGCTACGTGCTGGTGCAGCAGGGCAGCGGGGCGGTGGCCCAGGTCTGCGCCTGCCGCCACCTGGACGAGCGCATCCGGCTCTTCGGCCTGGTGGGCATCCCCGCGGCGGTGGCCCACGCCTCCTTCGAGAGCTTCCGCACCTGGTCGCCCGACCACTCCGCCGCCAAGGCGGTGGCCGAGGACTTCGCCCGGAAGTTCCGGGCCGACCGGCCCACCAAGGGCTACCTGCTCTACGGCCGGCCCGGCGCCGGCAAGACCCACCTGCTCGCCGCCACCCTCCGCTACCTGTCGCTGGAGAAGGGCATCGCCTGCCGCTACGTCGAATTCATGCTGCTGCTCTCCGACATGCGGGCCGGCTTTTCCACCAACCAGAGCCACATGGACATCCTCCGGCCCCTCCTCCAGGTGCCGGTGCTGGCCATCGACGAGCTGGGCAAGGAGCGCGGCACCGAGTGGGAGCGCTCCATGCTGGACGAGCTCATCAGCCGGCGCTTCAACTCCGGCCGCACCACCCTCTTCGCCTCCAACTACTTCGTCGAGGCGGCGGCGCCGCCGCCGGAGCAGCCCGGGCGCGTGGTGCGCACCCGCAGCGCCGAGTTCCAGCGGGAGGCCGAGGCGATGACGCTCTCCCAGCGGGTCGGCGACCGCATCTGGTCGCGGCTCAACGAGATGTGCGCCTTCCAGAAGCTCGACCCCGGCTCCGACTTCCGCAAGGACCGGCCGGGGAGCGGCGGCTTCTGGGGCGGCTGAGCCGGCGCCCGCCCCGGGCCGCGGTCACTCCAGCAGCCGGGCGTGGAGCTTCCGGGCCGCCTCGGGCAGGCGGGCCGCGCCGCAGCAGGCGGTGACCCGCAGCGGCCCGGTGAAGAGGGCCATGGGCGGCTCGCCCAGGCCGAGGAGCACCTCCTGCACCGCCGCCGCGACCCGCGGCTCGCCGGCGCCGCGCCCCACCGCCGAGAGCGCGCCGATCCCGCGGCCGCCGATCTCGACCGCCCCGGCGCCGGCCAGGTCCCGCGCCAGCGCCTCCGGGGCGTGGACGTCCTCCAGCGAGAGGCAGAGGGCGGCGTGGCCGCCGGCCGCGGAGAGGCCGAGCTCGCGCGCGCCGTGGCCGGCGAGGAGCGCGCGGGCCGCCGGCAGCGCCCGCTCCGGCAGCTCGAAGAGCGCCACCGCGGCCGCCGCCGCCACCCCGGCGACGCCCCCGGGGGCGGGGCGGGCCGCCACCACCGTCTCCTCGCTCCCGCCGAAGGTGCTGCGGGCCCGGATGGCGATGCCCCGGTCGCGCGCGAACTCCACCGCCTGGGCGTTGAGCACCCGGGCGCCGGCCCGGGCCAGCTCCTGCATCTCCTCGTAGCCGAGCTCGGGGAGGCGGCGCGCCGCCGGCACCACCCGCGGGTCGGCGGTGAAGACGCCGGCCACGTCGGAGTAGATCTCGCAGTCGGCCCCGAGCGCGGCGGCCAGCGCCACCGCGGTGGTGTCGGACCCGCCGCGGCCCAGGGTGGTGACCTCCTTCTCCCGCGACACCCCCTGGTAGCCGGCGACGATCACCACCCGGCCGCGCGCCAGCTCCTCGCGCACCCGCACCGGCCGCACCTCGACGATGCGCGCCGCGGCGTGGGCCTCGTCGGTGAGGATCCCGGCCTGGCTGCCGGTGAAGCTCTTGGCCTCCACCCCCTCCTCGTGCAGCGCCATGGCCAGCAGCGCCATGGCGATCCGCTCGCCGGCGGAGAGGAGCATGTCCAGCTCCCGGCGGGGCGGGGCCGGGGACACCTGCCGGGCGAGCGCCAGCAGTTCGTCGGTGGTCTGCCCCATCGCCGAGACCACCACCACCACCTCGTCGCCGGCGCGCCGCCGGGCGGCGACGCGGGCGGCGACCCCGCGGAGCTTCTCCACCGTCGCCACCGAGGAGCCCCCGTACTTCTGGACGACGAGCGCCATGGGGAATGAGCCTACCGCGCCCGTGCGTTCCGGGCACGCAGTCGCGTCACTCCCGGTCCACGCCCGGCCGCTTGACAGGCCGGGCCGAGCGGCTATTGGAGGAGGCCCATGATCGAGGTCGAGCACCTGACCAGGCGGTTCCGTGAGCTCGTCGCCGTGGAGGACCTCTCCTTCCGGGTGGAGAAGGGGGAGGTGGTCGGCTTCCTCGGGCCCAACGGCGCCGGGAAGTCCACCACCATGCGCATCCTCACCGGGTTCCTGCCGGCGACCAGCGGCACCGTGAAGGTGGCCGGCTTCGACGTCTTCGACGAGCCGCTCGAGGTGAAGCGGCGCATCGGCTACCTGCCGGAGAACCCGCCCGTCTACCCCGACCTCACGCCGCTCGAGTACCTGCGCTTCTGCGCCGGGCTCAAGGGGCTCCCCCGCCGGGCGGTGGCCGGCGAGATCGAGCGGGTGGCCGGGCTGGCCCGGCTCGACGGGGTGATGGACCGGCTCACCGGCAGCCTCTCCAAGGGCTACCGGCAGCGGGTGGGGCTGGCCCAGGCGCTGCTCGGCGACCCCGAGGTGCTGATCCTCGACGAGCCCACCGTGGGGCTCGACCCGCTGCAGATCCGCGAGGTGCGCGAGCTGGTGAAGTCGCTGGCCGGCCGCCACACCGTGGTGCTCTCCACCCACATCCTCCCGGAGGTGGCGATGACCTGCCAGAAGGTGCTGGTGGTGAACAAGGGCCGGCTGGTGGACTTCGACACCCTGGACGGCCTCATCCGCAAGCACCTGCCCGGCCGCACCGTCACCCTGGAGGACATCGCCTTCCTCGAGGAGATCTACTCCAAGCTGGTGGAGGGGCCGGCCGCGGCGGCCGCCGCCCTGGCCGGCCTGGGCGCGGCGCCGGGGACGGCGCCGGAGGTGGCGCCGTGAGGGCCGCGCTCGCCGTCGCCCGCAAGGAGCTGACCGCCGCCTTCACCACCCCGGTGGCCTGGGCGGTGCTCATGGTCATCGCCTTCTTCGCCGCCCAGTTCTTCAACGGCGCCCTGGACGCCTTCCGCTTCCTCACGCTGCGCGCCATGCAGCTCCAGAACCCCGGCCTGCTGGAGCGGCTCAGCCTCACCGAGCGGGTGGTGGCGCCGCTCTTCGGCTCCATGGGGCTGCTGCTGGTGATCGTCGCCCCCTTCCTCTCCATGCGGCTCTTCGCCGAGGAGAAGCGGGCCCGGACCTTCGAGCTGCTGCTCACCGCGCCGGTCCGGCCCTGGCAGATCGTGCTGGGGAAGTACCTGGCGGGCATGGCGACGATGGCGGCCGCCCTGCTGCTGGTGGCCCTGTTCCCGCTGCTGCTCTCCTTCTACGCCACCGGCACCCAGGGCGGGGCCGGCGTGGAGTGGCAGACGGTGGGCACCGGCCTGCTCGGCCTGCTGCTGCTCGGCGCCATGGCCATGGCGGTGGGCATGTTCGTCTCGGCCCTCACCGAGTCGGTGATCGTGGCGGCGCTGGTCTCGCTGCTCTTCCTGCTCTCCCTCTACGTGGTGACCCTCTTCACCATCGGGATGGAGGGGCCGGTGCGCGAGCTGGTGCTGGCGCTCAGCGCCTCGGACCACCTCACTTCGTTCCTCACCGGGCGCATCGAGCTGAAGGACGTCGTCTACTACCTGTCCTTCGTGGTGCTCGGGCTCTGGCTCACCGACCGGGCGCTCGAGGGCGCCCGCTGGGCCTGAAGGAGGCGGCCGTGAAGAAGCCCATCGCCGCCCGCGTCCTCGGCCTGCTCGGCCTGGTGCTGCTCCTCTCCACCGTCGTCACCATGCTCTTCGGCCAGACCACCTTCGTGGCCGGCAAGCTGGTGCTCGGCCTCGCCGGCATCGCCGCCGGGTTCGTGCTCGGCGAGCCGGGCGGCCTGAAGCGCTTCTTCACCGGGCGCGCCGCCCACTACGGCCTGCTCACCAGCCTCTCGGCGGTGGCGCTGGCGGTGGTGCTGGGCGCCGCCAACTACGCCGCCACCCGGCGCCCCCACGGCTGGGACCTCACCCGCGACAAGGTCTACACGCTGGGCGAGGACACGGTGAAGACGGTGAAGGGGCTCACCCGCGGCGTCCAGGTGCTGGCCTTCTACGGCCAGGCCGACGAGGCCTGGGGGCGCGTCGGCGACCTGCTGCGCCGCTACGCCGACCTCTCGCCCCGCTTCACCTTCCGGCTGGTGGACCCCTACAAGGACCCGGAGGCGGTGAAGCGCTACGCCATCACCGAGGACGGCCCCCGGCTGGTCCTGGTGTCGGGCGACGACGAGCAGAAGGCCAAGAGCCCCGACGAGCAGGGGCTCACCAACGCCCTGGTGCGCCTCACCCACGCCCGCAGCCGCAAGGTCTACGTCACCACCGGCCACGGCGAGCCGGAGGCGCGCGCCGAGACCGACCGGGGGGACTCGCTGGCGGTGAAGGCGCTGGAGGGCGAGGGGTTCGAGGTGGCGCCGCTCTCGCTGCTGGAGAAGCCGGAGGTCCCGGCCGACGCGGCCGCGGTGCTGGTGGTGGCGCCGCGCAAGCCCTTCCTGGCGCCGGAGCTGGAGGCGCTGCGCCGCTACGCCGCCGCCGGCGGCCACCTCGGCCTGTTCCTGGAGCCGGAGGTGAAGGCCGGCCTCGACCCGCTGCTCGCCGACTACGGCATGGCGCTCGACGACGACATGGTGGTGGACCCGAGCCCGGTGGCCCAGCTCTTCGGGGGCTCTCCGGTCACGCCCATCGTCAAGCCGGTGGAGACCCACCCCATCACCCGGGAGCTGGCCCGCACCGGGCTGGCCTTCCCCACGGCGCGCTCCCTCTCCATCCTCACCGGCAAGCCGGTCACCCCGACGCCGCTGGTGCTCTCCGGGCCGGACTCCTGGGGCGAGACCGACATCGCCGGGATCTTCACCCGCGGCGCGAAGTACGACGACGGGG
Organism: Myxococcales bacterium; assembly: GCA_021818285.1. GTDB lineage: Bacteria > Myxococcota > Myxococcia > Myxococcales > Anaeromyxobacteraceae > JACRMN01. The sequence goes on from JAKAEO010000012.1 coordinate 12,754, forward strand.
AGAAGAAGGGGCCGCTCCCGATGGCGCTGGTGGCGACGAAGTCCACCGCCGGCGAGAAGGTGAAGCGCTCCGACGAGACCCGGGTGGTGGCGGTCGGGGACGGCGAGTTCTTCTCGAACCAGTACCAGCAGCTGCTCGGGAACCTGGACTTCTTCCAGAACACCGTCTCCTGGCTGGCGGAGCAGGAGGACCGGATCACCATCCGGCCGCGCAGCCGCGAGGGCTCGCGCCTCTTCCTCACCGCGGCCCAGGTCTCGACCATCAAGTTCCTCTCCATCGACGCCCTCCCCTTCGCGCTGCTCGGGCTGGGGCTGGCGGTGTGGCTGGTGCGCCGCTCGCGCTAGGGGCTCCCCGTGAAGGCCCGCACCCGCAGCCTCGCCACCACCCTGCTCCTCGTCGCCGCCGCGGCCGGGGCGGTGCTCGCCGCCTGGTGGGCGGTGGACCTCCGCGGCGCCGCCGAGCAGGCCCGCGCCGAGAAGGCCCGGCGGCTCTTCGCCTTCGAGCCCGCGCAGGTCCGGGAGCTGACGGTGGTGGCGCCCGCCGGGACCACGGTGCTGGTCCGCGGCGAGAAGGGCTTCCGCATTCCCGCCCTCGACGCCCCCGCCGACCAGGGGGCGGTGGACTCGCTCCTCGAGCTCTTCGCCCACGTCCAGCGGAAGGCCGAGGTGGCGCCGCCCGGCGCCGGCGAGAAGGCGCTCGCCGGCTACGGCCTCGCGGAGCCCAAGGTCCGGGTGACCGCGAAGCTCGACGGCGGCGGCACCGAGACGCTGGCCCTCGGCGACCGCAACGCCTTCGACGGCTCCCTCTACGCCCGGCCGACCTCGGGGGCGGTGGTGCTGGTGCCGAGCGAGCTCTCCTACTGGCTCGCCAAGGGGCCGGCGGAGCTGAAGCAGAAGCCGCCTCCCGCGCCTCCGCCCGCCGAGACGGGGCCCGCGACCGTGGCGGCGAAGCCTCCGGCCGGCGACGCGGCCCCGCCGCCGGCTGCGGACCACCCGCCCACCTCCGCGAAACCACCGGGAAAATCGGATCGTTGACCCGGGGCGCCTCCGCCCTTATCCTCCACCCTCCACCGGCGGCCCGGCCCCGATGCCCGGGCCGCCTCGCTTTCCGAGAGTACACATGGCCCGCGTCACCGTCGAAGACTGCCTCCCGCTCGTCGAGAACCGCTTCGCGCTGGTGCTCCTGGCGACGAAGCGCACCCGTCAGCTCATGGCCGGCGCGCGCCCGCTGCAGCCCCACTCCAAGAACAAGCCGCCGGTCCTGGCGCTGCGCGAGATCGCCACCAGCAAGGTCCGCTTCGACCGCTCGGTGCGCGACGCGCTGATGGGCAAGTTCGACAAGGAGAAGGTCACCATCGCCGCGGGCCAGACCCGCACCCTGAAGTAGCGCGCCGCGCCCTTCCCGGGCGCGTCGCTCCCGGCGACAATGGGGCGCTCCCCCCGGAGGTCCCATGCGCCGACCGCTCCCCTTCGCCCTCGCCGCCCTCCTCGCCTGCGCCGCCTCCGGGCCGCTGCAGCGGCGGCCGGCGCACGGCGCCTTCCCGCCCGCGGCGCTGGAGGCCACCTGGGCCCGCGCCCAGGAGGTGGTGCACGCCGAGGGGTACGCGGTGGGCTTCGCCGACGCCTCCCGCTTCATCCTGGTGACGAAGGAGCGGGAGTTGCAGGCGCCCTGCGGCGAGGAGCAGTGCCTGGCCCGCGAGTCGGTCTTCCTGCGGCTCGCCGACGGGCGGGCGATGCTCTCGATCCACCGCGAGACCTGGGACCAGGCCACCCGCCGCTGGCTGCCGGTCTCCGGGGCGCGCGGCGTCGCGCGGATCGAGGCGGCGGAGCGCGCCATGCTGCACGCCGTCACCGGCGGCGGCGCCGAGCTGCGCCTGGCCCGCGAGGGCGAGGGCTGCGGGCACGACGCCGAGTGCGAGCGCGGGCTGGCCTGCGCGCAGCGGCGCTGCGCCAGGCGCTGAGCGCCCGTCAGTGGCGCAGCGGCCCCCGCCCCCTCGCGGGCAGGCCGGCCCCCACCCTCCGGGGTAGGAGCAGGGCCGTTCAAGCGCAACCAACCGTAAGCAGTGAGCTTTTCCGACTGCCAAGCGCACGCGAACCCCGACTGCCAGCCGGGGCTCAAAAGCCCTGTGCGGACGGAACGATGGAACGCTCCGGGGCTCGCTTGACACGAGGGGGCCGCTGATTACAGTACGCGGCGCCGCTGGCAGTCCCGCATGAGGACTGCTAACGCGGACCCCGCACAGGGGAAGCCATCCACCCGGCCCGGGACCGGCGCCGGAGCACTTCCAACGAGGAGCACACCATGAAGATCCGTCCGCTGCAGGACCGCATCATCGTGAAGCGGGTCGCGGAGGAGGAGAAGACCAAGGGCGGCATCATCATCCCCGACACCGCCAAGGAGAAGCCCATCGAGGGCAAGGTCGTCGCCGCCGGCAACGGCAAGCTGCAGGAGGACGGCAAGCTCCGCCCGCTCGACGTGAAGGCCGGCGACCGGGTGCTCTTCTCCAAGTACGCCGGCACCGAGGTCAAGCTCGACGGCGAGGAGCTGCTGATCATGCGCGAGGAGGACATCCTCGGCGTCCTCGAGGACAAGTAGTCCCCCACCCACCGGAAGGAACGGAACCACATGTCTGCCAAGGAACTGCTGTTCGACCAGCGCGCGCGCGACGCCATCCTCAAGGGCGTCAACACGCTCGCCGACGCCGTGAAGGTGACCCTCGGGCCCAAGGGCCGGAACGTGGTCATCGAGAAGAGCTTCGGCTCCCCGACCATCACCAAGGACGGCGTGACGGTCGCCAAGGAGATCGAGCTCGACAACAAGTTCGAGAACATGGGCGCGCAGATGGTGAAGGAGGTGGCCAGCAAGACCTCCGACGTCGCCGGCGACGGCACCACCACCGCCACCGTGCTGGCCCAGGCCATGTACCGCGAGGGCAGCAAGCTGGTGGCGGCCGGCCACAACCCCATGGAGCTGAAGCGCGGCATCGAGAAGGCCGTCGAGGCGGTCACCGGCGAGCTGAAGAAGCTCTCCAAGCCGACCAAGGACCACAAGGAGATCGCCCAGGTCGGCATCATCTCGGCCAACGGCGACACCACCATCGGCAACATCATCGCCGAGGCGATGGAGAAGGTGGGCAAGGAGGGCGTGATCACCGTCGAGGAGGCCAAGGGCCTCGACACCACCCTGGACGTGGTCGAGGGCATGCAGTTCGACCGCGGCTACCTCTCGCCCTACTTCGTCACCGACGCCGAGCGCATGGTGGCGAACCTGGACGACGCCTACATCCTCATCCACGAGAAGAAGATCTCGAACATGAAGGACCTGCTGCCGGTGCTGGAGCAGGTGGCGCGCGGCGGCAAGCCGCTGCTCATCGTGGCCGAGGAGGTCGAGGGCGAGGCGCTGGCCACCCTGGTGGTCAACAAGCTGCGCGGCACGCTGCACGTCTGCGCGGTGAAGGCCCCGGGCTTCGGCGACCGCCGCAAGGCCATGCTGGAGGACATCGCCATCCTCACCGGCGGCAAGATGATCGCCGAGGAGCTGGGCCTCAAGCTGGAGCAGGTCACCCTGAAGGACCTGGGCCGCGCCAAGAAGCTCACCATCGACAAGGACAACACCACCATCGTCGACGGCGCCGGCAAGAAGGCCGACATCGAGGCCCGGGTGAAGGTCATCCGCGCCCAGATCGAGGAGACCACCAGCGACTACGACAAGGAGAAGCTGCAGGAGCGGCTCGCCAAGCTGGTGGGCGGCGTGGCGGTCATCAACGTGGGCGCCGCGACCGAGACCGAGATGAAGGAGAAGAAGGCCCGGGTCGAGGACGCGCTGCACGCCACCCGCGCGGCCGTCGAGGAGGGCATCGTCCCCGGCGGCGGGGTCGCCTACCTGCGCTGCCTGAAGAGCCTCGACAAGGTCGAGGTGGACGGCGGCGACAAGTCGGGCGTCGACCTGGTGCGCCGCGCCCTCGAGGAGCCGCTGCGCCAGATCGTCGAGAACGGCGGCTGGGAGGGCTCGATCATCGTGAACAAGGTGAAGGAGTCCAAGGAGGCGGCCTTCGGCTTCAACGCCGCCACCGGCGAGTTCGAGGACCTGGTGAAGGCCGGCGTCATCGACCCGACCAAGGTCTCCCGCACCGCGCTGCAGAACGCCGCCTCGGTGGCCTCGCTGATGCTCACCACCATGGCGATGATCGCCGAGAAGCCCAAGGAGGAGCCGCCCCCGATGCCGGGCGGCGGCGGCATGGGCGGCATGGGCGGGATGGGGATGTAGCGGACCCCGTTCCCACCGGACCGATGGACCCGAGGGGCTCCCGGCGACGGGGGCCCCTCTTCGTTTCCGGCGCCTAGAAGGCGGAGAGCAGCCCGAAGGTCGCGCCGCCGCCGCTGCGGGCGCGGCCGCCCTGGACGCGCAGCTCGTAGCGCACCGCCAGGTCGAGCGACAGGTCGGAGGCGAGGCGCAGGAGCAGGCCGCCGCCGGCCTGCGGGCCGTAGGAGAAGCGGAAGGGGAGCCCGCCGTCGTTGGTCGGGCTGTCGCCGCCGCCGCCGGTGGGCTCGCCCGAGCCCGAGGAGGCCACCGCGGGGACGGCCCGGCCACCGCCGGCGACCTGCGGCTGTCCGGTCCGGGCCGTCCCGGAGGCGAGCCGGTCGCTGACGCCGAGCGCCGCGACCACCGCGCCGACCGTGGCGTAGGGCGTCAGGAAGGCCCCCGGGCCGGCGCCGCGGACGACGAAGGTGGGGCCGCCCTGCAGGGCCGCCCAGCCGGTCCCGACCGCCAGCCCCAGGTCGATCCGGAAGCCCATCCGCGGCCACGGGTCCCAAGCGTAGCCGGCGTCGAGGAGCGGCGACACGCCGGTGGTGTCCTCGAGCAGCCCCGCGCCCAGGGCCAGGCGCAGCCCGCCGCGGTCCGGGCGCGGCGGCACCGGCAGGTCGGGGAGCTCCTCGATCTCCTGCGCGGCGGGCGCCGCGGGCGACGGGGCGTCGGCCCCGCCGGCGGAGGCGAGGAGCAGCGAGAGCGCAGCGGTCCACATGGTGATCCCCCCCTGGGGAGACTCCCCGGCGATGCGGGAATCGCGAGACGACGCACTATCGGTGGATGCGCCGGTCCGGTCAAGCGCTCGCCGCGCACCGGCCACCCCGGCGCCGCGCGGAGCGGACGGGAATGGGCGTCTCCGGCCGAGGCATCGCGGCTATACTCGCCGCTCCATGCGCCGCCTCCTCCCGCTCCTCGCGCCGCTCGCGCTCGCCCTCTCCTGCTCGGGCCCCGCCACCCGGCTGCGCGCCGGCGGGAGCGGCCCGCTCGACGAGCGGGCCCTGGTGGTCTACCCGTACGCCTTCGGCTGGGAGGAGCCGGCCTTCCGCAGCCTGCTCAAGTCGGCCGACGCGGTGGCCGCCGCCCAGGCGCGGCTCCACCTGCCGGTGATCCCGCCCACGGAGTTCGAGGTGACGCGGCCGCTCGACCCCAACGTCCTCTCCGGGAGCACCGCGGCCAGGGCGATGGCCGCGCGCGGCCTGCCGCCGCGCGCCTTCCTGGTGCTGCGCGGCTGGGCCGAGCGGGTCGGCGCCCGGACCGTCACCGCCGCCACCGTCGGCGGCCGGACCACCTCCGCCCTCGACGACGAGAGCGCGGTGGTGGCCCACGTCCAGATCGCCGAGGCGGCCACCGGCGAGGTGGTGGTCGAGGCCTCGGGCCGCACCGCGACCGGCGACGCCGGGGCGGGCGGCGACCCCCTGCCGGAGCTCACGGCGCTCCACCGCCGGCTCCTGGCCCGGACGCTGGACGCGCTCGCCCCGCGGCTCGCGGCGCGGGGCGCGGCGGCGCCCGGAGGGGCGCCGGGGATCGCGGCCGAGGCCTTCGAGACCTGGGCCCAGCCGGGCCGGTCGAGCCTCCGGGACCTCGCCACCCGCGACCCCATCGCCGCCGCCGCGGCCCGCGCCGAGATCGCCGCCTACCGGGCCTCGCAGCGCGAGCGCTAGCGCAGGCCGGGGAAGAGCCCGCCGGCCACCGCCGAGAGCCCGGCCAGCACCGGCCCCGGCCAGAGGACCGCCGGGAGGCAGACCAGCAGCCCGGCGCCGATGGCCCAGGCGCGCGGGTGGGCGCTCGCCGTCCGCACGGCCGCGAAGGTGTAGATGCCGAAGAGCAGCAGCGTCTCGGTGCCGCCGGCGAGCAGCGCCGCCGCGCCCGGGTAGCCGCCCGCCCGGAGCGAGCCGGAGAGCGCGGCCAGCCCGGCGACGTTGAGCAGGTCCCGGCCGCTGCCGGCCCACCAGGCGCGGTGCTCCTCGCGGCGCAGCCGCTGGCCGATGGCCTGGAACCAGAGGAAGAGCGCCATGGCGCCGACGTGCGCGGCGCCGGCGGCGGCGCGCGTGAGGCCCTGGGTCGGCTCCGGGGTCCACATCGGTCCCGCCGATGGTAGCCGCGCCGCCCCGCCGCGCCAACGGCGGGGGCGGCGGGCCGGCCCCCACCCCTACTTGCCGCGCCTGGCGAAGAAGGCGGCGAAGACCGCCTGGGCCTCGGGCGAGGCCCGGCGCTTCTTGAACTCGACCATCTCGACGTCGAGCGCCTCGAGCACCCCGGGCAGCTCGGCGCGGCGCAGCAGCCCCTTGGTCACCCGGATCGACTCGGGCGGGAGCTGCGCGAGCGCCTGGGCCGTCTCCTGGGCCTTCCGCAGCGCCCCGCCGTCCTCGGTGGCGGCGGTGACGAAGCCGGCCTCGGCCGCCTCGGCCCCGGTGAACTCCCGGCCGGTGAGCAGCCAGTCCCAGGCCCGCTTCGGCCCGACGGCGCGGGCCAGCAGCACCGTGGAGCCGCCCTCGGGGCAGAGCCCCAGGGGCACGAAGGGCATGCGGAAGCGGGCGCCGCGCCCGGCGTAGGCGAAGTCACAGTGGAGCAGCATGGTGGAGCCGATGCCCACCGCCACGCCCTCCACCGCCGCCAGCATGGGCTTCGGGAAGCGCGCCAGGTCCTTGAGGAAGGCGATGCCGGGGACGTCGCCCACCGGGATCTCGCCCTGGAAGTCCTTGATGTCGTTGCCGGCGGTGAAGTGGCCGCCGGCGCCGGCGAAGACCACGGCGCGGATCGCCGGGTCGCGGCCGGCCTCGGCCAGCGCGGCGATGAGGGCGCGGTAGGCGGCGCCGTCGAGGGCGTTGCGCGCCTCGGGCCGGTTCATGGTGATGGTGCGGACCGGGCCGTCGGTCGCGGTCAGGACGTTGCTCACGGGCGGACCTCCTCGAGGGCGGCGCGGGCCGCCCGGTACTCGTCCCTCATCCTCGCCACCAGCTCGCGCGCCGGCAGCACCTCGTCGATGGTGCCGACCCCCTGGCCGGCGCCCCAGATGTCCTTCCAGGCCTTGCTGCGGCCCGAGCCGAAGTTCATCGAGCTCTTGTCGGCCGTGGCCAGGTTCTCGGGGTCGAGACCGGCGGCGGCGATGCTCCCCTTCAGGTAGTTGCCGCTCACGCCGGTGAAGAGCGGCGTGTAGACGACGTCGGCGGCCGTCGACTCGACCACCATGGCCTTGTAGGGATCGGGGGCGGCGGCCTCGGCGGTGGCGATGAAGCGGGTGCCCACGTAGGCGAAGTCGGCTCCCATGGCCTCGGCGGCCAGCACCGCGCGGCCGGTGGTGATGGCCCCGGCCAGCGCCACCGGCCCGTCGAAGAACTTCCGGACCTCGCCGAGCAGCGCGAAGGGGCTGAGCGTCCCGGCGTGGCCGCCGGCGCCGGCGCAGACCAGGATGAGGCCGTCCACCCCCGCCTCCAGCGCCTTCCGGGCGTGGCGCACGTTCACCACGTCGTGGAAGACCAGGCCGCCCCAGGCGTGCACCCGCTCGGTGATGCCGCCGGGGGCGCGCAGGCTGGTGATGACGATGGGCACCCGGTGCCGGGCGCAGACCTCCAGGTCGTGCTCCAGCCGGTCGTTCGACTCGTGGATGATCTGGTTCACGGCGAAGGGCGCCACCCGGTCGCCGGGGTGCGCGGCGCGGTGGGCCGCCAGCCCCTCCTCGATGCGGCCGAGCCAGCCGTCCAGCTCCTCCTTGGGCCGGGCGTTCAGCGCCGGGAAGCTGCCCACCACGCCGCTGGTGCACTGGGCCACCACCAGCTCCGGCCGCGACAGGATGAACATCGGCGCGCCGATGACCGGCAGCGAGAGCCGGGCCCGGAGCTGCTGCGCCTTCGACCGGTTGCCTTTCCACTCCGTCATGCGTGTTCCTCCGTGCGTCGAGTCGTCCGGCGCGCGGGAGGACCCCTCCCGCGCGGCCTCCTCCGTCCGCGGGCGGGGGACGTCCCCGCGCCGCGCCCCGCCGTCGGTGCCGCCCGCCGGATGCCCGAGATTACCCGGCCACCCGGTCGAAGTCTCGGGGGGCCGCTCCCCGGCGAGCGCTAGAAGAGGGTCGGGAAGGACCGGTCCCCGGTGACCTGGCGGAAGGAGCGGTCCTTCGCCGAGAGCGCCTGGAGCAGCCGCACCGCGTTCAGCCCGTGGTGCCGCCCGGGCCCGAAGGTCACCGGCGCCGAGAGACCGCCCGGCGACCAGCCGCGCAGCCCCTCCAGCGCCCGCACGAAGCCCTCGCGGGTGAGGTCCCGGCCGGCGCGGCGCAGCCCCTCGACCGCCACCATCATGGCGGCGACGCCATGCACCGCCGTCCCCTCGTGGCCGGCGAGCCGCGGCTCGAGCGGCAGGACCACCGAGAGCACCCGGTCGGCCGCCGGCTCGCCGCGCTGGGCGATGTGGGTGTCGAACCAGGCGCCCTCCCACAGCTCGCCGAGCAGCCCGAACATCCGGTCGCGGTCGGAGAGGGTGAAGGAGGCGAAGAGCTTCGGCCGATAGCCGATCCGCGCCATCTCCTTCACCAGCGAGGCGGCGTGCGCCGAGGTGGCGTAGAGGATCACCGCGTCGGCGCCGGACTCCTTGAGCCGGACCGCCTGGGTGCCCATCTCGCGGTCGGTGACCTCGTAGAGCACCTCGGCGGTGAGCCGCACGCCGGGGAGCCCCGCCACGCCGCGCCGCACGCCGTCGAGGCCGGTCTTGCCGTAGTCGTCGTTCTGGCCGAAGAAGCCGATGGACCGCGCCCCGGCGAGCGCCGCCGCCTGGCGCGCCAGGAAGGCCCCCTCGTCGGCGTAGTCCGGGTACTCCATGAAGGTGGTGGCCACCTTCTCCCGCGGCAGGCCGGCGAAGAGGCGCGGGTTGCCGAGCGGGTAGACCCAGGGGAGGCGCGCCTCGGCCACCACCTCCTTGGTCGCCCCCAGCACCGCCGTCCCCATGGTGCCGACCATGGCGAAGACGTCGTCCTTGGCCTCGTGGAAGTTGGCGACGGCCCGCCCCGGGACGTAGCCGTCGTCCATGATGCGCACCCGGATCTTCCGCCCGTGGACGCCCCCCTCGGCGTTCACGTGGCGCGCCCAGGCCTCGGCCGCCAGGGCCAGCGTGCCCCAGGCGGCCGCCGGGCCGGAGAGCGGCACCGACATGCCCAGCACCACCTCGCCGTCGGTCACGCCCGGCACCGCGCGGGCCGCGCCCCGGGCCGGTCCCCCCGCGGCGAGCGCCAGCAGCGCCGCGATCGCGATCTTCTTCGCCACGTCCCACCGTTCCTTGCCGGCCGTCGGCCCCCGCCCGGCCGGCGCCACGCCGGCCATGCCCGCCCGTCGCCCTGGATGGAGGGGCGGCATCCTACGCGGGATGGGCCGGAGCGTCACCCCGCCTGGCCGGGAAGCCGGGGCTTGCGGCGGCCGGGGCGCGCGGTTAGGATGGGGCTTGTAAGTTATTCCTATCTGAATACTAGGATATGATTCGACTGAGCCAGAAGGCCGACTACGCGATGCGGGCGATGCTCGACCTGGCCCGTGCCGCGCAGCCGGGCGCGGTGGCGCCCACCGCCGCCATCGCCCGGCGCACCCGGGCGCCGGCCAAGTTCCTCGAGGCCATCCTCGGCGAGCTGCGGCGCGCCGGCCTGGTGGAGAGCCGCCGCGGCGCCGCCGGCGGCCACCGCCTGGCCCGGCCCGGCTCGCGCATCACCGCCGGCGAGGTCTGGCGGGCGATCGAGGGGCCGGTCGGCCCCGCCGGCAGGCGCGGCGCCGCCTCCGACCCCGCCGCCCGGGCCCTGCGCGGCCTCTGGGAGGAGGTCGAGCAGGCCGTCACCCGGGTGGTGGACGGCACCACCCTCGACGACCTCGCCCGCCGCGCCCAGGAGTCGGCCGGCGTCCACGACTTCACCATCTGAAGCACCCCCAAGGAGACGCCATGGCCCGCATCTACGACGACAACAGCCTCAGCATCGGCAACACCCCCCTGGTGCGGCTCAACCGCGTCACCCAGGGACTCCAGGCCACCATCCTCGCCAAGATCGAGGGGCGCAACCCGGCCTACTCGGTGAAGTGCCGCATCGGCGCCGCGATGATCTGGGACGCCGAGAAGCGGGGGATCCTGAAGCCCGGCTCGCGCGACCGGACCATCGTCGAGCCCACCAGCGGCAACACCGGCATCGCCCTGGCCTACGTGGCGGCGGCGCGCGGCTACCCCATCACCCTGACCATGCCCGAGACCATGTCGCTGGAGCGGCGCAAGATGCTCAAGGCCTTCGGCGCCAACCTGGTGCTCACCGAGGGCGCCAAGGGGATGGCCGGCGCCATCGCCAGGGCCGAGGAGATCGCCGCCGCCGACCCGGCCCGGCACTGGATCCCCCAGCAGTTCAAGAACCCGGCCAACCCCGACATCCACTTCCGCACCACCGGCCCGGAGATCTGGAACGACACCGACGGCAAGGTCGACGTCCTGGTCTCGGGCGTCGGCACCGGCGGGACCATCACCGGCGCCTCGCGCTACTTCAAGCAGGAGAGGAAGAAGGCCGTCCGCGCGGTGGCGGTCGAGCCCATCCACTCGCCGGTGCTCACCGCCCTGCGCGCGGGCGAAACCCCCAAGCCCGGGCCGCACAAGATCCAGGGGCTCGGGGCCGGCTTCAAGCCCGACGTCCTCGACCTCTCGCTGGTGGACGAGGTGGTGACGGTCTCCAACGACGAGTCGGTGGAGATGGCCCGCCGCCTCCACAGGGAGGAGGGCATCACCGGCGGCATCTCCTGCGGCGCCGCGGTGGCGGCGGCGATCAAGGTCGCCCAGCAGCCGGCCTCGAAGGGGAAGCTCATCGTCACCATCCTCCCCGACGCCGGGGAGCGCTACCTCTCCAGCATCCTCTTCGAGGGCATCGACGCCTGACGCCGGGGCGCCCGCCCCACGCCGCCGGAGCGCGCGCCACGCCGGCCTTGCCCGCCGGCCCGCCGCGCGGGACACTCGTCGCCTCGTCGGGGGGCGATCCATGCCGAAGCTGCTGGTGAACGGCGTCGAGCTGCACTACGAGTCGGCGGGGCGCGGGCCGGAGACCGTGGTCTTCTCCCACGGCCTGCTGATGAGCGGCGAGATGTTCCGCGAGCAGGTGCGCCACCTCTCCGGCCGCTACCGGGTCATCGCCTACGACCACCGGGGGCAGGGGCGCAGCGAGGTCTCGCGCCGCGGCTACGGCATGGACGATCTCGCCGAGGACGCGGCCGCCCTGATCGAGGGGCTCGGCGCCGCCCCCTGCCACTTCGCGGGCCTGTCGATGGGCGGCTTCGTCGGCATGCGCCTCGCGGCGCGCCGGCCGGAGCTGCTGCGCTCGCTGGTCCTGCTCGAGACCAGCGCCGAGCCCGAGGCGCCCGCCAACGTGCCCCGCTACCGCACGCTCAACCGGGCGGTCCGGCTGCTCGGCGCCCGGGCGGTGGCCGACAAGGTCATGCCCATCCTCTTCGGGCGGACCTTCCTCTCGGATCCGGCCCGGGAGGCGCTGCGCGCCGAGTGGCGCGGACACCTCCGCGGGCTGCGGCGCTCCATCCACCGCGCCGTCACCGGGGTGATCGAGCGCCGGGGCGTGGTGGAGGAGCTGCCGCGGATCGCCCTGCCCACGCTGGTCCTGGTGGGCGACGAGGACGTGGCCACGCCCCTGGCGAAGGCGGAGCGCATCCAGGCCGGCATCCCGGGCGCCAGGCTGGTCCGGATCCCCGCCGCCGGCCACTCCAGCAGCGTCGAGAACCCGGCCGCGGTGAACGCGGCCCTCGACGCCTTCCTGGGCGCGCTGCCCCGGGCCTGACGGCGCCGCCGCTCCCGCCGCCACTCCCGTCGCCGCGCCCGCCGCCGCTCCCGTCGCCGCGCCGCGCCGGGGGCGCGCCCGCGGCCCGCCGGCGGCACCGGCCTCCCTCCCTCGCGGAGGCGCTTTCGGCTAGTCTCCCGTCCCCCTCCCACCCCCGAGCGCCATGCCCCCGTACGTGATGTCGATGCTCCGCGTGAGCAAGATCGTCCCGCCCAAGCGGCAGATCATCAAGGACATCTCCCTCTCCTTCTTCCACGGCGCCAAGATCGGCCTGCTCGGCCTGAACGGCGCCGGCAAGTCCACCGTGCTGCGGATCATGGCCGGCGCCGACGAGGAGTTCGAGGGCGAGGTCACCCGCCAGGCGGGCATCCGCGTCGGCTACCTGCCCCAGGAGCCGGTGCTCGACCCGGCGAGGACGGTCCGGCAGGAGGTGGAGTCGGCGCAGGGCGAGGTGGCCGCGGCCCAGGCCCGGCTGGAGGCGATCTACGCCGCCTACGGGGAGCCGGACGCCGACATGGAGAAGCTCGCCGAGGAGCAGGGGCGGCTCGAGGCGGTGATCGCCGCGGCCGGCGCCGACACCGGCACCGCCCTGGAGATCGCCGCCGACGCGCTGCGGCTGCCGCCCTGGGACGCGCCGGTGCGGCAGCTCTCCGGCGGCGAGAAGCGGCGGGTGGCGCTCTGCAAGCTGCTCCTCGGCAAGCCCGACATGCTGCTGCTCGACGAGCCGACCAACCACCTCGACGCCGAGTCGGTGGAGTGGCTGGAGCAGTTCCTCACCCGCTTCCCGGGCACGGTGGTGGCGGTCACCCACGACCGCTACTTCCTCGACAACGCCGCGGAGTGGATCCTGGAGCTGGACCGCGGCCGCGGCATCCCCTGGAAGGGCAACTACTCGAGCTGGCTGGAGCAGAAGGAGGCCCGGCTCGAGGTGGAGGCCCGCCAGGAGAGCGCCCGCATCAAGGCGATGAAGGTGGAGCTGGAGTGGGTGCGCCAGAACCCCAAGGCACGCCAGGCGAAGAGCAAGGCGCGCCTGGCCCGGTTCGAGGAGCTCTCCAGCGTCGAGCACCAGAAGCGGAACGAGACCCAGGAGATCTTCATCCCGGTGGCGGAGCGGCTCGGCGCCCAGGTGATCGAGTTCCGCGGGGTGAGCAAGGCCTTCGGCGATCGGCTGCTGATGGACGACCTCTCCTTCATCGTCCCGGCCGGCGCCATCGTCGGCATCATCGGGCCCAACGGCGCCGGCAAGTCCACGCTCTTCAAGATGATCACCGGCGCCGAGCAGCCGGACGCCGGCCAGGTGGTGGTCGGCTCCACGGTCAAGCTGGCCTTCGTGGACCAGAGCCGCGAGAACCTGTCCTCCGGCAAGACGGTCTTCGACGAGATCTCCGGCGGGCGCGACCTCATCCAGGTGGGCCGCTTCGAGATGCCGAGCCGGGCCTACATCGGGCGCTTCAACTTCAAGGGGACCGACCAGCAGAAGATCGTCGGCACCCTCTCCGGCGGCGAGCGGGGCCGGCTGCACCTGGCCAAGACCCTGATGACCGGCGGCAACGTGCTGCTGCTCGACGAGCCCTCCAACGACCTGGACGTCGAGACCCTGCGGGCCCTGGAGGACGCGCTCCTGGAGTACGCCGGCAGCGTGCTGGTCATCTCCCACGACCGCTGGTTCCTCGACCGCATCGCCACCCACATCCTGGCCTGCGAGGGGGACTCGCGCTGGAGCTTCTTCACCGGCAACTACCAGGAATACGAGGCCGACAAGCGGCGGCGGCTGGGCGAGGAGGGGGCGCGGCCGAGGCGCCTGCGCTTCAAGCCCATCCGGCGGTGAGGGGGCCCCCGCCGCTGCGCGGTTCCGGCGCCCGGAACCGGGCGGCGGCCCCGGCGGGACGAATCGGGTGGGTCGGGTGGCGCCGGGGGGACAGCGGCGCTATCCTCATCCCGCATGAACCTCGGTTTCGGCGAAATCCTCGTCATCCTCGTCGTCGCGCTCCTCATCTTCGGCCCCTCGAAGCTGCCGCAGCTCGGCGACGCGCTCGGCAAGGGCATCCGCAACTTCAAGAAGGCGACGACGGCGGAGGACGAGCCCCCGGCGCCGGAGCCGGCGAAGGCGCCGCCCGCGCAGCTCGGCCAGGGCGCGCCGGTGCCGCCGCAGGGCGCGCCAACCGGCGCGGAGACCGGCCGGCGCAACTGACGTCGCCGGTCCCGCGGGCCGCCGCCCGGCGCCCGCGTCCACCCCCGCCTTCAGGCCACCGCGGCCGGCGCCCCGCCGGCGCCGAGGTGGTGCGCCAGGAAGGCGGCCGCCTCCCTCGCGGCCGGCGCGTCCCGCAGGATGCGGCGGTGGCCCAGTCCGGCGGTGGTGACGAGGCGCGCCGCCTTCCAGGACGCGGCGATGGCCGCGCCGTCGGACCAGGGCACCTCGCGGTCCTCCCGGTCGTGCAGCACCAGCAGCGGCGCCTCCATGCCCCCGGCCATGCGGGGGAGGTCGAGCGCTCCGGGGTCGATCCCCAGCCGGCGGGCCAGCGCCGCGCGCAGCCGCGCCTCCGCCGCCGGCCCGAGCCCCATCGCCCGGCTGAAGCGCGTCACGTAGCCGTCGGGTGACCGGGGCGGAGCGACGAAGACCGCCGCCTCGATCGGGAGCCCGCGGATCATCGCCAGCGCCAGGCCGGCGGCGCCCATGGAGTGGCCCAGCCCGGCCCGGGCCCCGGTGCCCGCCGCCATGGCGGCGACCGCGTCGGCGAAGTGGGGCACCGAGGCGAGGCGCCCGCTGGAGCCGCCGTGCCCCGGCCCGTCGAAGGTCACCGCCGAGAGGCCCGCCGCCACCACCGCCGGGACCAGCGACGTCATCTGGCCGCCCCCCCCCCCCCCCCCCTGGGGGGGGGGGGGGCCGGGGCCGCGCCCCCACCCGCCGGCGCCCGCCCGGCCCCCCCCCCCCGGGACCTCGAAGGGCTCGCCGCGCTCCAGCGCCTCCCGCTCGCCCGCGGGCGGCGCGTACCTCGGCGGGGTGAGGAAGAGCCGGGCCGCCGCGCGGGCGGCGAGCGGCGGCGCCAGCGCCCCCGCCAGGGACAGGCCCGCGCGCAGGGCGCGGAGCTGGAAAGACCGACCGGTCGTGCTTCCTGGATCGCGCCTCGACATGACCCGCTCCTCTTCCCTTCCCGATCCGGTGCGCTCAGCCCCGCCGCGCGGCGGCGAGCAGCCGCTCGAACGCGGCCCGGGCCCGGCCGGCCGCGCCGGCGTCGGCGAGCAGGCGCGCCGCGTGGTGGTACCCCAGCATGATGGCGTGGAGCTCGAAGGCGAACTGCTCCGGGTCCACCGCGGCGCGCAGGTCGCCCTGGGTCCGGGCGGCCCGGACGGCGGTGGCGATGGTCGCGAGCCACTCGCGCTCCAGCTCCACCAGCCGGTCCCGGGCCGCGCCCGGACGATCGTCCAGCTCCGCGGCGGCGGCGACGAAGACGCAGCCGCCGGGCTGCGGCACCAGCTGCGGCCACTGCATCCAGCGCTCGAAGAGCGCGCGGAGCCGGGGCGCGCCGCGCGGCGCGGCCAGCGCGGGCGCGACCACCACCTCCGTGAAGCGCGCCGCGGCGCGGTCCAGGGTCTCCACCTGCAGCTCCTCCTTGGAGCCGAAGTGGGCGAAGAGGCCGCTCTTGGAGAGCTCCAGGTCGGCGGCCAGCCGTCCCAGGGTGAGCCCCTCGAGCCCGAGCTGGCTGGCGAGCCCCAGGGCCCGGTCCAGGATGGCGTCCCGCGTCTGCTCGCCCTTGCTCACGGCCACGATATAAAACGACCGGTCGTGCTTTTCAAGCGGCCCGTCCGGGGCAGCCCGGGTGCCGCGGCCGGCGCGTCCCTCGGACCGGGGATGCCCGGCGGTCCGGCGGGGACGGACGCCGGCCGCCGCGCGCTCGCGGCCCCCGCCGGGCCGTAGCGCCTCGCACCACCGGTAAGGCACGCTCCGGGATCGACGTCGCGGCGGACGCCCGCCGCGCGTGAACCTGTCGCGCGCCTCCGCCCGGCCGACCGCCCCGCGGGGGCGGCGCCGCGGAGGGGACATGACCGCCACCGCCCTGCTCCTGTCGATCCTCGCCGCCACCCCGGTGGAGCGCTTCGCGCGCGAGCACCCGGGGAGCGAGCGGATCACCTCTCCGGACGGCGCGCGGCTGCTCCACGCCAGCGGCTTCCTCTCCGCCCCCGCGGCGGCCGGGCCGGTCGAGGCGGCCCGCGCCTTCCTGGCGGCGGAGGGAGCGGCCTTCGGGGTGACGCCGGCCCAGGTGCTGGTCCTGCGCGGGGCACCGCTCGCCGGCAGCCCCGCGGCGGTGCGCTACGAGCGCCAGGTGGGCGGCCTGCCGGTGTTCGGGGCGACCTGGTGGTGGGCGTGGACGGCCGGAACCGCGTCTTCGCCGTGAACGCCGCCGACGTCCCGCCCGCCGCCTCGGGCGGACACGTCATCGGCGCGGCCACGGCCCGCGAGGCGGCCCTCGCCTCCTTCCCGGGCGGCGCCGGGGGCGCCGGCCCGGTCGCGGTGACCGCGGGCTGGCGCCGCCTCCTCTCCGACCTGCGCGCCGTCTACCGGGTGGACTTCGTCGCCGCCCGGCCGCCGGGAGACTGGCGGGTCTACGTGGACGGCGAGACCGCGGCGCCGCTCTTCCGCGAGGACCTGCGCGTCCGCGCCAGCGCGCCGGGGATGGCCTTCGAGGTGTCGCCCACCGAGACCGCGGCGGCGCCCTGCGCCCCGGCCGCCGGGGGAGGCCTCTCCTTCTGCGCCTCGCCGGTGGCCGTGACCATGGCCAACCTGGTCGCGGCCCCGCCCACCTCGCTGGTCGGGACGCAGGCGGCGGTCTACGACTGCAAGGGAGCCGACGCGCCCACCAGCCCGGCCAACGTCCCCGGCCCCTGCGGCGCGGTGGCGTCCGTGAGCGGGGCCTTCAGCTTCCCGTTGGACGGGACCTTAATCGACAAGACGGACGACTTCGCCGCCGCGATGGCCTACTACCACCTCGACCGGCACGTCTCCTTCCTCAAGGCCATCGACCCGACGCTCCCCGGCGGGACGGCCCGGGCCCTGAACGGCAGCCTGCCGGGGCTGGTGAACGCCTACCAGGGCGGGGCCCCGCTGGACAACGCCTTCTACTCCGGCGGCCTCGACGCCATGGTGTTCGGCCAGGGCGCCACCGCCGACTACGCCTACGACGCGACGGTCATCTACCACGAGTTCACCCACGGCGTGGTCGCCGCCTGGGGGGGGTTCCACATCGACGTCGACGCGCTGGGCGGCCTCGACGAGCCCGCCGCCGTGAACGAGGGGACCGCCGACGCCCTGGCCTCCGCGGAGACCGGGCGGAGCACCATCGGCTCCTTCATCACCTCGACGGCGACGCCGGCCGCGCCCTTCCTGCGCAACATGGACGACCCGGGCGCCTCCCGGACCTGCCGGGGCGACGGGACCGTCGTCACCCAGTTCGGCGCCAGCGCCGTCAACGGCCTCGACGGCGAGGTGCACGACGACGGCGAGATCTGGAACGGCTTCTACTGGGAGGTGTACCAGGGGCTGAAGGCGGCCGGGGTGACGGGCTGCGGCGGCGCCTGCGAGGCGGCGCCGGCCATCCAGTACAAGGCCATCCAGCTCTCCGGCGGGACCAGCCCGACGCTGAACGGCTACTGGAAGACCTTCAAGTCGGCCGCGACGGCGCTCTTCCCCTCCCAGCCGGCCGTGGCCGCCTACGTGGACTGCGTCGGCCTGCGGCGCGGGTTCGACGGCTGCGACCGCACCGTGCCGGTCTACGCCGGCGAGCGCAAGCTGGAGTAC
The DNA here is from genome assembly GCA_021818285.1 of Myxococcales bacterium. GTDB lineage: Bacteria > Myxococcota > Myxococcia > Myxococcales > Anaeromyxobacteraceae > JACRMN01. The sequence continues at coordinate 30,642 of JAKAEO010000012.1, forward strand.
GTCCGGCTCCGCTGGGCCCCGTTCCAGGTGGTGGTCCAGACCACCGGCCCGGCGACCCTCCAGGTCTGCAGCGCCCTGGGGACGGCCACCACCCTCCACGCCCGCGCCGGCGCGCCGGTGGCGCTGAGCGCCATCGACCCCACCACGCTCAACGCCACCGTGAACGAGACCGGCAACCTCCCCTTCACGCAGGCGTGCAGCGGCGGCACCACCACCGTGAACCTCACCGGCGCCGCGGCGACCTGGTACCTGCTCTTCGAGTCGCCGTCCGCGCTCGTCGGGAGCACGCCCGGCTACGACATCTACCGGATCGACCTGCCGGCCAGCGGCGTCACCGTCCGGCCGGCGGCGGCCGCGCCGGCCACCTGCACCTACTCGGCCTCGTCCCTCGCCGTCTCGCCGGCGGCCCCCTCCACGCCGCCACGGGGGACGCTGTCCTTCACCGCCTCGGGCGGCAGCGGAACGGGATACGCCTGGTCGCTCGCGACCAACGCCTCGGGCGGCTCCATCGGCGCCGCGACCGGCGCCTACACGGCCGGTGCGACCGGCGGGGTCACGGACGTGGTGCGGGTGGTGGACTCGCTCGGCAACTCGGCCACCGCCTCGGTGACGGTGACGGCCGCCTCCGCGGGCGGCGGGGGCGGCGGCTCGGGCTCGAGCAGCTCCAAGTCGGGCTGCGGCTGCTCCTCGAGCGGCGACGCCTCCTGGGCGCTGGTGCTGGCGCTCCTCGCGGTGAACGGCCGCCGCCTGGCACGGCGGCGGAGGCTGGCGCGATGACCGCCCTGATCCTCGCCGCGCTGCTCGGCCACGGCCCCGCGGAGTTCCAGGCCGCCTTTCCGGCGGCCACGCTCAGCCGCGCCCCGTCCGGCGAGCGGCTCACCGGCGCTTCGGGCTTCGAGGCGGGTGGGCTCGGGCGGACGCCGGTCCGGACGGCGCGGGCCTTCCTGGCCCGGTACGGCGGGGCCTTCGGGGTGTCGCCGCGCCAGGAGCTGCGCCTGCTCTCGGCGACGCCCGCGGGGCGGCCAGGTGCGGTGCGCTTCGAGCGCCGCGTCGGGGGCCTCCCGGTCTTCGGCGGCGACGTGGTCGTCGGCGTGGACGGCCACGCCGCGGTGGTGCTGGTGAACACCGCCGACGTCCCGCCGCGGGCCTCGGGCCGGTGGCGCCTGGCGCGCAAGGCGGCGGTGGCGGCGGCCGCGGCGGAGCTTCCGGGGAAGGCCGCCGGCCGGGCCCGGACCGCGCGGGGCTGGCGCGCCCTGGGCGACACCCTCCGGCCGGTGTGGCGCGTGGACCTGGCGACCCGGGCGCCCACCGGCGAGTGGCGCAGCGACGTGGACGCCGAGACCGGCAAGGTCCTGTTCCGCGCCGACCTGCGTGTGGACGCGCGCCCTCCGCCCGGGCCGCCCCGCGGCGGGCCGCTCCTCCGCTGAGCCGGCGGGCTCCCCGGATCGCCGGGCCCCGCGGCCGCTACCTCGCGATCACGCCGAGGGCGTTCCCGGCGCTCCCGCCCAGGATGAGGTAGACGCGCCCGTCCGGTCCGCAGGCGATCCCGCCCTCTCGAACCCGGCTCCTCAGGTGATAGCGCGCCGACTCCACGTAGGTGGCGTCGAAGAGGTGCAGATCGCCGGTGCCCTGCCTGTGCCTGGCGCTGGTGCTCGTCGTCGGGTTCACGACGGAATCGCCGTGCGCCACGGCGATGCGGCCGCCCGGGCACAGCGCGACCGCGACCGGATCCCACTCCACGTTGACGGTGCCGGCCCTGAGCATGTCGACGGTCCGGAAGATCGGCACGTCGCCGTTCTCGAGCGGCCACCGCGTGAAGACGAAGTAGGAGGTGTCCTGGACGAAGGCGAAGGTGGCGCCGTCCGGGCTCGACGAGATGCGGGGTGGACCGGAGGCGATGTCGGCGTTCAGGAGCTGGGTGGCCGCTCCCGCGGAGACCGACCACTCCGTCAAGGTCAGCCCGGTCGACGCGTCGTGCGTGAAGATGCGGCTCCTGTCGCCCGCCCTCCCGGCGATGGCGAGCCCACCCCCGAGCGACGTCGTCTCGACCAGGGCGGCGGGGAGGGAGCTCACGTCGAAGCCGAACATCGAGTTGCCGTGAACGGACACGTAGAGCCGGTCGTTCGCACCCGAGGCGATGGCGGTCGGCGTGCCCGGGACGGAGATGGCCGCCAGGACGGTCTGCGCGGTGAGATCCACCGGCACGACCGAGCTGCCGCCGCCGAGCGCCACGAAGAGCACCGAACCGTCCGCCTTCAGGTCCATGGCGTCGGGGCTCGACCCGACGGGGAGGGTGCGGTCGATGCGGAAGGTGGCGGTGTTGAGGAAGTGGACCGCGTTCGCCGCGCGGTCGGCCACGTAGACGTAGGGGCGGGCAGGGTCCGCCACGAGCCGCACCATGTTCGCGGAGCCCATGTCGAGATACGCGGTCAGGTCGTCGGAAGGAGCCGGCTGGGCGAGGCACCCGCACGCCACCAGGGCCCCCAGCATCAGGGGCGCGAGCGGAAGCCGGCCATGCGACCCCATGACGCCGTCGCCACAGGTGGACATCTCGCACCTCCCAGGTTGCCGTGCCGCCGGATCTCCTAGACCCAGGGTAACAGAACGAATAGTGCGAGTCACGTGCCGCGCTTGCGGCAGGCAGCGGGTGAAGTGCCGGAGCCGCCCTGTAAGCCGGGTCCTGTTCCGCGGCGACGCCTGCTCGCGCAGGCCTCACCGCGGCGACGAACATTCATCTCGGGCGTGCGTTGCCGCACGCCTCCAGCGAGCCGTACCCGGAGGCGATGAGCGGGCCACTCGCCTCCCTATTCGCTCTTGCACCGGGTGGGGTTTGCCGTGCCGCGCCGGTCACCCGGCGCGCGGTGCGCTCTTGCCGCACCGTTTCACCCTTGCCACGCGCGCCCCCCGGCGCGCTCTCGCGCGCCGGCTCGACGACCGCGCCGTTCGGCGGTCTGCTCTCTGTTGCACTGTCCCGCGGGTCGCCCCGGCCGGCCGTTGGCCGGCACCCTGCCCTGTGGTGCCCGGACTTTCCTCGGCGGACACGAGTTCCGACGCGTTCGTCCGGACGGCTCCGGCCCTCGGGGTGTAACACGCGCCCCGGGCCGGGGCAAACCGCGCCCGAAGACCGCGCTCGCCCCCGGCCGCGCCGTCCGTCCGCCGGGGGAACCGCCCCGGCCGGCGCCTACATCCGCTGGTCGATGGCCCGGTTGGACATCTCGTCGGCGGCCTCGTTCTCCTCGCGGGGGACGTGGCGCACCGAGATGTCGGCGAAGCCGGCCAGCAGGGTGCGGGCCTCGTCGAAGAGCGGCCGGAGGTTCTCGGCCTTCACCTGGTACTCGCCGGAGAGCTGCTTCACCATCAGCTCGGAGTCGGAGAAGACCTCCAGCTCCTTGATGCCCATGGCCCGGGCGCGCTTCAGCCCGAGGATCAGCCCCATGTACTCGGCGAAGTTGTTGGTGTTGTCGCCCAGGTACTTGCCCACCTTGGCGACCACGTGCCCCTCCGGGCTCAGGATCACCGCGCCGGCCCCGGCCGGGCCGGGGTTCCCGCGGGCGGCGCCGTCGGTGTAGAGCCGGGTCCGCGGCGGCGGCCGGGCGGCCTCCTCCCGCGCCGCCTCGGCCTCGCGCGCGGCGGCGGCGGCGCGCTCGGACCTCTTGCGCTCCCGCTCCGCCTTGGAGTCGTTCATGGCCGACTCCAGCTCCTCGGCCGAGGCCCGGGCCGCCTCCTCCACCTGGCTGGCGCGGCGCACCTTCACCCCGCCCTTCCCCTTCGGCGCGGCCGCCTCGGCGGCCGCCTTCTCCGCCTCCTCCACCCGGTCGGCGGCGGCGTTGATGAGCTTGCCCAGGGTGTCCCGGTCGTACCCCTTGTAGCGCTCCTGGCAGCGCGGGAGCTGCTCGTTGGCGGCGATGAAGCGGAGCAGGTCCGCGAGGACGGTGCGGCTCACGGCGCCTGGGTGGGAGGCGGGACGGTCGGGTTCACCGCCTCCGAGGAGTAGATGATGCGCCCGCAGTTGGGGCAGGCCTCGATCGACTCGGCCCGCTGCAGGACGATGAAGAGCTGGGGCGGGATGTTGCGGTTGCAGCCCTTGCAGGTCTGCCCCACCACCATCGCCACGGCGACCCCGGCGCGGCGGCGCTTGATGGCCTCGTAGCGCGCGAGCAGGGCGGGGTCGACCCGGCCGGCGGCCTCGGCGCGGCGCGCCGCCAGCTCGGCGAGCTTGGCGGTGTGCTCGGCGGCGCGGGCGTCGAGGGCCTTCAGCTCCGCCTCGGCCGCCATCTCCCGCTCGGAGAGGGCGTCGGCGGCCGTCTCCAGCGACTTCTGGAGCTCGGCGGCCTGGAGGGCCAGCGCCTTCAGGTTCTCGTTCTGGGTCTCGTTGGTCTTCCTGGCGATGTCGATCTCGCGGGAGAGGGCGGCGTACTCGCGCGGGGTGCGGATCTCGCCCAGGCGCCCCTCCCACTTCTTCACCTTGTCCCGCTCCATCTGCAGCAGCTGCTCGGTGCCGCGCTTCTCCCGCTCGTTGCCGTCGATGCGGGCCTTCTCGGCGTCGTAGGCCTTCCGGGCGGCGGCCAGCCCCTCGTCCAGCGCCTCCCGGCGCCGCGGGATCTCGGCTGCCCGCACCCCCACCGCACCGGTCTCGAGGTCGATCTGCTGCAGCTCCTCCAGCGCCTTCAGCTTGTCACGCAGCGACAATGGACGTCCTCCAGGGGGCGCGCGGCCCCCGCGTCGATCGAGGGTTGGGCCCACCAGGGCTCGAACCTGGATCCCTTCGGTTATGAGCCGAGTGCTCTACCGTTGAGCTATGGGCCCGCAGGTCCGGTCCGTGGCGGTTCACGGTCAGCTCTCCACGAAGCTCTTCAGCCGCTTGGAGCGGCTCGGATGGCGCAGCTTGCGCAGCGCCTTGGCCTCGATCTGGCGGATGCGCTCGCGGGTGACCTCGAAGTCCTGCCCCACCTCCTCGAGGGTGTGGTCGCTCTTCTCCCCGATGCCGAAGCGCATGCGCAGCACCTTCTCCTCGCGCGGCGTCAGGGTGGCGAGCACCTTCCTGGTCTGCTCCGCCAGGTTCATGTTGATGACGGCGTCGGAGGGGCTGACGATGGCCTTGTCCTCGATGAAGTCGCCGAGGTGGCTGTCCTCCTCCTCGCCGATGGGGGTCTCCAGCGAGATGGGCTCCTTGGCGATCTTCAGGACCTTGCGGACCTTGTCGAGCGGGAGCTCCATCTTCTCGGCGATCTCCTCCGGCGTCGGCTCGCGCCCCAGCTCCTGCACCAGGTAGCGCGAGGTGCGGATGAGCTTGTTGATGGTCTCGATCATGTGCACCGGGATGCGGATGGTGCGGGCCTGGTCGGCGATGGCGCGGGTGATGGCCTGCCGGATCCACCAGGTGGCGTAGGTCGAGAACTTGTAGCCGCGCTTGTACTCGAACTTGTCGACCGCCTTCATCAGGCCGATGTTCCCCTCCTGGATCAGGTCGAGGAACTGCAGGCCGCGGTTGGTGTACTTCTTGGCGATGGAGACCACCAGGCGCAGGTTGGCCTCGACCAGCTCGGTCTTGGCCTTCTCCGCCTTGCGCTCGCCCTCCAGGATGGTCCGGTAGGTCCGGCGCAGCTCGTCGACCGGGACCTCGGCCTCCTCCTGCACCCGCAGCACCTTGCGCACCGCGGTGCGCACGGCGCGGTCCAGCTCGTCCACGTCGTCGAGCTTGAGGCCCAGCCGCTTGGCCAGCTTCTTGCGGCCGGCCTCGTCGCCGCGCGCCTCGCGCAGCAGCCGCTTCAGCTCGCGGACCGGCACGTCGGTGCGCCGCTCGCACTCGTAGAGCTCGCGCTCGGCCTCCTCGACCCGCTTGATGAAGCCCTTGAGCTTCATGACGATCCGGTCGATCTGCTTCTTGTTGATCTGGATCTCCTCGAGGTGCTCCAGCATCTGGGCCTCGATGCCCCGGATGTCGCCGCGCAGGTCCTTGCGCTTCGCGTCGGAGAGCTTCTTGGTGTCCAGCGCCTCCTTGATGCGGGCGACGTCCTTCTCCAGCTTGGCGATGCGGTCGATGTGCTTGAGGACGTTCTCGACCTTGCGCTCCTCGTCGCGGGGGATCCTGGGCTTCTCCGGCTCGCCCGGCTCGGCGGCCTCGCCCTCCACGGCCACGGCCTCGACCTCCTCGGCCTCCTCCTCCTCGACCTCGGCCTGCGACTCGTCGCCCTGGTCCTTGATGATCTCGCGGACGCGGATCTTGCCCTTGCGGAGCCGGTCGCCCAGGTCGAGGATCTCGCGGATGGCGATGGACGACGAGAGCACCGCCGCCAGGATCTCCTTCTCGCCCTCCTCGATGCGCTTGGCGATCTCGACCTCGCCCTCGCGGGTCAGGAGGCTGACCGACCCCATCTTCCGCAGGTACATGCGGACCGGGTCGTTGGACTTCCCGTAGCCGGGGTCCTCCTCCTCCTCCTCCTTCTCCTCCTTCTCGTCCTTGGCCTCGGGCTCCGGCGGCTTCTCGGGGAGCTTCATCTTCGAGGCGTCGTCCACCACCTCGATGTCGTGCTCGCCGAACATCGACATGACGTCGTCGATCTGGTCGGAGGCGATGTCGGAGGGGAGCGCGTCGTTGACCTCGTCGTAGGTGACGAAGCCCTTCTCCCGGCCCCGCTCCATGAGCGCCTTCA
>JAKAEO010000158.1 GCA_021818285.1 Myxococcales bacterium
CGGTGGCTGGCCGAGCATCGCGGGCGGCTCGGCGGCCGGCTCGGCGGCCTGCCGCGCTGGACCCGCTGGATCCTCCCCGGCGCCGCCGCGGCGCTGGTGCTGGCCGGCGGCCTCGCGGTCGGGCTCACCGACTACGGCATCTTCTTCCACCGGCTGATCGCCGGGCAGGTGGGGCCGCACCGGCCCGGGGCGCGGCTCTGCGCGGAGGCCCGCGCCCGCGCGGCCGAGGACGACTTCCCCGGCGCCGAGGCGGCGCTGGGCCTGGCCCGGCGGGCGGTCGCCCTCTCGGCGGTGGACCGGGAGGCCAAGGGGGTCTTCGTCCAGGTGGCCGGGTGGATGGCGCGCCGGACCGGCGTCGCCCCGGGGGACCTGGACCAGGCGCGCACCTGGGCGGCGGAGATCGCGCAGAAGTCGCCCGAGGCCGGCGACACGCTCAAGGCCACCCTGTCGCTCTCGCTGGCCGGCGGCGGCCCGCCCGCGCCGGGCGCGGCGCAGGCGGTGGAGCGCTGGCTGGCCCGGGCGCCGCGCGACGAGGACGCGATCTACCTGCTGGGCGAGGCGGCGCTGGCCGGCGGGGATCCGGCCCGCGCCGCGGGGCTCTTCCAGCGGCTGGACCAGCAGCACCCGACGGCGCGCTCGGCCCACGCCCGGGGGCTGGCGGCGGCGGCCCAGGGGGACGCGAAGGCGGCCCGGGCCCGGTTCGAGGAGGCGCTGGCCCGCGACCCGCGCCACCTGTCGTCGGAGCTGGAGCTGGCGGTCCTGGCGGCGGCGAGCGACCCGGAGGACGCCGAGCGCCGCGCGGCCCGCGCCCTCGACGCCAAGGGCGCGCTCGGGCCGCGGGAGCGGGCCCGGGCGCGGCAGCTGCGGGGCGAGCTGATGGCGCGGCGGCCGGGGGTGGACGCGGCGGCGCGGATCGCCGAGGCCGAGAAGGAGCTGGAGGCGGCGGTGAAGGAGGATCCGGGCTGGGTGCCCGCCCGCGTCGCCTGGGCCCGCTTCCTGCTGCGGCGCAACGCGCCCGACCGGGCGCTGGCGGCGCTGCAGCCGGCGGTGGCCGGCGGCGGCCCCGAGGTGGTGGACCTCCAGGCGCGCGCCCTGGCGGCGACGGGCCGGGTGCTCGACGCCGTCAACGCGCTCGACGCCGCGGCGGCCCGTGGCGCCAGCCCGCGCCTCACCTTCGCCCGGGGCTGGGTCCTGGAGCAGGGGGGGAAGCGGGCCGAGGCCGAGAAGCTCTACGCCGAGGCGGCGCGCGACCCGGGCTACTGGGAGCCGCACCTGGCGCTGGGGCGCCTGGAGCTGCGGGACGGGCAGCTGGAGGCGGCCTCGAAGGAGATCCTGCTCGCCGCGGAGAAGGCGCCGGCCGAGCCCGACGCCCAGGCCGGGCTGGGCGAGCTGCGCTTCGCCCGGGGGGACCTGGCGGGCGCGGCCGAGGCCTGGCGCAAGGCGCTGGCGCTCGACCCCTTCCACGCCGCCAGCCGCCTGGGGCTGGGCCGGGTGGCGATGGCCCGCGGCGACGCCGCCGGGGCCGCGGCCGAGCTGGAGAAGGCGACGGCCGACGACCCGCGCCTCGCCGAGGCCTGGCTGATGCTCGGGACGCTGCGCTGGCAGGGCGGGGACCTCCCCGGCGCCGCCAAGGCCCTGGAGGCGGCGGCCGGCGCCGACCCGCGGAACGCGGTGGCCCGGACCCGGCTGGGCGCGGTGCAGCTGCAGCAGGGCGAGGTGGACGCCGCGGTCGCCAGCCTGACGGCCGCCTCCAACGTGGAGGTGGCGCTGGCGGAGAACCGCTACTGGCTGGGGCGGGCGCTGCTCGCCAAGGGGGACGCCGACCAGGCGGGCGAGGAACTCTCCCGGGCGGTCCAGCTCGACCCGCAGAGCGCCCCGAGCCGCCTCTGGCTGGGCGCCGCCCAGGAGCGGGGCGGGAAGCTCGCCGAGGCCGCCGCGTCCTACCGGGCCGCCCTGGACCAGGACCCGAAGCTGGTGGAGGCGGCGGAGCGGCTCGGTCTGCTCTACGCCAAGCTCGACCGCTACGCCGACGCGGCGCCGCTGCTGGAGAAGGCGGTGCAGCTCGCGCCCCGCGAGCCGCGGCTGCGGGTGGAGCTGGCCGACTGCCGGCTGAAGCTCGGCCAGGCCTCGCAGGCCATCCGGATCTACAAGGAGGCCCTCCAGGCCGACCCCCGGCTCTCGGTGCTCTACTACCGCATCGCCCGCGCGCTGCACGACTCCCAGGGCGAGGCGGCCGCCGTCCCCTGGTACGAGCGGGCGGCGAAGGAGGACCGGGAGAATCCCATGCCGCACTACTACCTGGGCTTCTACAACAAGGTGCACGGCCGGCGGTCACGGGCGGTGGAGGAGTTCCGCGCCTACCTGCGGCTCAAGCCGGACGCCGAGGACCGCAAGGACATCGAGCAGGAGATCGAGGACCTGGGCGGCTGAGCTCCACCCCACGGAGAGCTTGATCTCGGGCCCGAACCGGGCCAGAAGCATCCCCACGTCCGGTCCGGGAGGGGGCGGTCCACGCACCCCTCGCCGGCGCGCCGGAGAGGACAACGCATGACCGCCATCGCCATCGCCGCCGCGCTGCTCGTCGCCCAGCCCGCGCCCGGCCCCCGGACGCTCACCCTCGACGACGCCCTCCGCGAGGCCCAGGCGCGGAACCTCGACCTGCAGGCCGCCCGGGCCCGCCTCGACCAGGCCCGCACCCTGGGCTGGAAGGCCTGGAGCCAGCAGCTCCCGCAGATCACCGCCGGCGCGACCTGGACGCGCAACTCGGTCGAGGCCACCATCTCGCTGCCGACGCAGTACCAGGTGCTCGACCTCGGCCCCGGCGCCACGCCCCGCTACGTCACCGGCCAGCCGCTCCAGACCGTGGCCACGACCATCCAGGCCAAGGACCAGTTCGGCGCCCAGGTCCAGGCCGCGGTGCCGCTCATCGCCCCCTCGCTCTGGTTCGGCATCGCCGCGGCCCGCGCCGGGGAGAAGGCCTCGGAGCAGGGGACCGAGGCGGCGCGCCGGGAGATCCTCTTCGGCGTCGCCCAGCTCTACTTCGGGGCGGTGGGCGGCCGCTTCGCGGTGCAGATCACCGAGCGGCAGCTCTCGGTGGCGCTCGACCACGAGAAGGACGCCCGGGTCCGCTTCGAGGCCGGGACCGCGCCCAAGGTGGCGCTGCTCCGGGCCGAGATCGACCGGGCCAAGGCGGAGCAGGACCTGAAGTCGGCCCGGGCCGGCTACGACTCGGCCCGCTCGGCCCTGGCGACGATGCTGGGCCGGGCGGCGGTCGACTTCGACGTCGAGGCGCCCGCCGAGCCGGCGGCCCCGCCGCCGGAGGGGGAGCTGGAGGACGGCGCGTCGCGGGACCGGCCCGACGTCCAGGCGGCCGAGACGGCGGTCCGGGTGGCGGAGCGCTCCCGCGGCGTCACCTGGGGCAAGTACCTCCCGTCGCTGGGCGCCTTCGGCCGCTACCAGTGGGCCAACGTCGCCGGCTTCACCGGCACCGAGACCACCTGGGCGGTGGGGCTGGCGCTGAACTGGACCCTGCTCGACGGCACGCTGCGCGAGGCCGAGCTCGCCGAGAACGGCGCCAAGGTGGCCGAGGCCGAGGCCAACCTGGCGAGCGCCCGGCTCAAGGCCCGCGACGAGGTGCGCCGGGCCCGGCTGGAGCTGGAGACGGCGGTCGCCAACCGGCAGAAGGCCCGCGAGACGGTGGACCTGGCGCGGGAGAACCAGCGGCTGGTGGACGTGAACTACAAGGCGGGCGCCGCCACCTACCTCGAGTCCTCCGACGCCAACGCCCAGCTCACCACCGCCGAGCTGTCCGCCGTCACCGAGCAGCTCAAGGCGCAACTGGCGGTGCTGAAGCTGCTCAAGGCCGCCGGCCGGTTCGACCCCCGGTAGCTCAGCCGCCCGTGGGCAGGGACACCACGGCGTTCCGGCCGGCCCGCTTGGCCCGGTAGAGGGCCCGGTCCGCCGTCTCCAGCAGCTCCCCGTCGGCGGCCTCGCCGCCGAAGACGGTGACGCCCACGCTCGCCGTCAGCGCCACCTCGGCGCCGTCGAAGCTGAACCGGGAGCGCTCCACCGCCTTGCGGATGCGCTCCCCCAGGGCGTGGGCGCCGGCGAGCGTCGCCTCGCGCGCCAGGACGATGAACTCCTCGCCGCCGAAGCGGGCCAGCACGTCCTCCTTGCGCAGCGCCCCGAGCAGGACCCGCGCCAGCATGCGCAGGGCCTCGTCGCCGGCGGCGTGGCCGAGCCGGTCGTTCACCAGCTTGAAGTGGTCGACGTCGAGCAGCAGCAGCGACAGGGCGAGGCCGTGGCGCCGCGCCGCCGCCAGCTCCACCGACATCCGCTCCAGGAAGTAGCGGCGGTTGTACAGGCCGGTGAGCGGCTCGAGCAGCGCGCCCTGCGCCAGCTTCCGCTGGTAGTCGGCGTCCACCTCGTCGCAGCAGACGAACTTCAGCGTGGTGTGGGCGCCGAGCTGGAAGCGCTGGCCGTCGGAGAGCCGCCGCTCGCTGATCCGCTCCCCCTCCACCCAGGTGCCGTTCTGGCTCCCCAGGTCGCGCAGCACGGCGTGGTCGGCGCCGGCCGTCACCGCGGCGTGGCGGCGGGAGACCCCCTCGTCGGGGATGGAGATCGCGGCGTCGGCCCGGCGGCCGATGGAGAGCTCCTGGCCGGGCGCCAGCTCCACGAGATCGCCGAACTGGGGGCCGGAGAGCACCAGCAGGTAGGGCCGCCGGGCGCCTGGCGGCACCCGCGCCTGCCGAGGCTCCTCCCCGGGGAGGGTGTCCCGCTCCTCCGTCACGGCGGGGATTGTAGCCCAACGAGGGACGGAGGCGGGCCCCGTCAGCGCCCGCCGATGTAGACATGGAGCTGGTCGATGAGGAACTGCTTCTCGTCCAGCATGAGCTGGATGACGTCGCGCATCGAGATGACGCCGCGGATCTCGCCCCCCTGCTCCACCAGCAGGTGGCGGGTGAAGTGGCTCTTCATGATGTCGGCCACCTCCCGCTCGTCGGCGTCGAGCGGCAGCACCGGGAGGTCGGTGCGCATCGCCTCGCCGATGGGGAGCCCGGCCGATCCGTTGCGGGCCAGCACCCGGCCCACCAGGTCGCGCTCGCTCACCAGCCCCACGATCTTGCCGCCGCGCCGGACGGCGACCGAGCCGATCTTCCGCTCCCACATCAGCCGGGCGGCGTCGGCGCAGGGGGTGGAGTCGTCCAGCGCCATCACCTCGCGGGTGACGTGCCTCTCGATGGTGGCCATGTCCCTTCCTCCTGCCAGGAATCGTAGGGTCGCGCCGCGGCGCGCGCCGCGCCAGGGGGCGCCCTGTTGGGGTCCCACCCCCCGGGGCGGGCCCCGTTGCCGCGCGGTGAAGGGCGCGCCGAGGTCCTACGGCACGAGGAGCAGCGAGCCGGTGGTCCGGCGCGCCTCCAGGTCCCGGTGGCAGCGGGAGGCCTCGGCCAGCGGGTAGGCGGTGGAGGGCTCCACCTTCACCTTGCCGGAGCGCATCATCGCGAAGAGGTCGGCGGCCGTCGCCTCCAGCTCGGCGCGGCTCGAGGTGTAGTGGACCAGGGTGGGCCGGGTGATGAAGAGCGAGCCCCGGGTGGAGAGCTGGAGCAGGTCCACCGGCGGCACCGGCCCGGAGGCGTTGCCGAAGCTCACCATCAGGCCGCGCGGGCGCAGGCAGTCGAGCGAGCCGATGAAGGTGCTCTTCCCCACCGGGTCGTAGACCACCGGGACGCCGCGGCCGCCGGTGATCTCCTTCACCCGCGCGGTGAAGTCCTCGCGGGTGTAGACGACGACGTGGTCGCAGCCGTGGGCCCGGGCCAGCTCCGCCTTGGCGTCGGAGCCGACGGTGCCGATGACGGTGGCGCCGAGCGCCTTGAGCCACTGGACGGCGATGAGGCCGACGCCGCCGGCGGCGGCGTGGAGCAGCACGGTGTCGCCGGGCTTCACCGGGGAGGTGCGGGTGACGAGGTACTGCACCGTCATGCCCTTGAGCATCGCCGCGGCGGCCTGCCGGTCGCCGACGTCGGCGGGGAGCTTCACCAGCCGTTCGGCGGGCATGACGCGGAACTGGGCGTAGCTGCCGGGCGCGCCGCCGGCGTAGGCGACGCGGTCGCCCGGAGCCACGTGGGTGACGCCGGCGCCGACCGCCTCGACCACGCCGGCCGCCTCGGAGCCGACGCCGGAGGGGAGCGGGACCTTGTAGAGGCCGGTGCGGTGGTAGGTGTCGATGAAGTTCACGCCGACCGCGGTGTGGCGCACGCGCGCCTCGCCGGGGCCGGGATCGCCGGTGGGCAGGTTCTCGACGCGCAGCACCTCGGGACCGCCGAGCTGGTGGAAGCGGATGACGATGGGCATGGCGGGACTCTAGCGGCGGTCGGCGCGGCTGGGCGCCCGACGCCCCTTTCGGGTGCACACAGGAGGTCGGTCTCGCGATAGGAAGGAGCCTCGCCCCGGCCTGGCCGGGGACAGCCTCCGGAGGAGCACCATGGATCGCAGGAGCTTTCGGACGACGGCCGCGGTCGCGGCCCTGGCGCTGGGGACCGGCTGCGCCACCGCCGGCCGCGACACCGCCATCGGCGCGGGCGTCGGCGGCGCCGCGGGCGCCGGGGTGGGGGCCCTCCTCGGCGGCGGCAAGGGGGCGCTCATCGGCCTCGGCGTCGGGGCCCTGGCGGGCGGCTCGGTGGGGCTCTACCTCGACAAGCAGCGCAAGGATCTGGAGAAGGTCGCCGAGGTGAAGAAGACCGAGAACGGCCTGCTGGTGCAGATGCAGGGCGACATCCTCTTCGACACCGGCAGCGCGGTGCTGAAGCCCTCGGCGGTGGAGCAGGTCAGCAAGGTGGGCGACATCCTCGCGAAGTACGCCGACGACCGGGTCCGGGTCGAGGGGCACACCGACTCCACCGGCGGCAAGACCGCCAACGAGGAGCTGAGCCTGCGCCGCGCCGACGCCGTGAAGCGCGTGCTCACCAGCCGCGGCGTGCAGGAGAAGCAGATCCTGGTGCTGGGCCTCGGGGCGACCAGGCCGGTCGCCGACAACGGCACGGCGGCCGGGCGCGCCAAGAACCGGCGGGTCGAGCTGCACATCGACGTGCCGAATCCCACGTAGGGAAGGGGCGGCGGCTAACGGCGGCTCTTCAGCGACTGCTCGCTGAAGAGCTCGACCAGCGCGACGGCCAGCGCCACGCAGATCATCGAGACCACGCCGAGGTTCAGGGCGCTGCGCTCGACGCCGAAGCCGTAGATCAGGGCGACCGCGCCGACGATCCCGGCGACCACGCCGAAGCCCACCTGCTTCGCATGCGTCATCACTTCCCCCCGCCTCAGTATGCGACGATGCGCCACACCTGGGACAGGGAAAACGCCCTTTTCGGGGGCCCCGCAACGCGGTATGCATTTTCCTATCTTCGCGGATTTGCTGCGATCCACCTTCCGGCGAGCCGGCGAAAGGCGCGCTCCCGCCGCGCCAGCGGGCGCAGGCCGCTGCAGGAGGCCGAGGCCGGCCGCTCCGGGCACCGATCGCAGGCGCGGCGGTCGGGCCCGCGCCTCCGGTAGATCCGGACCGCGAGCGCGAACAGCGCGGCGGCCGCGGCGGCCGCGGCGAGGCCGGCGGCGCTGCCCGCGGCGAGCCCGGCGGCGAGCA
>JAKAEO010000013.1 GCA_021818285.1 Myxococcales bacterium
CTCGGCCACCTCGGCCGCGGCCGCGCGCCGGTCCGACCCGGCGACCCCCACCACGTGGCGGTAGAGGAGGAGCAGCGAGGCGGCGAGGCAGGCGGACGCCGCCACCGCCAGCACCGCGCGCCGCTCGCCGGCGAGGAGCGCCAGCAGGCCGAAGGCGGCCAGCGGCGCGGCCAGCGCCAGCAGGAAGGGCCACCAGCCCGGGGCCGGCGCCGGGGCCAGCGGGGCGGTCTCGATCTCCAGGACTCCCGCCGGCGCCCCGCCCACCTCCACCGGCGCGGCCAGCGACAGCCGGCGGCCGGAGAGCGGCTCGACCTCGATCTCCGGCCGGGGCGCCTCCTGCGCGTCGCGGTTGGAGCGCACCGCCGCGGCGATGCGCTGGGCGCGATCGTAGAGCGGCTTCTCCTCGCGGGCGAGCCGCCGGGGCGCGGCCCGGCCGCCGGCGTCCTCCGGGGCGGTGGAGACCTCGAGCTGGAGCCCCAGGGCGAGCCGGGCCCGGGCCACGCCCGGCGTCGAGGCCTGCCAGGCGGTGGCGACCCGGCGGGCCGCGTCCCCGTCCGCCCCGGCGCGGTCGAGGAGCGAGACCAGCGCCTGGAGCGCCACCACCGCCTTGCGCTCCTCGCGCGCCCCGGCCACGTCGCGCCGGGCGTCGGCGAGGAAGCCGCGGGCCAGCCAGGCCCCCAGCGCGGCGCCGAGCGCCAGGCCGGCGAGGAAGCGGAGGCGGTGGGAGGGCGCGCCCATCCCCGGGCTACTTCCGGTGCAGCTCGGCGATGTTCTTCAGCACCTCGGCCTGGGCCTTGGCGAGCGCGGCCTTCGGGGAGATGGTGCCGTTGGCCACCGAGGCCATCATGATGGTCGCCGGCGACCAGACCATGGTCATCTCCGGCAGGTTGGGCATCGGCACCGCCACCTCCACCTGGGTGCGGAAGGCCTTGAGGACCGGGTCGGCCGCCACCGCCGGGACCTGGTAGACCGACTGGTTGGAGGGGCTCTGCCGCCCCTCCAGCGCCATGATGGTCGCCGCCGGCTTGTCGGTGAGGTACTTCACGAAGTCGTAGGCGGCGTCCTTGTTCTTCGAGGGCGCGGCGATGAAGGCGCCCTCCACCGTCATCCAGGGCCGCATCGGCTTGTTGCCGGCCTCGGTGACCAGCGGCAGCGGGGCGAGGCCGTACTCGATGTCCGGGGCGATCTCCCCGAGGAACCAGGGGCCGGTGAAGATCATCGCCGCCTTCCCCTGGTTGAAGAGGGCGGTGATGAGCGCGGTCGAGGGCTCCGCGGGCATGATCCCCTTGGCGATCCAGGAGCGGAGCAGCTCGAGCCCCTTCAGGTTCTCGGGGGCGTCGAGCACGGGGCGCGAGCTGTTGCCCTCGAAGACCCGCCCGCCGAAGGCGTTCTGCAGGGCCGCGTGGTAGTAGTAGTCGCTGTACCAGTAGGCGAGGCCGAAGCGGCCGGCGGCCCGGTCGGTGAGCTTCTGCGCCAGCTTCACCATCTCGGCGGTGGTGCGCGGCGGCGTCTTCACCAGCTTCTTGTTGTAGATGAGCGTGATGACCTTGTAGTTCACCGGCAGCCCCCAGACGGTGCCGCGGTAGGTCATGGCGTCGAGGGTGGTGGGGATGAAGCGATCCCGGGTGGCCTTGTCGAGGAAGAAGTCGATGGGCTCGACGGTGTTGCCGGCCTCGATCCATCCGCCCAGCCGGTCCTGCGCGTAGATGAAGACGTCGGGCCCCTTGCCGCGGGGCACCGCCGCAGAGATCTTGTCGGCGAAGGCGTCGTAGGGCACCGCCAGCGTGGTCACCTTGATCCCGGGGTGGGAGGCGCCGTAGGCGGCGGCGACCTTCTCGATGGCCGCCTTCTCGGCGGCGCGGTAGGCGTGCCAGACCACGATCTCCTTGTCGGCGGCGCGGGCCGCGGGGGAGAGGGTGGCGAGGGCGAGGAGCGCGGCGGCGGCGAGGCGGTTCGGGGTCACGGGGTCCTCCGGTGCGGCCGGCCCGGCTCAGCCGGCGATTCGGGTCTCGGTCTCGGCGTCGAAGAGGTGGAGCCGGTCGACCTCCACCTGCACGGCGACCGTCTCGCCGATCTCCGGCGGGTGGTGCGGGTCCATCTTGAAGGCGACGGGGACCTCGGCCAGGCTGCCGTGCACCACCACCTCGTCGCCCAGGGTCTCGACGAGGTCGATGCCCAGGCGCAGCGAGGCGGTGGCGCCGCGGGTGGCCCGGCCGGCCTCCAGCACGTGCTCGGGCCGGACGCCGACGATCACCGGGCGCCCGGCCCGCGACGCCAGCGCCTGGCGGGCCGCGGCCGGCGCCGGCAGGGTGACGCCCGGCGCCGCCAGCGCGGCGCCGCCGTCGGAGACGGTGGCGCGGAGGAAGTTCATGGGCGGCGTGCCGATGAAGTTGGCCACGAAGACGTTGGCCGGCCGCTCGTACACGTCCAGGGGCGTGCCCACCTGCTGCAGCCGGCCCTGGTGGAGGATGGCGATGCGGTGGCCCATGGTCATGGCCTCCACCTGGTCGTGGGTGACGTAGATGGCCGTGACCTGGAGGCGGTGCTGGAGCTTCTTGATCTCGGCGCGCATCTGGACGCGCAGCTTGGCGTCGAGGTTGGAGAGCGGCTCGTCGAAGAGGAAGACCGAGGGCTTGCGGACGATGGCCCGGCCCAGGGCGACGCGCTGGCGCTGCCCGCCCGACAGCTCCTTGGGCCGGCGGGCCAGCAATTCCCGGAGTCCGAGGATGCGCGCCGCCTCCTCCACCAGCCGGTCGATCTCCGGGCGCGGCGTCCCCCGGATCTTCAGGCCGAAGGCCAGGTTCTCGCGGACGCTCATGTGCGGGTAGAGCGCGTAGCTCTGGAACACCATGGCGATGTCCCGGTCCTTGGGCGGGACGTCGTTCACGGTGCGTCCGCCGATGGAGATTGTCCCGGAGGTGACCTCCTCGAGGCCCGCCACCATCCGGAGCAGGGTGGACTTCCCGCACCCCGAGGGACCCACCAGCACCATGAACTCCCGGTCCTGGACGTCGAGGTCGAGCTGCTCGATCACGGTGACGTCGCCGAACCGCTTCGCGACGTCCCGGAGCTTCACGTCGGCCATCGAGTGCCCTCGCCTGGACGGCGGCGGCTCCCGCGGAGGAGAGCCGCCCCGCGGCCATCAAACCTCGCCTCCGGGAGAATAGGCGCGCCCGTTTGGGGCAGGGTAGGCGAATCGTGCGGAACGGCATCATGCCGCGCCGGGTCGCGGCGCCAGGCGGCGGCGCGGCTACCGGCCCGGCGGGACGGCGAAGTAGGCCGCGGAGAGCGACGGCACCCGGATCGACAGATCGCCGCCGGCGCGCCTCGCCGCCGCCGCGCCCAGGAGGTCCTCGGGCTCGCGCCCGGCCCACTCCGCCGGCGCCGGCAGCCGGGCCTCCGCGGCCGTGACGCCGCGGTTCAGCGCCACCAGGACCACGTCGCCCGAGGCCGGGTCGCGGCGCGAGAAGACGTAGAGGTCCCCCGCGGTCTCGATCCCCCGGTGCTCGCCGCGCGACAGCGCCGGGTGGGCGCGCCGCGCCGCGACGAGCCTCCGGTACCAGGCGCGGAGCGCCTCGTCGCGCGGGCGCCCCTCGCCGGGCAGGATCTTCCGCTCCCCCCAGGGGAAGTCGCTGCGGTTGTCGGGCCAGGCGCCGCCGGGCCGGCCGACCTCCTCGCCGTAGTAGACGACGGGGATGCCGCTCACCGCGAACTGCAGCGCCGCGGCCATCCGGAACCGGGCCAGGTCCCCGTGGAGCTGGAAGAGCGCCCCGGGCACGTCGTGGTTGGAGAGGTACTGCGCCAGCAGGTGGCCGGGCCGCACCCGCATCCGCGAGGCGAGGTAGCGGTCGAAGGCCACGGTGCGGCCGCGCCCCTGCACCCAGGCCAGGGCGCTCCCCTGGAAGCCGAAGTCGAACCCGGCGTCCAGCTCGTCCCCCTCGAACCAGGGGTCGAGCACCTGGGCGTCGCCGCCCCAGACCTCGCCCAGCAGGAAGAAGCCGGGGGCCAGCTCGGCGCGGGCCCGCCGCCGGTGCTCCTTCCAGAAGTCGTGGGAGACGTGCTTCACCGTGTCGAGCCGGAAGCCGTCGAGCCCGAGCCGCCTCGCCCAGCCGAGTTGGACGTCGAGCAGCCAGTCCCGGACCTCGGGCCGCTCGGTCTTCCAGTCGGGGAGCCCGGCCACGCAGGAGGTGAGGTCGTCGGTGCCGCAGTCGCCGCGATCGGGCGAGCGCAGCCAGTCGCGGGTGCGGGGGTCGGTGAGGTAGTGGGTGCCGTAGCCGGCGTGGTTGTAGACGACGTCGAGCAGCACCCGGATGCCGCGGGCGTGGCAGGCCGCCACCAGCCGGCGCAGCTGCTCCTCGGTCCCGAAGCGCGGGTCGATGCGGGTGAGGTCGTCGGCCCAGTAGCCGTGGTAGCCCCAGTCCGGGAAGCCGGCGCCGTACACCGGGCCGTCGATGTTCTTCACCAGCGGGTTCACCCAGAGCGCGGTGACCCCCAGCGAGGCGATCTCGTCGAGGTGGGCGAGCAGCCCGGCGAGGTCCCCGCCGTGGAAGGCCCCCTTGGCGGCGCGGTCGGCCCCGGCGTCGTTCGAGAGGTCGCCGTCGGCGAAGCGGTCGACCAGGACGAAGTACAGCACCTCGTCGGACCAGGGACGCGGCGGGAGCGGGGCCGGCGCCGCGGCCGCGGCGGAGGGTGGCGCGGCCGGGACCGCCGGGACGGTGCGGCAGCCGGCGGCGAGGAGCGCGGCGAGGAGCGCGGCGAGGAGGGCGGCGGGCCGGGTGGGGCGGTGCATCGCGCCATCCTATCCGCCAGCGCGCCGGGCCCGGGCCGTTCCGATGGGGCGCGGCCGGGCGGGCCGCGCTCGCGCCTCCCGGCGACCGCGCTGGTTCCGCTGGAGCTGACGCGGCGTTTCGCCCCGGGTGGAGCAGGGGAACGGCGCGCGCCGCGCGGCGCCGGGTTCCGGTATCATCCCCGGGCGCACCGGGAGGCAACCCATGGCTCGAACGCCGCGAAGCGCCCTCGTCTTCCTCGCCGCGCTCGGGGCGCTCGCCTCGGCCGGCTGCCCCTCCTCCTCCACGGTGAAGTGCTCCGCCGGAGAGGTGAACTGCGGCGGCGGCTGCCAGTCGCTGGCGACCGACCGCATCAACTGCGGCGCCTGCGGCGTCGTCTGCGCCGCCACGCAGGTGTGCGTCGCCGGCACCTGCCAGGCCTGCCCGGCCGGCCAGGCGGTCTGCGCCGGCGTCTGCAAGGACGTGACCTCCGACGCGGCGAACTGCGGCGCCTGCGGTCACGCCTGCGGCCCCGGCACCTGCGCCGGGGGCGCCTGCGCCTGCACCGCCCCCGCCGTCGACTGCGGTGGCAACCCGGCCTGCGTGAATCTCCAGACCGATCGGGCGCACTGCGGAACCTGCACCACGGTCTGCGGGCTCACGAACCAGGTCTGCTCCTCCGGGACCTGCGCCTGCCCGGCGGCGCTGCCGGACGCCTGCGGCAGCGCCTGCACCTCGACGCAGAGCGACCCGGCCAACTGCGGGACCTGCGGCTACGTCTGTCCGCTCTCGAGCGAGACCTGCTCGGCCGGAGTCTGCGCCTGCCCGCCGTCGCTGCCGGACGCCTGCGGGACGGCCTGCACCTCGAAGCTGACCGATCCCGCGAACTGCGGGACCTGCGGCCACGTCTGTCCCCTCGCCAACGACGTCTGCTCGGCCGGAGCGTGCGCCTGCCCGGCGACCCTCCCCGACGCCTGCCCCACCCTCTGCACCTCGCTCCAGACCGACCCGGCCAACTGCGGGACCTGCAACCACGCCTGCGGCTCGGGCCAGACCTGCACCTCCGGCACCTGTTGCACCACGGGCAGCGTCGCCTGCTCCGGGACCTGCTGCGCGCCGGGCGCCACCTGCGGCTGCGCGGGCGGGACCGCCTGCCAGACGGCGCACGACATGGGCGTGACCCCCGTCGCCGGGGGTTCACGGGCCTTCTTCGACTGCAACGCGCCGGGGAGCGCGGCCGCGGCGCTCGACGCCGCCCAGGCGTGGGATCCGTCCGGGTCCGCCACCACCGCGTCGCTCTGCCCGACCACGACGGTCTCGCGGCTGTCCTCCGGGTCGCCGCAGTTCTGCGCCACGTGGGATCACGGCGGTGCGCTCACCGCCGGTCACGTCGTGGTGGTGCAGAGCCTGTCCTGCCAGTGCCCGCAGCCCGGCGATCCGGCCTGGTACTGAGGCCGGGGCGGCCGCCTGGCGCTCAGCCCGCTCCGCGCTCCTCGCCGAGGCCGAGCCGCGCCACGTCGGCCGGGGTGTTGGCGTTCTCGAAGGACCGCCCCGCGGGGTCCACGGTGCGCCACTCCTCCTCGGGGACGAAGTGGGCGCCGCAGGCGGTCGCGATCTTCCACATCGAGGGGTCGCCGGCGGCGAGCAGCCGCTCCACCGCCGCCAGGCAATCCACCGACCAGAAGGCGTGGAGCGGCTCCAGCCGGCCGCGCCAGATCACCGCGACCACCGGCGCGTCGCGCCGGGCGGCGAGCCAGGCGATGGGGCCGGCCGAGAGGAAGGGCATGTCGCAGCCGGCGGTGAAGACCCAGCGCGTGCGCGCCGCCGAGAGCGCGGCGTGCAGCCCGCCCGGAGCCCCCTTGCCGGGGACGAGGTCGCCGACCACCGGCGCGCCGAAGTCCCGGTACGGGGACGGGTCGTTGGCCACGACGAGCGAGGCGCCGAACAGCGCGCGGAAGAGGCGGAGGGAGCGGCCGGCGATGGGCTCTCCGCCCACGCGCAGCAGCCCCTTGGCGGTGCCGCCGAGGCGCGTCGCCTGGCCGCCGGCCACCAGGGCGCCGGTGCAGTCGGGGAGGGGCGGGGCGTGGGGCATGGAGGCGCTTGGACCGGGGTCCGCCGTGCACTATAAGAGGCGGGCGTGACTCCGGAGAAGCGGCTCGAGGCGTTCCAGCGGATGGTGGCCGAGAAGCCGGGCGAGCCCTTCGCCCGCTACTCGCTGGCCATGGCGCTGCGCTCCGCCGGGCGCGACGCCGAGGCGGCGCGGGAGTTCGAGGAGCTGGCGCGCCGCAGCCCGGACTACGTGCCCACCTGGCTCATGCTGGGCCAGGTGCTGGAGTCGCTGGGGCGCGCCCCCGACGCGGCGCGGGTCTACCAGGAGGGCGCGGCCCGCGCGGCCCGGGCCGGGAACGGCCACGCGCGGCAGGAGCTGGACCAGGCGCTCGACACGCTGCGGGCGCGCGGAACCTAGGGAGGCGGAATGCCGGGACCACTCATGCAGGGGAAGCGCGCGCTCGTCACCGGCGTCGCCAACGACCGCTCCATCGCCTGGGCCATCGCCCAGCTCTTCCAGAGGGAGGGGGCCGATCTGGCCTTCACCTATCCGGGGGAGGCGATGGAGCGGCGGGTGCGGCCGCTGGCGGAGGGCATCGGCGCCAGGGCCATCGTGGACTGCGACGTCTCCAAGGACGCCGACATCGACCGCGCCGTGGCCGAGGTGCGCAAGGTCTGGGACCGGATCGACGTCATCGTCCACTCCATCGGCTACGCGCCGCGCGAGGCGCTGGACGGCCGCTTCACCGACGTCACCACCCGCCAGTCCTGGGCCATCGCCCTGGACGTGTCGGCCTACTCGCTGATCGGGCTGGCCCGCGCCTTCAAGCCCATGATGCCGCCGGGCTCGAGCATCGTGACGCTGACCTACTACGGCAGCGAGAAGGTGGTGAAGCACTACAACGTCATGGGGGTCGCCAAGGCGGCGCTGGAGTGCTCGGCCCGCTACCTGGCCGAGGACCTGGGCCAGGACGGCATCCGCGTGAACGCCATCAGCGCCGGCCCGATCAAGACGCTGGCCGCCGCCGGCATCAAGGGGATGCGCACCATGCTCGGCGAGAACGCCGACAAGACGCCGCTGCGCCGCAACGTGGACCAGGAGGACGTGGCCCGCGCGGCGCTCTTCCTCTGCAGCGAGCTGGGCCAGAACGTCACCGGCGAGACGCTGCACGTGGACGCCGGCCAGAACATCATGGGCGTGGTGTCGATGGGGTAGGGGCCTCCCCCGGGGCCGCCCACCTCCGCGCGCCGTCCAGCGTGACCGATCCGGTCACGGTGTGGCGGCGCGCGACGTTCCCGCGGGCCGGACCTCCCCGGATTCCGGGCGGTTCCCGGTGCCGGCGCCGGCACGGGCCGTGCTCGTGGACCCGGGAACGGCGCACCGCCTCCCTTCCCCGGCGGGCCCCGCACCGAGAGGACGGAACGCACATGACCACGAGGACCTGGTTCACCCTGACCGCCGCGTACGCGCTGCTCGCCGCCGGCCCCGCCCTCGGCGAGGAGGCCCCCGACGGCCACGGCCAGGGCGCGGGCCACTGCACGTGCGCGAGCCACGGCAGCGCCACGCACAACGCCGCGACCATGGACCACGGTGCGACGGACCACGGAGCGACCGTGGACGCCGGGACGAAGCCGGCGCCGGTGAAGGTGGCCGCCGCGCCCGCCGCCCGCACCATCGCCATCCAGGTGACGGCGGAGTTCACCCCCGCCGAGATCCACGTGAAGCGGGGCGAGGCGGTGAAGCTGGTCTTCACCCGCACCACCGACCGCACCTGCGCCACCAGCGTCCACTTCCGGGAGCTGGGCCTGGACCGGGAGCTGCCGCTCGGCAAGCCGGTGACCGTGGCGCTGAAGCCGGCCCAGGCCGGCAAGTACCGCTTCAGCTGCGGCATGGACATGGTCGCCGGGACGCTGGTGGTGGACTGAGCCGGCGGGAGCGGTTCCAGGCCGGCGGGGGCTCCCCTCTCCCCCCCCTCCCCTCCCGCCGGCCACTTCGCGCCTCACGCGAACGGCGCGCCGGGGCCCGGCCCCGCCACCCCGTTCACCTCGACGGTGACGTGGGCGAGGTCGTCGAAGGCGGCGAGGAGCGAGCGGTAGTAGTCCGGCTCGCGGGGCCGGGCCGTCACCACCGAGACGATGGCGGCGAGGTGGCGCGGGCCGACGCGCCACACGTGCAGGTCGGCGATGCGCGCGTCCGCGGCGGACTCGATGGCCCGGACGATGGCCTCGCGGCGCGCCGGGGGCACCTCGCCGTCGAGGAGCACCCGCCCGGTCTCCCGCAGCAGCGCCAGGGACCAGCGGGCGATCACCAGGGCGCCGACGATCCCCATGACCGGGTCCATCCAGATCCAGCCGAGGCCGCGGCCCGCGAGGAGCGCCGCGATGGCGAGCACCGAGGTGAGGGCGTCGGCCAGCACGTGCAGGTAGGCGGCCCGCAGGTTGTGGTCGTGGTGGTGATCCTGGTGGTGGCCGTGACCGGGGTCCCGCAGGAGGAGCGCGCACCCCACGTTGACCGCGAGGCCGAGCACCGCGACGGCGATGGCCTGGTCGAAGCGGATGGCCACGGGCGAGGCCAGGCGCGCGGCGCTCTCCCCGAGCACCAGCAGCGCCACCACCGCCAGGCCCACCGCGCTGGCGAAGCCGCCCAGGGCGCCGACCTTGCCCGTCCCGAAGCTGTACCGCGCGTCGCCGGCGTGGCGGCGCGCGTAGACGTAAGCGAACAGCGCCACCCCCAGCGCGGCGGCGTGGGTCCCCATGTGCCAGCCGTCGGCGAGGAGGGCCATGGAGTGGTAGGCCGTGCCGGCCACGATCTCGCCGGCCATCATCGCCAGGGTGATGCCGACCACCCACCGGGTCCGCCGCTCGCCGCGGGCCGGGACGTCGGTGCCGAAGAGGTGATGGTGCTGCCAGGGGCCGAGGTCTCGCAAGGGCCGTCCTCCGAGTCGGGGCGTCGGGCGGCGAGCGCTCCGCCGGCCGGGGCGCGGGCACCGTCGCCCCCGGGATCATGTCACGCGAGCCCGCCCCGCGCCTCGCGAAGCGCTCGCCGCGGCCCTCCGGGTCGGAAAGCGCCCGGCAGGGTCTCCGGCCGCCTGCCCGCGGGGCCCCTCCGGACGCGGACGTTGACACGGGCTCAGTACTCAAGATAGTACTTGAATACTTCCCGCGAGCCGCGGGGCCGGAGGAGAGGACGTGATGAAGCGGAACAACGTGGATCTCGCCGCCGTGGGGGCGCTCGCCGAGCGGGTGGCCCGCGAGCCGGGCGCGGCGAAGCTGCAGAAGCGCGTCGAGGGGGCCTGGAGCCACCGGGACGGCACGCCCCAGTTCACGGCGACGATCGCCCACGGGACGGCGAAGACGGTGCTGCACGCCGACATGGCGCCGCCCTTCGGCGGCGGCGGCCTCGCCCCGGACCCGCTCCAGTACCTGCTGTTCGGCCTCGCCGCCTGCTACACGGCCACGCTGGTCATGATCGCCTCGATGGAGGGCGTGGAGCTGGGCGAGGTCGGCGTGGTGGCCGAGAACGCGGTGGACGTCACCCGCGTCTTCGGCGCCGGGGATCCCCCGCTGGTGGAGCGCGTCTCGGTCCGGGTGACGGTGGGCGGCGCGGTGGACGACGCCCGGCTCGCCCGCTGGGCGCAGGCGGCGCGCGAGAAGTGCCCCTTCGCCTTCACCGTCGCCAACGCCATCCCGCTCGAGACGCGCGTCGAGCGCGCCTGAGCCGGTCCCTTCCCTTCCCGCACCGGAGAACGACGTGAAATTCCTCTTCATCCTGAACGACCCCCCGTACGGCACCGAGCGCAGCTACAACGGCCTGCGCCTGGCCGGGAACCTCGCCACCAAGCACGAGCAGGCCGAGGTGGATGTCTTCCTCATGGGGGACGCGGTCGCCTGCGCGAAGAGCGGGCAGACGACGCCGAACGGCTATTACAACCTGGAGCGGATGCTGAAGCCGGTGCTGCGACGCGGGCGGGTCCTGCTCTGCGGCAGCTGCATGGACGCGCGGGGCCTCAAGGACGCGGAGATCGCCGAGGGGACGCGGCGCAGCACCCTCGACGAGCTCGGGCAGCTCACCGCCGCGGCGGACAAGGTGATCGTGTTCTAGGATCGGGCCATGGAGCCCCGCGTCTACCTCGACTTCAACGCCAGCACGCCCATCGCCCCGGGCGTGGCGGAGGCGATGCGGCCCTTCCTCTCCGACGCCTACGGCAACCCCTCCAGCCCGCACTGGGCCGGCGCGCCGGCCCGGGCCGCGGTGGAGCGGGCGCGCGGCCAGGTCGCCGGGCTCCTCGGCTGCTCCCCGGAGGAGGTCCTCTTCACCAGCGGCGGCACCGAGTCGAACAACCACGCGCTGAAGGGGGCCTTCCTCGCGAACCGCGACCGGGGCGACCACGTCGTGACCAGCGCGGTGGAGCACCCGGCGGTCCGGGAGCCGCTGCGGTTCCTGGAGCGGCTGGGGGCCCGGGTGACGGTGGTGCCGGTGGACCGGCAGGGACGCGTCGATCCCGAGGCGGTGCGCCGCGCCATCGGCCCGCGGACCGTGCTCGTCAGCGTCATGCACGCCAACAACGAGGTGGGCACGGTGCAGCCCATCGCCGCCATCGCCCGCTTCACCCGGGAGGCGGGCGTCCTGCTCCACACCGACGCCGCCCAGAGCGTCGGCAAGATCCCGGCGCGGGTGGACGGCCTCGGCGTCGATCTGCTGTCGGTCGCCGGCCACAAGCTCCACGCGCCCAAGGGCGTGGGCGCGCTGTACGTCCGGGCCGGGACCCGCCTCGAGCCCCTGGTGCACGGCGCCGGCCACGAGCGGGGGCGGAGGGCCGGCACCGAGAACGTCCTCCTCGACGTGGGCCTGGGCGAGGCCTGCTGGATCGCCGGCGACCAGGTGGGGATGGCGAGCGTGCGCCTGCTGCGGGACCGCTTCGAGGCCGCGCTGACGACCCTGCTCGGCGACCGCCTGACCGTGAACGGCGGCGAGGCGGAGCGGCTGCCAAACACGGCCAGCGTGAACTTCGTGGGCCGCTCCGGCGCCGAGCTCCTGGCCGCGCTCCCGGGCGTCGCCGCCTCGACCGGCTCCGCCTGCCACGCCGGTTCGGTCGAGCTCTCCCCCGTGCTCGCGGCGATGGGCGTGCCGGAGCGGGAGGGGATGGGCGCGGTGCGCTTCAGCCTGGGCCGCACCACGACCTGGAGCGAGCTGGAGCGGGTGCTGGATCTGGTGGCGTCGGCCGTCCGGGGAGGCTGAGCCCGGCGCCGGCGCGAGGGGGAACACGTGAACGGATCGGCGGGGAAGGCGGCACGGACGGCGGCCGCGCCGCGCGCGGCCCGTAGCCCGGGGCGGCGGTTCAAGGACGCCATCTACGCGCAGTTCTCCCGGGTGTCGAAGGCGCTGGCGAGCCCGCACCGGATCGAGCTGCTGGAGCTGGTGGCGCAGGGGCCCCGCACCGTGGAGCGCCTCGGCCGCCTGGCCGACCTCGGCCTGGCGAACGCCTCCCAGCACCTCCAGGTCCTGCGGGAGGCCGGGCTGGTCGAGTCGACGAAGCAGGGGCTGTTCGTGACCTACCGGTTGGCCGACCCGCTGGTGGGCGAGCTGCTCCTCACCCTGCGCCGGGTCGCCGAGCGGCGCCTCGCCGAGGTCGAGCGGATCACCCGCGAGTTCCTGGCGGGCCACGGCCAGCTGGAAGAGGTGGACGAGGCGGCGCTCCGCCGGAAGGTGCGCGGCGGGGACGTCACCCTGCTCGACGTGCGGCCGCCCGAGGAGTTCGAGGCCGGCCACATCCCGGGGGCCCTCTCCGTGCCGCTCCCCGACCTGGCCCGGCGCCTGGCCGAGCTGCCGAAGGGGCAGGAGATCGTCGCCTACTGCCGCGGCCCCTACTGCGTCCTGGCGGTCGAGGCGGTCGGGCTGCTCCGGCGGCGCGGCCTGCGGGCCCTGCGCCTCGAGGACGGCATCCTGGACTGGGCCGCGGCCGGTCACCGCCTGGAGTGCGCGGCGACGGCCTCCCGGGCGCGCTCGAATTCCCTGGCGAACCAGGCGCCGGCGCCCTCGCCGTCGCGCCGCCCCGCGAGGTAGAGGCCGGCGAGCCGCGCGACCAGCTCGGGGACGCGCTCCTCGGGCACCGTCCCCGCCGGCCGGCCGAAGACCGCCCCGCCCTCGCCGGTGTGGCCGCCGAGCAGCACCTGGAAGTGGGGCGCGGCCGCGCCGTCCACCCGCCGCGTGCAGCCCTGGAGCCCGATGGCGGCGAGGTGGTGCTGGGCGCAACCGTTGGGGCAGCCGGACATCCGGACCGGGATCGGGACGGCGCGCGCCGTCTCCGGGAGGGCGCGGCGGACCTCGTCGGCGACGCGGCGGGCCGGCTCGCGGGTGGCGGTGACGGCCAGCCGGCAGACCTCCGCACCCGGGCAGGCGCCGACGTCGGCCGCGCTCCCCGCGCCGTCCTGGCCCAGGCCGGCGGCGGCCAGGCGGGCGTGAACCGCCCCGACGTGGAGGTCGCGGACCCACCGGAGCAGGAGGTGACCGGCGCTGGTGAACCTCGCCGAACCGTCGCCGTATGCCTCCGCGAGCGCGGCGATCCCGCAGAGCTGTCCGGCCGTGACGTCGCCCCGCGGCGGCGAGACGGTGACGGTGCAGAAGCCGGGCTGGCGCTGGGGCCGGACGTTCGAGGCGCGGAACGGCCCCGGCGCCCAGGCCGGTGCCCGGCCACCGGAGGGAGCCGCGCCGCCCCGGGAGCCCGGAGGCGACTCCTCGGGGGGCCGTTCGGGGTCGAACGGCAGGCGCGGCGGGCCGGCGGCGCGCAGGCGCTCCAGCTCCGCCATCACCGCCGTCCGGAAGGGCGCGAGGCCCATGTCGCGGACCAGGAACTTGAGCCGGTTCCGCTTCCGGTCGGCGCGGTCGCCCCGCGCGTGGAAGACCCGGACCACCGCCTCGCCGAGCGCCAGGATCTCGCCGGCCGGGAGTTCCTCGACGAGCGGCTCGCCGGAAGCGCAGAGGGTCGAGGTCCCGCCCGCGGCGGTGACGGAGAAGACGCGCCGCGCCCCGGACCCCTCGCCCGAGAGGCGCGCCCGGAAGCCCAGGTCCTGGATGGCGGTGGCGGCGTGGTCCTCGGCGCACCCCTCGAAGGCCACCTTGAACTTGCGGGGGAGCGAGTCCCCCAGCGGGTGGCGAAGGAAGTGGCGCG
The DNA here is from genome assembly GCA_021818285.1 of Myxococcales bacterium. Lineage (GTDB taxonomy): Bacteria > Myxococcota > Myxococcia > Myxococcales > Anaeromyxobacteraceae > JACRMN01. The sequence continues at coordinate 13,985 of JAKAEO010000013.1, forward strand.
TGAAGGCCTCGGCGTACGGGGTCACGTCGAAGGGCTCGTCCGGCGCGATGCCGGCGAAGGGGCAGGCGACGACGTTGCGCACGGTGTTGCCGCCCGCGCCGGAGGTGGTGAGGCCGGCGCTGGCGAGGCGCCGCATCGCCGGCTCGAGGTGCGAGGGGTGGACGAAGTGGAGCTGGAAGTCCTGGCGCGTCGTCACGTGGCCGAAGCCGCGGGAGTAGAGCACGGCGACGTCGGCGAGGGCGCGCAGCTGCTCCGCGGTGGCGACGCCCTGCGGGAGCTTCACCCGCAGCATGTGGACGCCCTCCTGGCGCTGCCCGTAGGCGCCGAGCGCCACCCGCCGCGACCGCCAGGTCTCGGCGTCGAGCTCTCCCGCCTCGAACCGGCGCAGGTCGCGGGCGAAGGCGTCGATCTGGTCCGCGTCGGCGTACGACCCGTCTCGTCCGGCGCCCGAGGCGGGGACGAGGTCGATCTCGGCCGCGGCCCCGACCGCGGTTGCGGTCGGGGTCGCGGATGGGCTTTCCGTGGCGGTGGCCGGACCGGGCATGGGCGTCCTTTCAGGTGCCGCTCGCGGCGGCGTGGCGGGATGGGCCGGCGTCTGCCGACCCGAGCGGCGGAGCGAGGGAGAGGGCGGCGACGGCGCCGACGACCAGCGTGCCGGGGAGGGCGGCGCGGTCCGGCGGCAGGGCCGCCTCCGCCAGGCCGGCCAGGGTGCCCCGCCAGGTGAAGGCGCCAGGGCCCGACGCGTCCAGGAGGACGGCCGCCGGCGTCGCGGCAGGCCAGCCCCGGGCCAGCAGCCGCGCGGAGACCGCGGCGCGCGCCTGCAGCCCCATGAGCACGACCAGCGTCAGCGACCCCGGGGCGATCCCGTCCACGATCGGGCCGAAGGCCGCCTCGGCGTGGCCCGACAGGACCGCGAAGCCGGAGGCCAGGCCCCGGTGGGTGACGGGGATCCCGGCGAGCGCCGGCGCGGCCACGGCCGAGGACACGCCGGGGACGACCTCGAAGGGCACCCCGGCGGCGGCGAGCGCCAGCGCCTCCTCGCCGCCGCGCCCGAGGACGAAGGGATCGCCGCACTTGAGCCGCACCACCCGCTTGCCGCGCCGCGCCGCCCGGACGAGCAGCCGCTCGATGGCCCGCTGCGAGGCGCCGGGCCTGCCGGCCCGCTTGCCCACCGGGACGCGGAGCGCCGCGGGGGCGAGCTCGAGGACGCCCGGCTGCAGCAGCGCGTCGTGCAGCACGACGTCGGCGTGGCGGAGCCGGTGGGCGGCCCGCCGGGTGAGGAGGCCCGGATCCCCCGGCCCCGCGCCCACCAGGGAGACGAGCCCGCGCGGCGGCGGGGGCTCCTCCGGTGCGTCCGCGCCGTACCGCTCGCCCAGCGCGCGCAGCAGCAGCGGCCGGCGGTCCGGGAGCGGCACCCGGTCGCGCCGCCAGGCTCGCCGCTCCGCCTCGGCCAGGTCCACCCACACCCCCGCCCCGGCCGGCAGCAGCGCGTCGAGCGCCTCCCGGAGGAGACCGGCCAGGGCCGGCGCCCGGCCGCCGGTGGAGACGACCACCGTCGCGTCGCCGCGCCGGACCACGCCGCCGGTGTAGGCGGTGGCCTGCTCCGGGTCGTCCACCGCGTTCACGAGGAGGCGGCGGGCCTCCGCGGCGCGGGCCACCTCGCGGTTCACCGCGGGCGTCGCCGCCGCCACCGCCAGCCAGGCGCCGTCGAGGTCGCCGTCGCGGAACGGGCGCCGGTGGAGCTCCGCGGCGAGCGCCGCCACCTCCTCGCGGACCTCGGGCGCCACCACGACGACGCGGGCGCCGACCCCGGCGAGCTGGCGCGCCCGGGCCGCCGCCATGCGCCCCCCGCCGACCAGCAGCACGCGCCGGCCGGCGAGCTTGATGAAGAGCGGCAGCAGCGGCGCGGTCACAGGAAACCCCATCCGCGCGTGTACTCCACGTGAAGCCGGTACTCGCGATCGAGGAAGCCGAGCGCCCGCAGCAGCGCCTTGGCCTCGCCGGCCTGGACCGAGGCCGACCGGGCGACGGCGCGCCCCCGGCGGGTCCGCAGGTCGAAGCCCGCCGCGGAGAGCGCGCCGGCCAGCGCGGCGCCGCGCGCGCCCTCCGCGTCGACGGTGATCTCGAGGAGGTGGTCCACCACGGCGCCCCTCACCTCACCGAGAGCCAGTGGCTCGCGAAGACGTGGGTCGAGAGCCAGTAGCCCAGCGGGACGTTGACCAGCACCCCGGCGGCGACCGCGGCGAAGGGCCGCCACCCGAACCGGGTGAGGTCGCGGAAGCGGGTGGTGAAGCCGATGGAGAGGAAGGTCCAGGTGAAGGCCCAGCCCCGGAGGGTCTTGAGCGGGTCCACCACGCCCCTGGCGAAGCGGGAGGCGGCCGGGCCCTCGAGCGAGGCCAGGACCACCGTGACCAGCACCGAGGCGACCAGGAAGCCGAGGACGAACCGGGGGAACCGGCGCCAGATCTCGCCCGCGCCGACGCGCTCCGGAGGGCCGGCCGTGCCCCGATCCCACCGGGTCACGGAGAGCCAGGCCACGAGGAGCGCCCAGACGCCCACGAACATGTCCCGGCCCACGACCTTCATGAGGGTGAAGGTCTTCACGGCGCGGTCGTCGCCGAGCGCCGCGGCCGCGGCGAAGCCGGCCGCGTCGGCGAACTCGGAGGTCCCGATCCAGGCCCCGGCGACGCCGGGCGCGAGCCCGAGGTGGCGGGCGGCGAAGGGCAGGGCGAAGATCATCGCCACCGCCCAGAGGACCACCAGGGAGATGGCCACCGAGACGTGGCTCTTCTCGGCGCGGCAGGCGCCGCCCACGGCGATGGCCGCCGAGACGCCGCAGATCGAGCCGCCTGCGCCCAGGGTGGCGCCGAAGCGGGGGTCGAGGCCGAGGAGGCGGGTGGCCGCCAGGTGAATGGCGGCGAAGGTGGCGACGGCGACGAGGGTGGCCTGGAGCATCGCCACCGGGCCGGCCTGCAGGACCAGGGTGAAGGGCAGGGTCGCCCCCATGAGCACGATGCCGACCTTCACGTAGAACTCGGTGCGCAGCGCCGACTGGAACCAGGCCGGCAGCCGCACGGCGTTGCCGAGGACCATCCCGACGGCCAGGGCGATCAGCGGGGGCTCGAGCTGCCACTGCTTGAGGGAGGCGTTCGACCCCAGCGCGGTGACCGCGATGGAGAAGAGGAAGAGCACCGCGAACCCGGCCGCGTACCGGACGACGTCCCAGCCGATGGCGAGGGAGGCGGCCGAGAAGGCGGCCAGGAAGAGGAGGAAGAGGGCCAGCGGCGCGGCCGGGTTCGCGGCCAGCGCACCGGCGAGCGTCCCGCCCTCGCTCCAGGTGGGGATGGAGAGGGCCGCCGTGCCCAGCGCGCGGGAGACGCCGAGGAAGAAGGCCAGGGTCGAGGCCAGCACCAGGCCCAGGGCGATGAGGATGGCCCAGGTGTCCTCGCGCCGGTGCCAGGGGAGAACGGCGGGAACCGAGGTGGGAGTGGTCACGTCGCCTCCGTCAGGCCGCGTCGCGGGCGGCGCCCGGCGCGACGTGCTCCAGGGTGCCCGCCACCAGGATGGGACGGCGCAGGATGTCGAGCACCGGGCAGTGCTGCTCCACCCGCCGCGCCAGCTCCGCGATCTTCTCGGGCGGCTCCGGCGAGACCACGCGGGTGGTGAAGGTCACCCGCTCGAAGCCGGCGGCGACCGAGGGGTCGCCCAGGAAGCCGCGCACGTCCAGGTGGCCGCGGGTCTCGACCTCGACCCGGTCGACGTGGAGGCCCAGCGCGTTGGCGTAGGCGCGGTAGACGATGGCCTGGCAGCTGCCGAGCGCCGCCAGCACCGCCTCGACCGGGTTGGGGCCGGAGTTCCCGCCGCCCAGCTCCGGCGGCTCGTCGTTCCGGACGTCGAAGCTCCGGATCCGCGAGAGCGTCGAGAAGTCGTCCTCGACGGAGACGGTGGTGGCCCGGAACGGGACCTTGGCGGCGGCGGGGTTTCCCTCGACCGCGCGGCTCAACGACTGGATGGCCTGCTGGATCTGCTCGCTCATGGTGGTGCCTCTGGGCCGCGGAAGGACGAGCGCGGCCCGGCAGCCGGGCGGGCGCGCGCTGGAAACGTCGGGAGGTGGGGAGGGAGTCGCGGGCCGGCCGGTCAGCCGCGCATTCGCGCGGGCGACGCCGGCCGGAGACAACAGCACGGCCTCGCGCTCCGGGCCGAGATGCCGGTGCGGATGCGGCGGTGCGTCGGGGTCGAGCGCGTCACGATGTGCATCCTGCATGACGGACGAGCGTCCTGTCAAGCGGACAACGGAAAGTATTCCAATATGACGGACGTCGGCGATCCGGGAAGGCCCCGTGGCGACGCCTGTTGGGATGGTGGACCCGCGTACCGAGTGGTACGCCATCCCGTACCAGTTGGTACGGGCGCGCCGCGAGAATCGTCTTATCCTGTTGAAATCCCGCTGGGCACGGAGGTTGCTATTGGCCTCCCCGAGCCGCACGGAGCGGCAGATCGAGGAGAAGAAAATGAGGAAGAGCTGGTTCTACGCGGTCTACGCGGCTGGTCTCGTCGCCGCCGGCGGCGCCCGCGCCCAGGATGCCGACGCCGCCCACAAGCTGATGCACGAGGCGATGCACGACGCCACCACGATGCCGGGCCACGGGGCGACCCTGCCCGATCACACCGGCCCGGGCCACGACGCCATGCCGGGCGCCGGCGCCGGGATGGAGCGCGAGCGGGCCATGAAGGAGGGGCTGGCGAAGGAGTCGGCGACCGCCGCGACCCACCGGGCCATGAACCGGGGCAAGGCGGCGGAGGCCGTGGACGCCGCACGCCACCGCGCCATGCACCAGGGCTCGAAGGACGCCGCCGCCTCCCACGTCGAGGCCGCGAGCCGCGCCGGCATGGGCGCCGCGATGGGCACCGGCGCCATGGGCGCGGGTGGCGCCATGCACGACGCCGCCGACAAGGCGCGGATGACCGGCATGCACGGCGGGATGATGGGCGGCACGCCTCCGGGCGGGATGATGGGCGGGACGGGACCGGGCGGGATGATGGGCGGCACGCCTCCCGGCGGTGCGGGCACCGGCACGATGCCCGGCGGCACGGGTACCGGTACGATGCCCGGTGGCACGGGCACGCCCCCCGGCGGCACGGGCACGGCTCCCGGCGGAACGGGCACCATGCCCGGCGGCACCGGCACCATGACGAAGTAGGGGAACTCCATTGACCGCCGCGGCCCTGCTGATCCTCTCCGGACTCACGCTCACGGCCGGTGGCGCCGGCGCCGACGAGCACCTGCTCGCCGGCGCCCAGCGCTTCCGGGAAGCCCACTACCCCGAGGCCCTGGTCGAGTTCCGCGTCGCGCAGCGGCTCGGCTCCGGGGAGGCGGCGCGGTACGCGGCGGTCACCCTGGTCAAGCTCGGCAGGCCCGAGGAGGCGATCGAGGCCTTCGGCGGCCTCGCCGGGCAGGAGCCGGACGCCCTCATCGACTACCACCGGGCGGTCGCGGCCTTCGACGCCCGGCTCTACCTCGCGGCCGACCGCATCCTCGCCACGGTGGCGGACCGGGCCGGCCCGCGCGTCGGGGCGGAGGCCGCCCGGATGCGCGCCGAGATCGCCGCCACCCTGAAGGCGGAGCCGGCCCCGGCGGCCATCGACTGGTACCTCCGGCGCTGCGCCGAGCAGCGTGCCCAGGGACGGGCCATCCTGGCGGCGGCCTACTGCGAGGAGGCGGCCGGCCTCTCGGCCCGGCGCCCCGACCACTACCGGCGGGCGGAGGCGCTCCGCGGCGCCCCGGCGGCGGGCCGGGGTGCGAAGCCGTGACCGGCGCGATCCTGGCCCTGATCCTCGGGGCCGCCGACCCGTGCGCGCCGGTGCTCCCCGCCGCGGTCCCCGCGCCCGCCGAGGCCGCGGCCTACCGCGCCGCCGGCGACGAGGAGCGGGCGGCGGGCGACCGCGAGGGCGCCTCCTTCGCCTACCGCGCGGCGGCGGCGCTCGACCCCGCCGACGCCGCGTCGCGGGAACGGCTTCGGGCCCTCTGCCTCGCCCCCGCGCCCCGGGCCGATCCCTTCGAGGCGGGCCTGCGCCGGATGGAGGCGCACGACTGGCGCGCCGCGGCCGAGTCCTTCGGCGAGGCCCGCCGCGCCACCGGCGACCGCTCGGCGGCGCTGCTCGAGGGCATCTGCCGCTACAACCTCGGGGAGGAGGCCGAGGCCGCTCCGCTGCTGCGGGCCGCCGAGGCCCAGCCCGAGCACCGCGACCTGGCCCGCTTCTACCTGGGGCTCGTCGCGCTCCGCGAGGGGGCGGCGCCACGGGCCGCCGAGCTCTTCGCCCAGGCGGCGGCCAGCCCCGAGCTGGCCTCGCTGGCCTCCGACCTTTCGCGCCTGGCCCGCCAGGACAGCGGCCTGGTGCTGACGCTCCTCGGCGAGACCGGCTTCGACTCCAACGTGACGCAGGCGCCGCGGAACGCGGCGGCCATCCCCGGCGTGGCCGGGACCACGAGCGGAGACGGGCTCTACGGTTTCGCCGGCTCCGCCCTGTACCGCCCGCTGGGCCGGGACGGGCCGTTCCTCCGGGCCTCGGGCTTTGCCCGGCAGCAACTGCAACTGGGGAGCTACGACTTCGCCGGCCTCGAGGCCGGCGCCGGCTGGCAGGCGACCCGGGACGGCGCAGGGGCGCAGGGCGGGTACGACTTCCTTTACCGGACCTTCGGCGGCCGCCCCTTCCTCGCGGCCCACCGCTTCTCGGCCGGCGCCTGGCTGACCGCCGGCCTCACCTGGAGCGCCCGCTACGCGCTGCAGCTCGAGAACTACCAGTCCTCGAACATCTCCGGCTTCTCGGGGACGGTCCACTCCGCCGAGCTCCGCGCCGCGCTCCCCTTCGGCCCGGGAGGCTGGCTGGCCGCGGTCTACGGCCTCACCCGCGACGCCGCCAAGCTCGGGATCGCCAGCTACACCGAGCAGGGGCCCCGCCTCGAGCTGCGGTCGGTCCTCGGGCCGCGGCTCCGGCTCGGCGCCTCGGCCGGACTCTCCTTCCGCTCCTACGACGACCTCGATCCGGTGCTCGGCGTCCGGCGCAAGGACCGCTACCTGACCGCGACCCTGACGGGAGAGTACGACCTCGCCCCGGGCTGGACCGCGCGGGCCTCGCTCCAGGGGTTCCGGGCCCTCTCCAGCTCCCCCGCCTTCGAGTACGACAAGCTCGTCCCCACCGTCGGCGTGGTCTGGCAGAAGGGGCTGTGAGGGCCCGCCTCGCCGCCGCGCCGCTCGTCGCCGGCCTGCTCGGCCTCGCCGGCTCGCTGGGGGCCACGCTCCACCTGCACCGCCGCGCCACCGAGGCCCTGCAGCACGCGCTGCAGGAGCGACTGCGCGGCGCCGGCGAGACGGCGGCGTCCTTCCTGGGATCGGTGGCGCCGTCGCGGGCCGAGCTGGCGGCGGTGATGCGCGCCAACGGTCTGGAGGGCGCGCTGCTCCTCTCGCCCTCCCGGGAGATCCTCGCCGACGCCGCCGGACCCGCCGGCGGCCGGGCCGACCTGCTCCGGGTGGACGCCGCCCGCACCGCCGAGGCCGCCGCCGGCCGCCCCTCGGTCGCCTTCTCCTACGCGGTCGGCGACCAGCCGGTCGCCACCGGCTACTTTCCGGTGCGGGGCCCCGGCGGCGCGGTGCGCGCGGTGCTGGCGCTGGAGGCCGGAGGGGCCTTCTCGGCCGGCTGGCGCGACCTGCACCAGGCCCTGTGGGTCGGGGTGGCGCTCTCGGCGCTGGCCGCCGCGGCCCTGGCGGCGGCCGCTCTCCAGTGGGTGCGCAGCGAGGGGAAGCGCCAGGAGGCGGTGGCGCGCGCCGCCCGGGGCGAGACCCTCTCGCGGATGGCGGCGATGGTGGCCCACGAGATCCGGAACCCCGTCGGCGTGATCCGCGGCGCGGTGGAGCTGGTCCAGGCCCGCGGGGGCGCCGCGCTGCCGCCGCGGGACCAGGAGGCGCTTGGCGACGTCCTCGGCGAGGTGGAGCGGCTGCGCCGCCTCACCGACGACTTCCTCGACCTCTCCCGGGAGCCGGCCCTCTCGCTCGTACCCACCGACGTGGCCGAGCTCGCCGGCGAGGCGGCGCGCGGCCTGGCCCGCTCCCATCCCGGGGTGGAGGTCCGGCTCCTGGTGCCGGCGCTCCGGGTCGAGGCCGACCCCGGGCGGCTGCGCCAGCTCCTCGCGAACCTGCTGGTGAACGCGGCCCAGGCCGGTGCGCGCGCCGTCGAGCTGCGCGGGGTCGCGGACGGGGGGCGCGCGCGGCTGCTCGTCGTGGACGACGGCTCCGGGGTGGCGCCGGAGCTGCGGGCGCGGCTCTTCGATCCCTTCGCCACGGGCCGGGCCGACGGGACCGGCCTGGGGCTCGCCATCTCCCGTCGCATCGCCGAGCGGCACGGCGGCGCGCTGCGGCTGCTCGACCAGGCCGGCCCGGGCGCGGCCTTCGAGCTCACCCTGCCGCTCGCCGCCGGCTAGGATCGCGCCGATGGCACGGGTCCTGGTGGTGGACGACGAGCCGAAGCTCGCCCGGGTCGCCGCCGAGATGCTGGAGCTGGACGGCCACCAGGTGGCCCGGGCAACCGGTGGCCGCCAGGCGCTGGTGGAGCTGGCCGCCGCCCCCTTCGACGTGGTGATCACCGACCTGCGGATGCCGGAGGTGGACGGCCTCGCGGTCCTGGCCGCGGCCCGGGCGCTGGCGGCGCCGCCGGAGGTGGTGCTGATGACCGCCTACGGGACCGCCGAGAGCGCCGTGGCCGCCATGAAGGCGGGGGCCGCCGACTACGTCCTCAAGCCCTTCGCCATGGACGAGCTGCGGCTGCGGGTGCGGCGGCTCGCGGCGCAGCGCTCCGCCGAGTCGCGCAGCGAGCGGCTGCTGGCGCGGCTCACCCCGGAGCTGGTGGCGGAGAGCCCGGCCATGAAGGCGGTCCTGGCGTCGGCGCGCCAGGTGGCGGCCACCGACGCCACCGTGCTGCTGCTCGGCGAGAGCGGCACCGGCAAGAGCCAGGTCGCCCGCTACGTCCACTACCAGGGGAAGCGGGCCGCGGCGCCGCTCGTCGAGGTGCACTGCGCCGCGCTCCCCGAGACGCTGCTGGAGGCGGAGCTGTTCGGCCACGAGCGGGGGGCCTTCACCGGTGCCACCCAGCGCAAGCCGGGCCACCTCGCCGCCGCCGACGGCGGCACCCTGTTCCTCGACGAGATCGGGGAGGTCGCGCCGGCGACACAGGTGAAGCTGCTCCGCTTCCTGCAGGAGCGCACCTTCGTCCCGGTCGGCGCCGTGGCCGAGAGCCGGGTGGACGTGCGGGTGGTCTCGGCCACCAACCGGGACCTGGACGCGGCGGTCCGGGACGGGGAGTTCCGCGAGGACTTCTTCTACCGGCTCAACGTCTTCGCCATCCGCGTGCCGGCGCTGCGGGAGCGCCGCGAGGACCTCCTGCCGATCGCCGACCGCTTCCTGGCGGCGCGCGGGGTGCCGGCCGCCAGGCTCGGCCCGGAGGCGCGCCAGCGGCTGCTGGAGCACGCCTGGCCCGGCAACGTCCGCGAGCTGGAGAACGTCCTGGAGCGGGCGCTGATCCTGGCGGGCGAGGAGCCCATCGCCCCGGCCCACCTCGCCGTGGGCCCGGCGGCCGGCGCCCGCGGGCGGCGGGCCGCCGACCTGCTCGGGGAGGGCTTCAGCCTGGACGGCTTCGAGGCCGAGCTGATCCGGGCCGCCCTGGAGCGGGCCGGGGGCAACAAGACCGAGGCGGCGAAGCTCCTGGGCGTGACCCGGCGGCGGCTCTACTCGCTGCTGGCGAGCCTGGAGGCGGGCGGCCGGGACGGCCCCTGAGCTGCCGGGAACGTCTCGGGCCCCGGACCACCGCCAGGTCGGCCCCGGAGGCCGTCGGGCCGCCAGGGCGCCGCACCAGCCCTCCGCCTCTCAGCCGCCGGCGAGAGGGCCGACCGGTGCCGTCACCGGTATCGCCAGCGCCGCCGGACCCGAAGCCTGCGGCGAGGCTGCGGCGCGGGCCCCGCGCATCATGAACAGCCCTCCCACCACGACCATCATCGCCACCATGACCACGATCATCGTCGTTCCCATCATCGAGTGGCCGCCGTGGCCCGACTCGTCCTGCGGCGCCGAGTCTCCGTGGTCGTGCTGGTACCAGCCGTCCCCGGCTCCCGCCAGGGCCAGCGACGGATGGGCGGGGCCGGCGGGGATCGGGGACTCCAGGGCGGCTGCGAGCGCCGAGGGAGTTGCGTCGATGCTCGCGCCCAGGCCGGCTCCCAGCTGGGGGCTCGCGAGGCACAGCGCGCAGGTGAGGGCGAAGGTCATGTCGAGTTGCTCCTTGTCCGGTGGGGACGGTCGTGTGGCACCCGCATCCAGCCAGCAAGGGACGTGCCGGGGTGTGGAGCGCCGGACGAACCGGCCTTCCGACTCGGGTCTCGCCCTCTTCGAGGGCGGGAAATGGACAGGCCACTCATAGGGCACCGGGACACCAGAGGTCGTCGGGTCACGAGCCCCGTGCTGGGCCGTGGGGGAGCACGATCGCGTATCCGCGCCTGTCACAGTGTCACATCCGTCGCGCGGTCCGACGCACGCGGAGTTGCGCCACCACCAAGCCGGTTCGTCCCGCCGTCCGCCGCGACTCCTCAGGCCGGCCTCGCCGGCTGCTCCCCCGCCGCACCCCCCGGAACCCCGCCGTCCCCGGCGAACCAGGCGTAGATGGTCGGGAGCACGAGAAGGGTCAGCAGCGTCGCCGTGACCAGCCCCCCGATGACCACGGTGGCGAGCGGCCGCTGCACCTCCGCGCCCGGGCTGGTCGAGAGCGCCATGGGGACGAACCCGAGGGCGGCGACGAGGGCGGTGGTGAGGACCGGCCGCATGCGCACCAGCGCACCCTCCCGCATCGCCTCCACCGGCGAGAGGTCGGTCTCGCGCTCCAGCCTGCGGACGTGGCTCAGGAGCACGACGCCGTTCATCACGGCGACGCCGAACAGGGCGATGAATCCGACGCCGGCCGAGATGCTGAAGGGCATCCCTCGCAGGGCCAGGGCGAGCACGCCTCCGGTCGCCGCGAAGGGAACGTTGAGGAAGATGAGGAGCGCCGGCCGGGCCGAGCCGAAGGTGCCGAAGAGCAGCACGAAGATGAGGAGCAGCGCGAGCGGCACCACGACGAGGAGCCGCCGCGAGGCCCGCTCGAGGTTCTCGAACTGTCCGCCCCAGGCGACGGTGTAGCCGGGCGGGAGCTTCACCTTCGCCGCCAGGGCCGCGCGGGCCGCCTCCACGAACGAGGCGATGTCGCGTCCCCGGACGTTGGTCTCGACGGTGATGCGCCGCTGGATGTCCTCGCGGCTGATCTGGGAGGCGGCCGGCTCGACGTCGATCCGCACCAGCTCGCCGAGGGGGACGAGCCGCCCTCCGGAGGTCGCGACCGGGATGCGCGCGATGGCCGCCGGATCGCTCCGCACCCGCTCGGGGTAGCGCACCCGGAGCAGGAAGCGCTTCTCCCCTTCCAGGATGACGCCCGCCTGCTTGCCGCCGAGCGCCTCGATCGCCGACAGCACCTCGTCGGCCGAGGCGCCGTGCCGCGCCAGCGCGGTGCGGTCCACCGCGGCCGTGAGGATGGGGAGCCCCGAGACCTGCTCCACCTTGGTGTCGCTGGCCCCGGGCACGCCGGCGATCGCCCGGGCCACCTCGCCGGCCTCGCGCCGCAGGACGTCCAGGTCCGGTCCGAAGATCTTGACGGCGACGTCGGACCGCACGCCGGAGATGAGCTCGGCGACGCGCAGCTCGATGGGCTGGGAGAACCCGAACGCCACTCCCGGGACCGCCCTCCGGAGCGCCTTCTCCATGGCTTCGACGAGCTCCTCCTTGGACCCGAAGCGCCACTTCTCGTGGGGCCTCAGCATCACGAAGACGTCGCTCATCTCGACGCCCATGGCGTCGGTGGCGATCTCGGGCCGACCGGTCTTCGAGACCACGGTCTCCACCTCGCCGGGGAACTCGCGGAGCAGCGCCCTCTCGAGGAGAGCCGACTGGGCAGCCGCCTCCTCGACCGACACCGAGGGGAGGCGCCAGACCTGGAGGGCGATGGAGCCCTCGTCGAGCCGGGGGATGAACTCCCCGCCCAGGAAGGCGGCGACCACCAGGCTCGCCGCGAAGAGGGCGGCGGCGGCGCCCACCACGGCGAGGCGGCGGCGCAGGGCCCAGGCGAGCGCCGGCGCGTAGGCGCGCCTCAGCATGCGCACCGCCCAGGTCTCCTCGTGCCGGGGCGGCTTCCTCAGGAACAGCGACGCCAGCACCGGGACGACGGTGAGCGAGAGGAGGAGCGAGCCCGCGATCGCGAACATCACCGTGAGCGCCATGGGCCGGAACATCTTCCCCTCGACGCCGGTGAGCGTGAGGACCGGGAGGTAGACGATCAGGATGATGGCGACGGCGAAGGCCACCGGGCGCGCCACCTCGACCGTCGCCTCGCGGACCACCTCCCGGGGGTCCTTCCCGGCGGCCCGCTTCTCCGAGAGGAGCCGGAAGACGTTCTCCACCATCACCACCGCCCCATCGACGACCAGGCCGAAGTCGATGGCGCCGAGGCTCATCAGGTTTCCCGACACGCCGGAGCGCACCATCCCGACGAAGGCGAAGAGCATGGAGAGGGGGATGGCCGCGGCGACGACGAGCCCGCCGCGCAGGTTCCCCAGCATGAGGAAGAGCACCGCGAGCACGAGCAGGCCTCCCTCCAGGAGGTTCCTCTGCACGGTGCCGATGGTCCGGCGGATCAGGTCGGTGCGGTCGTAGAACGGCTCGACGCGCACCCCGGGCGGCAGGCTCGTCGCGATCGACGCGAGCGTGTCCTTCACCCGGTTCACGACCTCGCGGGAGTTCTCGCCCAGGAGCATCATGGCGACCCCGACCACCGCCTCGCCGCGCCCGTCGCGGGTGACGACGCCCTGGCGGACCATGGGAGCGAGCTTCACCTCCGCCACGTCCCGGACGTAGAGCGGCGTCCCCTCGCCGCTGGTCCGCAGGACGACCCGGCCGATGTCCTCCAGCCCCCCGAGGAGCCCCTCGCCGCGGATCACCACCTGCTCGCGGTTGCGGACCAGGTACGCTCCGCCCACGTTCCGGTTGTTCCGCTCCAGCGCCCCGAAGATCTCGGAGAGCGCCACGCGGTGCGCTTGCAGCGCGGCGGGATCGGGCTGGACCTCGAAGGTCTTGAGCTCGCCGCCGAAGGTGTTCACCTCCACCACGCCGGGGACGCTCTTCAGCTGGTAGGCGATGAACCAGTCGAGGACCGTCCGGAGCGCCATCGGGGACCAGCAGCCCGCCACCGTCTCGCCGGCCTTGCAGGTGGGGTCGCCGCGCACCTCGAACTGGAAGACCTCCCCCAGGCCGGTGGTGATGGGGCCCATCTCCGGCCTGCCGTAGCCGGCCGGGATGGCCTCCCGGACCTCCGAGAGCCGTTCTCCCACGAGCTGCCGCGCCCGGTAGACGTCGGTGCCCTCGCGGAAGACCACCGTCACCGACGAGAGCCCGAACTTCGAGACCGATCGGATCTCCTCCAGGTCGGGCAGGCCCGCCATGGCCGACTCCACCGGGAAGGTGACGAGCCGCTCCACCTCGAGCGGCGCCAGCGCCGGCGCCTTGGTGAGGACCTGCACCTGGACGTTGGTCACGTCCGGCACGGCGTCGATGGGCAGGCGCAGCATGCTCTCCACGCCCAGCGCGGCCGCCAGCACCGCGAAGACGACCACCAGGAAGCGGTTCCGGAGCGCCCAGGCGACGATGCGCGAGGCCATCACTCCGCCTCGCCCAGCGTGGACTTGAGGAGCTCGCCCTTGAGGACGAAGCTCCCCTCCGCGACCACCTCCTCGCCGATCCGCAGGCCGTTCAGGATCTCCACCAGGTCGCCGGCCCGCTCGCCGGTGTGCACGCGGCGCGGCTCGAACGCGTCGGCTCGCACCCGGACGAACACCGCGGGGTGGCCGTCGATCTCCTGGATGGCGGCCCAGGGGACGGTGACCATGCGGCGCGGCTCGCGGGCGCGCGTCCCGACGATGCGGGCGGTGGCGAACATCCCGGGCTTGAGCCGGTGGCCCGGGTTGGGGAGCGAGACGCGCACCTGGACGGCGCGCGTCTTCTCGTCGAGGACGTCGCCGATCCGGTCCACCTTGGCGCGGAAGACCTCGCCGGGGAGGGCCCGGGCCTCGACCTGGACCGGCTGCCCCGGCGCGACGAAGCGCATCTCGCGCTCGTACACCTGGGCCTCGAGCCAGAGCCGCTCGAGGTCCACGATCTCGACGAGCGTGGCGCTCGGCTCCACCGACCGTCCCGGGTGGGCGCGGCGCGCCACCACCGTGCCGGCGATGGGGCTGCGGAGGACCAGGCGGGCCGGATCCCCGCCCCCGTCCTCCGCCGCGCCGAGCGCGGCGAGGGTGGTGCGGACCGCCGCCAGATCCGCCGCGGTGGTCCTCGCGGTCGCCTCCGCCTCGAGCACCTCCCGCCGGGACGTGGCCTGGACCTCGCCGAGCGCTCGCTCCCGATCGGCGGCCTGGCGCGCCACCTCGGCCCTGGCCCGGGCCGCGTGCAGCTCCGCCCGGGCCTTCCCGACCTCGGTGCTCTCGAGGACGACGAGCGGGGTGCCGCGCTCGACCCGGTCCCCGAGCTTCACCTGGAACCCCACCACCCGCGCCGCGGTGCGCGATCCCACGTCGGCGCGCCGATCCGGGTCCGGGACGAGCTCGGCCGCCACCTCGAGCGCGGGGGCCAGCTCCCGCTCCTCGACCCTGGCGAAGACCAGCTTCAGGCTCTCGAGGGCCTCCCGGCCGAGGCGGACCCGGTCGGGCGACTCCCGCCTCTCCGTCGATCCTCCCGCCTCGGCGGGCTCGGGCCTGGCGTCCGGGGCCTTCTTCGCCTTGCAGGCGAGCGGCCCGGCCAGGGCGAAGAGGGCCAGGGCGGAGAGAATCGCGACACGGTTCGTGCTCATCGGCCACCTCCGGTGGCGTCGTCGAGGATGGGGAGCCCGGCGGCCGTCCGCGCCCGCGCGTCGGCCACGGCGAGGTCGATGCGGGCGTCGATGAAGCCGAGGTGCCCTTCGAGGGCCTCGCGCTGCAGGACGATGGCGTCGGCGGCGGAGACCTTTCCAGCCGCGAGCATGCGCCGGAGCAAGGCCAGGTTCTCGTCCAGGGCCTTCAGGACGTCGCGGTCGTACAGCCGAGCGGCCTGAAGGGCCCGGTCGCGCTCGATCTCCGCTTCACGGATCTCCGCGGTCGCCTGGGCGCGCACGCCTTTCTCCTCCGCGACAGACCTCGTCACCGCGGCGCGAGCGCGCTCCCGCTCGCCCTGGTTGCGCTGGAAGACGGGGATGGGGACGGACAGCGTGCCCAGCAGGGTTCGCGACGCCTCCTCGGTGGTGTACCTCGCGCCCAGCCGGAGGTCCGGCCAGGCTGCCGCGCTCGCGAGGCCGGCCGCTGCCCTGGCCGCCTCGAGCCGCCGGGCCGCCGCGGCCACCGCCGGCAACCGATCGACGGCGGCCCCGGTCGCGGGCGGCAGGTCACGGGGCTCCGGCAGGCCGCCCTGGAGCGCGAGCGGTGCCGCCGCGTCCAGGCCCAGCAACGGCGCGAGCCGAGCCCGGGAGCCCTCCTCGTCCGCCCGGGCGCGCAGGAGCAGCCGGCTCGCCTCCGCGGCGCGGACCCGGGCGGCGTTGATCTCGACCGGCGACGCCGCCCCCTTCTCGTCGCGCGCCCTGGCGATCTCGAGGAGCTCGCGGGCCAACCGCTCGTGCTCCCCGGCGATCCGCACCCGCTCCTCTGCCCCGAGCGCCCGGTAGAACGCCGTCGCCACGGCGAGGTCGACGGTGCGCCCCGCGGCGTCGGCGTCCGCCTCGGCGGCCGCGACCTCGGCGGACGCACGGTCCACCCGGCGCCCTCGCTGGCCGGCGATCTCGAGCCGCTGGGAGACGGACGCCTCCAGGCCGACCTGCCGGTTCGAGCCGGGGGCGTCGAGCCAGCGCGGGCCGGCGCCCAGCTCCACTTCCGGGTTCTCCCGGAGGAGGACGGACGCTCCGGTGAGCTCGCCGCGCGCCTCCGCCACGCTCGCGCGGCTGGCGTTCAGCGCCGGGTTCTGCGCTCGCGCCAGGGCGAGCGCGGAGCGAAGATCAAGCGCCCCCTGCGGAGCGGCACGCCCTGCCGCCGGGAAGACGGCTGCGATCAGGAAGAGGGGCGTGATGAGGCGCGCGCTTTCACGCGCCAGAGTGGCTGCGACTGGAGCCGCGAGCGCGGCCCGTCCATCGACGTGCACGGAGTCCTCCTTCGAGCTGGGGTGTCAGGCCAGGTCGAAGGATGTCGGAGGCGGCGTCGGCGGTGCGGGGGCGTGGATGCTGGTCGGAACGGCGACGGCCGGCTCGAGCGCGTCGACGACGTTCGAGACCGGCGTCGCGGCGGGCGCCACGGATGGCGAGGTGGTGGGCGTCCGACAAGGCGCCGTCAGGCAGCAGTGCGCGCCCGGCGGGGTCCCGTGGTCCTGGTCGCCGCCGTGCTGCAAGAGCTCGTCGGGGCATACCGCGGGGTTGTCGACCACCGACGCCCAGGTGGAGCAGGCGAGCGCCCCGAGGGCGACGAGCTGGCGCAGGAAGCGCACGGGCGACGACAGGTAGCAGCCCGCGCGGGAGCCTGTCAACTCACCGCGCGGGCCACGGCGCCGACGGCACGGAGCCCGCCGGCGCCGACGCATGGATCGAGGCGGCCTCGAGCCTACCGCCGCGCTCGCGGCCGTGGATGACGGCGCGGACGCCCGGCTTCAGCTCCGCCGGCTTGGCGCCGTGTCGTTCCACGAAGACGCGCGTGTCCCGCGCCACGGCGAAGCGCGTCTCCTTCCCGTCCGCGCCGCGAACGGTGACCTGCGCGGCGTCGGCGGCGACCACCACGCCGCGCACGTCTACGCCTGCCTCGTGACCCAGGGCGGGTCCCGCGCCGACCAGCGCCACGATCGTCGCGATCCATCCGATGCTCCTCATGACCGGCTCTCCTCTCTTCCGATGGACTCGTCGTGCCCCTCAGTGCGCGCGGTGCCGCGGCGCGGCGGGGCCCGGCGTCCCGTCCTTCAGGAACGCCTCGTCCTCCTGCATCTCCTGCCACTCGCCCGGCGACTTGGGGTTGAGGCGCTCCATCTCCAGGATCTCCTCCGGAGTGAGCCGCGGCAGGTGGCGGATGAAGTGCACCAGGCTCCAGCTGACGTCCGGCGAGACCTCCCCCCCCCAGCCCGGCATCCCCGTCAGCCGGATTCCCTCCTCGATGGTCTGGAACAGCTCCCCGTCGGTGAGCTCCTGGGTCGCGGGGAGCCGCATGTCGGGAGCGCGCGGGTAGAGGCGCCGCCCCAGGGGGGTGTCTCCGCTGCCGTCGTTCCCGTGACAGCTGGCGCAGTGGTCCGCGAAGTGCGCGCGCGCCTCCGCCAGCAGCCGGGGCGTCAGGGGCACGGGATTCGGCAGGCGCCGGACGGAGCCCGCCACCGCGAGGCTTCGGACGGTCCGGGCCAGGCGCGCCTCCACGGGGCCGGGCTCGGGCCGGGCGCTGAGGCCGCTGCGCCGGAGGGCCACGAGCCCGGCGACCAGCCCGCCCCCGAGGAGCAGGACCACGGCGGCGACGGCGATGCAGCAGGGACGGCGCATGGTGTCTCCGCTCACTCGCGCGGACGCGAGCCGCCGGACCGCGATTCGACACGTCCTCGGCGGCGGCGGTGCTCCCGCTCCATAACGGCGCGCGGCACCGTTGGCTAGCCCTGCTGGCTGCGCAGCCGGTCCAGTTCGCGCTCGAGATCGGGGTCGGTGCGGGGCGCGGCCTGGCGCACCGCGCCGCCCGTTCCGGCGGCGTCCATCTTCATCGCGTGGGAGCAGGTGCAGGACTTCGGGGCCGGGGCCGGGGTTGCCGCGCTCGCGTGGTGCGACGCGGCCGGCGGGGCGGCGGCCGCCTGATCGGCGGCGAGCGCCAGGGCGGGCGCGAGCCCGGAGAGGAGAAAGGAGAAGACGAGGCGGCGGGTGTTGCGGCTCATGGGTGCTTCCTTTCGCAGGGTGTGGGCTCCACGACGGAGGTCCTTTCACGAGCCATGCCGGGCCCGGGTCGCGAGCCCGCCGAGGAATTTCCACGGCTTCTCGCCGCGAGGCGCTCGGCTCGGAGGGCCGCGCCCGTCACGGCGTGACCGGACCGGTGACGCTCCGCCCGCGCCGCTCCCGGCGGTGGCCCGGTGCCTTGGCCCAGGGCCCCGCTCCCCTTCGACGGCGGGGCGCCGTATCCTCGAGGGACATGCTCGGTCGATCCGCCCTCTCCTCCATCGCCTGTGCCGTCCTGTGCTGGGGGTGCGCGACCGCTCCGGGCCTTCATCTGGACGATCCGGAGTTCGCGACCGCGGAACGGTGCCTCCGCGAGAGCGCCGAGCGGATCACCGCGCCGAAGACGCTCGCGCCGGACGAGGTGCTCTTCCTGCAGGCCGAGTCGTTCTACTACTTCCGGTCCGAGCTGAAGCGAACGCGAAGCGCCTGGTCGTACTTCGCGCAGTCCGCGGCGGCCTTCACCGACTTCGCGCCGCTCACCGTGATCGCGGCCTCCCAAGGGAGCTTCGACCTGCGGCTCCGCGCCTACGACGGGGCGGCGCGCCTGTACGGCACCCTGGCCTCCCGGTACCCGCTGAGCGGGCTTCGCCCGCTGGCGCTCTACCGGCTCGGCTGGGCTTGCCGGAGCACGAGCGAGCAGGGGTACCCGTGCCGATCGGCCGAGTCGTTCGGCGCGCTGGCGCGGGAGTACCCGGCCACGCCGCTCGCGTCCCTGGTCCCCGACGCGCTCCGCGCCCCTCACCGGTCGCTCGACCGCGCGACGGCCTGGTCCCTCCTCCCGGGGGCCGGCCAGATCTACGCCGGCGAGGCGCTCAACGGCGCGGTCCGGCTCTCCGTGGCCGCCGGGTTCAGCGCGCTCACCCTGGTGCCGATCGTCGGCATGGTGCAGTCCCGGAAGGTCGGCTGGTTCCCCACCGCGCTCTCGCTCCTCGGCATCGTCGGGCTCCAGGTCACCTACACGACGTCCTACCAGGACGCGCAGCGCGCCGTCCTCGACTTCAACGAGCGGCAGGAGGCCGCGTTCGAGGCCGCGCACCCGGCCACGCCGTGACCGGACCGGTGACGTTCGTGCGCGTCGGCAGGGGCCCGGGCGCGCAAATCCTCGAAGGCCACGCGGCAGGAGGAGGTGGCACGTCCGATGCTCCGGAGGGTGCTCGTCCACCGCGAGCGCTCCGGCCGCCCGCGCTGGCGTACCCACCGTCCGGAAGAGGTCCCCATGCGCACCACCAGCCGTGTCCTCGGAATCGCCGCCCTGCTCGCCGCGCCGCTCCTGGCCCTCGCGGACCCCGCCGGCGCGCCGAAGGCCAATCCCTCCCCGCGGGCCCAGAAGGCCGAGCGCGCTCCTTGCCCGGTGGCGTGCGACTGCGCCGGGCGCGCCGGCGCGAAGTCCGCACCGGTGGCCGACGCGACCGACTGGGTGCAGCGGCTCCAGACCGTGCCGTGACGCTCGCGGTGGCGGGACCTCGGGCGGGTGCAGTGCAAGGGGCCCGCGCGGGCATGAGGTGCCGTGCCGCGTCGCGCCTCCGGGGGGGCGACGACGGTTCGGATTCTGGGTTCGCGGGAGGCGCCATGAGCGAAGGCGATGCGATGACGCTGGCGGCGCTCCGCGGGATCGTCGAGGCGCGCCGGATCTTCTACGAGCTCGCGCCGGAGATCGCGCTCCTGGGGGAGGAGCGCTGGCCCGTGGGGTACGAGCTGAAGCTCTGGGCCGCCCATGAGAAGGGCGCCCGGGCGCTGCCTGGCTGCCGGAAGTGCCAGGACATCGTGGAGGACCTGCGGCGGATCGCCGCCTGGCTGACCGGACCCGGAGGGCGCGATTCGGCTTGGGAGCTGCAACCCTTCGACCGGGCGCTGTACGACTCGAGGCAATTCCAGGGCACGGACGAGATCGACCTGTCCCTGCGCCTGTTCCACTGGTCGGGCGCCATGGGCCGCGAGGTCCGCGCCCAGCGCTGCCTCCGGGAAATGCGCCGGAGGCTGGCCCAGCTCGGCATCGCCGAGGGAATCTGGCACCCGGCGAGCGCCGGGCCCCATGCGCACGGTTGAACGCCTTCCGGGCGCCGGGGCCGGGTCCCCGGACGAAGGCCGGAGGCGC
This sequence comes from Myxococcales bacterium, assembly GCA_021818285.1. GTDB lineage: Bacteria > Myxococcota > Myxococcia > Myxococcales > Anaeromyxobacteraceae > JACRMN01. The sequence goes on from JAKAEO010000013.1 coordinate 34,161, forward strand.
TCCCGCCCCCGCCGCCGTCAGAAGTCGCTGGGGCGCCAGCCGCCGAGGAACACGCCCAGGAACTCGAGACGCGAGCGGATCTCCCGCAGGAGGCGGTCGGCCTGTGCGAGGCCGGACGGGTCGGCTGCGTCCCCGATGCGGATGGTCAGATCGACCTCGTCGCGGCCCCACCGGTCCGACGCGAACAGGCGGCCGTCGAACGGGAGGATCCAGGCCGCTGGCCTCACTCCAGCGGGGGGAAGGGCGAAGGACGCGATGGCAACCAGATCCTGGTGGATGGCCTGGCACAGCGTGCAAGAGGGGCGCGGCGAGGTCGACCTCCGATGCGCGCCCCAGAGCATGAGGTCGGCGCCCACCCTGACCTTTCGCCCGTCGGTCTCCACGACCCTCGGCTCCACCTCCAGGTACGCGCGGTGCTTCCGCACCAGCTCGCGCAGGCCGGCGACATCGCCCACGGCGTCGATGCGTTCCTCGGGGACCATGGCTTGCCTCCTTCCTGAACCACTTGCGCGGCGGCGGACGGCCGGACGCCGGGGCGGGGTGCTATCGCCCCGCGTCCGGCCCGAGCAGCCGGGCCCTCGCGAAGATCTCGGGGCCGGCGCCGGCGTAGTCGCTCCAGAGCTGGACCCGTACCTCCTGGCCGGCCGGCTCGACGCGGACCCGAGTCCCCTGGACCGCGAGCGGGCAGCCCTCCGGTGCCGGGTGGACCGAGCAGCGCGCGATCTGGCAACGGAAGGCCCGCTGCAGCCAGTCGGTCTCCACCCCGGGCCCGGCTCGGACCAGCAGCGTGGCGCCGGAGAGCTGGCGGCCCGAGCGCAGGTGCTGGTAGAGCGGGGAAACGGACACCACCGCCTCGCGGGGGATCGGGAAGGACGGCGTGGGCGGGACCCCGGCGCAGGTGGTCGCCTCGTCGTCGGTGGACTGGCCCCGCTGTGGCCCTCGTGCGGCGGCGACGACGGGCGGGAGCATCAAGCTCGAGGCGAGGAGGGCTGCGGCGGTGGAGCGGATTCCGTGCGGGGACATGAGTGCCTCCTGCGGCGGACGGCGCGCACCGCCGTCGGCCGGGCAAGGGGATCTGATTCATCTCGCGTGCCGGCGGTCGCGTGGACGGAGGCCAGGCATCCCAGCCACTTGCGCGGGTCCCCGCCATCGGCTCCCGGCGGCGCCCGTGACCCTGTGACGGGTCCGGGCACATCCTCTAGTCTCGGCGGCGGAAGTCGTCCGAGCGGAGGCCGAAGCGCTTCAGGAGGCGGTGCAGGCTCTCCCGCTCCATCCCGGCGCGGGCCGCGGCCTGGGTGACGTTGCCCTGGAACTCGCGCAGCAGGGCGACGAGGTAGTCGCGGGAGATGCGGTCGCGCGCCAGCTCGACGGCGTCGCGGAAGGGCATCTTGGCCAGTTCCTCCGCCGGGAGCGACCCCTCCTGGAGCCCCTTCACCTCGGGGGGCAGGTCCCTGAGCGCGATACGCTTCCCCTTCGCCACCGCCACCGCCCGCTCGACGGCGTTCTCCAGCTCGCGGACGTTCCCGGGCCAGGGGTAGCCGGTGAGGGCGCGCAGGGCGTCGGGCTCCAGGCCCTCCACCTCGCGCCGGAAGGCGCGGGCGTGCTTCTCCAGGAAGTGGGCGGCGAGCAGCGGAACGTCCTCGCGCCGCTCCCGCAGCGGCGGGAGCAGGACCGGGAAGACGTGGAGCCGGTAGAAGAGGTCCTCGCGGAAGCGGCCGGCGCGGGCCTCCTCCTTGAGGTCTCGGTGGGTCGCGGCGATGACCCGCACGTCCACCTTGGTGGCGCGGTTGTCGCCGACGCGCCGGACCTCCCGCTCCTGGAGCACCCGGTTCAGCTTCACCTGGGTGGGCAGCGGCAGCTCGCCCACCTCGTCGAGGAAGAGGGTGCCGCCGTCCGCCTCGGCGAAGAGCCCCGCCTTGTCGGCGGTGGCCCCGGTGAAGCTGCCGCGGGCGTGGCCGAAGAGCTCGCTCTCCACCAGCTCCGCCGGCAGCGCGCCGCAGTTCACCGGCACGAAGCGCCGCGCCTTGCGGGCGCTGTGGAAGTGGATGGCCCGCGCCGCCAGCTCCTTCCCGGTGCCGGTCTCGCCGCCGAGCAGCACGGTGATGTCCAGGCCCGCCGCCTGCTCCAGCAGGTCGAAGACCTCGCGCATCCGCGGGCTCTTCCCGATGAGGTTGTGGAAGGCGTAGACGCCCTCCAGCTCCTTGCGCAGCGAGGCGGCCTGGCGCTTCAGGCGGCGCCGCTCCAGGGCCCGCGCCACCACCAGCCCCGCTGCGTCGGGGTCGAAGGGCTTCTGCAGGTAGTCGTAGGCCCCGCGCTTCATCGCCTCCACCGCGTCCTGCACCGTGGCGTAGCCCGTCATCATCACCACCTCGGTGTCGGGCGCGCGGCTCTTCACCGCGGAGAGCACCTCGAACCCGTCGGCCCCCGGCATCTTGATGTCGGTGACCACCACGTCGAACTCCTGGGTGGCGACGAGCGACAGGGCCCGGGCGCCGTCGGCCGCGGTGGTGAGCTGGTACTCCTCGCCGAGGATCCGCGCGAAGAGGCCCAGCATGTTCTCCTTGTCGTCCACCACCAGGACGCGGGCGCGCTCCATGATCAGGCCCTCCCCTGCGGGCGCGGCAGGCGGAGCGTGAAGCGGGCGCCTCCGCGGGGCGCGCCGTCCACGTCGATGGAGCCGCCATGGGCCCTGGCGATGGCCAGCGACACCGCCAGCCCCAGGCCGGTCCCGTGGTCCTTGGTGGTGAAGAAGGGCTCGAAGAGCCGCTCGCGCGCGCCGGGGGAGACGCCCGGCCCCGAGTCGGCGACCGCGACCTCAACCGAGTCGCAGTCGCCGGAGAGCCGGAGGTCCACCCGG
>JAKAEO010000159.1 GCA_021818285.1 Myxococcales bacterium
CAGGCCCCGGCGGCGGAGCCCGGCGCGCCCGCCGAGCCCGCCGGCGCCGCGCCGGAAGCGCCCGCCAAGGGCAACTGAGCCCGGCGGTGCGCCGGTTCCTCGGCCTGGTGCCGGGCCTCGCCGCGGCGGGGCTCCTGGCCTCGGCGTCGGCCGCCGAGCCCGCGCGGGACCAGGGCCCGGCGCTGGAGTTGCTCGAGTCGGGGCGGCTGGTCGGCGACCTCGACACCGAACGCTGGTCGGCCACCGGCGGCGTCCGCCTCCGGCGGGGCGAGCTGACGCTGCGGGCCGACCGGGCGCGCTGGGACGGGCTGCGCCAGACCCTCTCCGCCGAGGGCGGCGTGCTGCTCGCCGAGCCGGGCCGGGCGCTCGCCGCCGACTCCCTCCGGCTGGAGGAGGACGGCGCCTTCGAGGCGCGCGGCGTCCGGGCCTGGCTCAAGGAGCGGTCCGGGGACCTCTCGGCCTGCCCCACCGGCGACGCGGCCGCCCGCCAGGGGCGCAACCGGGTCACCTTCTCCGGGGAGCGGCTGGCGGGCCGGCGCGGCGTGGAGGCGGTGCAGCTGGACGGCGCGCGGATCACCCTCTGCGACTGCGGCGGAGGCGCGCCCTCCTGGGAGGTCCGCGCCCGCCACGCCGACGTGGTGCCGGGAGACCGGGCGCTGCTCGACTGGCCGGTGCTCTACGTGACCCCGCGCTTCCTCGGCATCGCGCGGCCGGTGCCGGTGCTGGCCCTGCCCTGGGGGTACCTGCCCCTCGCGGAGCGCCAGACCGGCCTGCTGCTGCCCGAGCTGCGCTTCGACCGCAACGGCTTCGGCGCCGGGCTGCCGGTGTTCCTGGTGCTCGGCCGGAGCTGGGACGCGACGGTGACCCCCGAGTGGATCACCGGCCCCTCCGCGGCGCAGGTGGCGGCCGACGGGCGCGGGGTCCGCGGGCCGGGGCTCGGGCTGGAGCTGCGCTGGGCGCCGGTCGAGGGCGCCGCCGGGCTGGCGAGGCTCCACCTGGTCCACTCGACCATCGGCGACTGGCCCGGCGGGACCTGGCGCCCGCCCGGGATGGACCGGATCGCGCTCCAGCTCCACCACGAGCAGCGGCTCTCCGGGTCCACCGCCCTCTTCGTCGACCTCTCGGTGGTGGGGGACCCGGACTACGTGGCCGACTTCACCGGCGACGTGCTGCTGCGCGGCGCCGCCTACCGGCGCAGCGCCGCCTGGGCGGCGCACCGGACCGAGAACCTCCTCCTCTCCGGCGAGGCCGACTACCTGGAGCCCCTGGCCGCGCTGGACTCCGGGAACCCCGCGGCCCCGGCGCCCTTCGGCCGCTTCGGCACCGACCTCTCCACCTTCCACCGGCTGCCGTCGCTCGGCCTGGAGCTGCTCCCCACGGCGCTGGCCGGGCCGGTGCGCGCCGCCGGCCGCGCGTCGCTCACCCGCTTCGCGCCGCTCCGCGGGATCACCGGCGACGAGGGGGCCGACGGCATCGGCCCGGGCGACCGGGGCTGGGGGGTGCCCGCGGTGGGCTCGGTGCGCGCTCCGTCCGTCCCGCCCTTCGACGCCGGCGAGCGCGACGGCGCCTGGCAGCCGGGCGAGCGGCTCGCCGCCACCCGGCTGCGGGCGAGGGCGGAGCTGTCGGCCCCGCTGCGCGCCGGCCGCTTCGCGCTGGCGGAGCCCTGGGTGGCCGCCGACGCCGCCGGCTACGCGTTCGAGGCGGCCCGCGACCCGCAGGCGAACGCGCGGCTGGCCGGAGGGCTGGCGCTCTCCACCGAGCTGTCGCGGCGGTTCGGCGGCGGGCAGCCGGACGGGCGGGGGAGCGTGCTGCACGCCGTCGTCCCGCGGGTCGAGTGGCGCTTCGGGAGCCGCGCCGCCGGCCCCGCGCTCCCCTCCGGCTACGCCTTCGACGACGCCGACGTCGCCCCGGCCCCGCCGGTCGGCGATCCGCTCCAGCCGGCGCGCACCCTGTCGGCCGCGCCGCCGGCCGGCTACCAGCAGCTCCGGGTGGCGCTGCGCAACCGGCTGCTCCTGCCGCTCGGCGTGAAGGATCGCGCCGCGGTCGACCTCGACGTCGGCCAGGACCTGGACCTGGCGGCGGGGCGCCGGGCCGAGAGCTGGGCCGCGCTGGCGCTGCGGCTGCCCTCCCTCACCGCCGACGCCTCGGCGCGCTTCCACGTCCTGGGAGCCGGCCTCCCGCCCGGCAGCCCCGGCGCCCCCTTCCCCTCGGCCCTCGACCGGATCGCGGAGCTGCGCGCCGGCTTCACGCTCGGCGGCCCCCGCGCCGAGCTGCACGGCTCGCTGGTGGCGTTGGGGCCGGGCGGCTCGCAGCGGCTCGCGGCCGGCGCCGATCCGCTCTTCGATCCCCGGCCCCTGGGCGTCGATCCGGTGGCCCAGGGCTCGGCGGGGTTCCGGGTCCGCTGGTCGGCGGCGACGCTCGCCTACGACCTCGACTTCAACGCCCGCCGCCTGACCACCCCGGTGGTGGCCGGCGGCCGGACCGATCCCCACGTCTTCCAGCAGACCGCGCGCCTCACCTGGGACTCGCCCTGCCGCTGCTTCCGGCTCGGGGTGGTGGCGGCGCTGCGGGAGGGGCGGGCGCTGCCCGACCTGGGGCTCACCTTCGACCTCTCCTCCCTCGACGGCGGGAGGCCCCCGCGCGGCGGTTGACCGGGAGGCGCGCCGGGCCGTACCTTCGATTCGGGAGTCGATCTTGCCCCGCGCACGCACCGCCCGTCGGGCCCCGGCCCGCGACGCCGCCCCCGATCCGCTCGACGAGCCCGAGAAGCGGCGCGCCATCCTCCACGCGGCGGTCCGGGTCTTCGCCGAGAAGGGCTACCACGGCTGCCGCATCGCCGACGTGGCCCGCGCCGCCGGCGTCGCCTACGGCCTCGTCTACCACTACTTCCGCAACAAGGAGGCGCTGCTCGAGAAGGTCTTCGAGGAGCAGTGGGCCCTCTTCCTCGCCGCCGTCCGGGCCATCGCCGAGGGGCCGGGGAGCGCCGGGGAGCGGCTCGCCGGGGTGTGCCGCTTCTCGGTGGACGTCCTCAAGACGGCGCCGGCGGCGGTGCGGGTGCTGATGCTGGAGGTGGCCCGGACCCCGAACTCGCTGCGCGCCGGCACCAACCGCCAGACCTTCGAGGAGGCGCTGGGGGTGATCGCCGGGATGGTGCGGGAGGGGCAGGCGGCCGGCGAGCTCCGGGCCGGGCTCGACCCGCTGGTGGCGGCGGCCGGGCTGCTCGGGGCCCTGGAGATGTCCCTCACCATCCTGGTCCTGGACCTGCTCCCCAGCGGCTCGGAGGCCGAGGTGGAGCGGGCCAAGGAGCAGGTGGTGGACCTCGTGCTGCACGGCCTGCGGGCCGCGCGCAGCCCCGGTTGACGGCCCGCGCGGCCGCCGTTAACTCTCCGCGCCCCCCGACCGCCGCACCAGGAGCGCCCCATGGCCCCCCGCGTCCTCGTCTCCGACGAACTCTCCGCCGACGGCGTCGCCATCCTCCGGAAGGCAGGGCTGGAGGTGGACGTCAAGGTCGGGCTCAAGCCCGAGGAGCTGGAGGAGATCATCGCCGGGTACGACGCCCTGGCGGTCCGCAGCGCCACCAAGGTGACGGCCCGGTTGCTGGAGCGGGCGACGCGCCTCCAGGTGGTGGGCCGGGCCGGCGTCGGCGTGGACAACGTGGACCTGGACGCCGCCACCCGCCGCGGGGTGGTGGTGATGAACACCCCCGGCGGCTCGTCGGTCACCGTGGCCGAGCTGACGGTGGCCCACATGCTGGCCCTGGCGCGCCACGTCCCGCAGGCCACCGCCAGCGTCAAGGCGGGCAAGTGGGAGAAGAAGCGGTTCCAGGGCCACGAGCTGGCCGGGAAGACCCTGGGCGTGGTCGGCATCGGCAACATCGGCTCGGTGGTGGTGAACCGCTGCCAGGGGCTGGGCATGCGGGTGGTGGCCTACGACCCCTTCATCGGCGCCGAGGCGGCCGCCAAGCTGGGGGTGAGCCTGGTGAGCCTGGACGAGCTCTGGGGCAGGGCCGACGTGGTGTCGCTCCACGTCCCGCTCACCGAGCAGACCCGCAACCTGGTGAACGCCCGGACCCTGGCCCGCATGAAGAAGGGGGCGCTGCTGGTGAACTGCGCCCGCGGCGGGGTCATCGACGAGCAGGCCCTGGCCGACGCCCTGGCCTCGGGCCACCTGGGAGGCGCGGCGCTGGACGTCTTCGAGAAGGAGCCGGTGCCGCCCGACCACCCGCTGCTCCGGCTCGACGGCTTCATCTGCACCCCGCACCTCGGCGCCTCCACCGAGGAGGCCCAGGCGGCGGTGGCCGTGGCCATCGCCGAGCAGATCGCCCAGTTCCTCACCCAGGGCGTCGCCCAGAACGCGGTGAACCTCCCCTCGCTGCCGCGCGAGGTCCTGGGGCGCATCGCCCCCTACCTGGCCCTGGCCCAGAAGCTCGGCGCCCTGGCGGCGCAGCTGGCGCCCGAGGGGGTCACCGAGGTCCGGGTGGAGACCGCCGGGGACCTGGCCACGGCGCCGGCGCGCCCCATCACCTCCGCGGTGCTCAAGGGGCTGCTCCGCCACGTGCTCGACGCGCCGGTGAACGACGTCAGCGCCCCGGCCGTCGCCCGGGAGCGTGGGCTGGCGGTGCGCGAGGAGCGGGTGGCCGAGCCCACCGACTACGCCTCGCTGCTCACCGTGGCGGTGGGCGGCAAGGGGGCGGAGGTGGTGGTCTCGGGGACGGTCTACGGCAAGGGGGAGCCGCGCATCGTCCGGGTGAACCAGTTCCGGCTGGAGGCGGTGCCGGAGGGCGACCTGATCCTCTGCGAGAACGACGACGCGCCGGGCGTGGTGGGCCAGCTGGGGACGGCGCTGGGGCGCGCCGGCGTGAACATCGCCAACATCTTCCTCGCGCGGGATCCGGAGCGGAAGGGCGCGGTCTCGCTCATCAACGTGGACTCCTCGCCGGCGGCCGAGCTGCTGGAGACGCTGCGCAGGCTTCCCCACGTGCGCCGGGTGGCGTACATCAGGCTGTAGGCCCCTCACCCCGGCCCTCTCCCCCGCAGGGCGGGGGCGAGGGAGATCAGGAACCGATGCTCGACCTCTCCCTGCCCAGCGGCCTGCGCGACATGCTCCCCGACCACTCCGCGCACCTCGCGGAGCTGACCGGGAAGCTGCACCGGCTCTTCGCCTCGTTCGGCTACCGGCGGGTGCTGCTGCCGACGCTGGAGCGGCTCGAGGTGGTGGAGCGGGGCCTCTCCCCGGCGGCGCTGGCCGGGGTGCTGAAGATCGTCGAGCCGGGCTCGGGCGAGGTGGTGGCCATCCGGCCCGACATCACGCCGCAGATCGCCCGGCTCTACGCGGCGCGCGCCGACGCCCTGCCGGCGCCGGCGCGGCTCTGCTACGACGGCCCGGTGCTGCGCGCGCGGGAGGCCCGGGCCGGCCGCCCCCGCGAGGTGATGCAGGCCGGCGTCGAGCTGCTGGGCGCGGGAGGGACCCGGGCCGACGCCGAGGCGCTGGTGCTGCTGGGGCGCTGCCTGCAGAAGGTGGGGCTGGGCCACGCCGTCCTGGAGGTGGGCCACGCCCGCTTCGCGCCGGCGGTGGTGGAGGCGGCCCGGCTCCCCGCCGCGGCCGGCGCCGAGGCGGCCGAGGCCCTGGCCCGCAAGGACGAGGGGGCGCTCCAGGCGCTGGCGCGCCGGGGGCGGGGGCCGGCGGCGGCGCGGGAGGCCCTGCCGCTCCTCGCCACCCTCTACGGCGCCGAGGCGCTGCCCCGCGCCCGGCGCATCGCCCGGGACGTGCCCGGCGCGGCGGCGGCGCTGCGCGAGGTGGAGGCGGCGCTGCGCCTGGCCCGGCGGCGCGGGCTCCCCGAGGTGGCGGTGGACCTGGGGGAGGCCCGGGACCTGGGCTACTACACCGGCATCACCTTCGCCGGCCACGCCGCCGGGGCCGGCGCCGCGGTGGCCGCGGGCGGGCGCTACGACGGCCTGCTGGCCCGCTTCGGCCGCCCCGATCCGGCCATCGGCTTCGCCGTGGACCTGGAGTTCGCCACCCAGGCGCTCGAGCACCGGGACGGCGCCGTCCGGCGGCGCCCGGCACGCCGGCGGTAGCACCCATGTGTGGCGGCACCCGCCGCCCCCTGGTATCGTCGCCCTCCATCTCCAGGAGCCATCCTTCATGCCGAATGTCGTGATCATCGGTGCCCAGTGGGGCGACGAGGGCAAGGGGAAGCTCGTCGATCTCCTCACCCAGGACGCGGACGTGGTGGTCCGCTTCCAGGGCGGCAACAACGCCGGCCACACCCTGGTGGTCGGCGGCGAGAAGACCGTCCTCCACCTCATCCCCGCCGGCATCCTCCACCCCGGCAAGTCCTGCGTCATCGGCAACGGCGTGGTCGCCGACCCCGAGGTGCTGTGCCTGGAGATCGACCGGCTGAAGAAGCGCGGCTTCCTCGCCGACGACGGGCAGCTGGTGCTCTCCTTCGACGCCCACGTGATCATGCCGTGGCACAAGGCCATCGACGTGGCCCGCGAGGCCAGGGCCGGCGCCGGGAAGATCGGCACCACCGGGCGCGGCATCGGCCCCACCTACGAGGACAAGGTGGCGCGGCGCGGCCTGCGCATCCGCGACCTGCTCGACGAGGCGCGCCTGGCGCGCAAGGTGAAGGAGCGGCTCCCCGGGGCCCGCGACGAGCTGAGGCGGCTCGGCGCCGCCGACGAGCTGGACGAGGCGGCCGTCGTGGCCCGCTACGCCGAGCTGGGCCGCAAGGTCCGGCCCTACGCCCGCGACGCCGCCCTCTGGCTCCACCGCGCCATCCAGTCGGGCAAGTCGGTGCTCTTCGAGGGGGCGCAGGGGACGCTGCTGGACGTCGACCACGGCACCTATCCCTTCGTCACCAGCTCCAACACGGTGGCGGGCAACGCCGCCTGCGGCTCGGGGATCGGGCCGACCGCCATCGACTCGGTCATCGGCGTCACCAAGGCCTACTCGACGCGGGTGGGCGGCGGCCCCTACCCGAGCGAGCTCACCGACGCCACCGGCGAGCGGCTCCGCCAGGTCGGCGGCGAGTTCGGCGCCACCACCGGCCGCCCGCGCCGCACCGGCTGGCTCGACGCCCTGGCGCTGCGCTACGCCGCCCGGGTGAATGGCCTCGACGGCCTGGCCGTCACCAAGCTGGACGTGCTCACCGGCTTCCCCGAGGTGAAGATCGCCGTGAAGTACCGGGCCGGCGGCGAGACCTTCGACGAGATGCCGAGCGACCTGGAGACCCTGGAGCGGTGCGAGGCGATCTACGAGACCCTGCCGGGCTGGACCGAGAACCTGGACGGGATGAGCCGCTACCAGGACCTCCCGGCCAACGCCCGCGCCTACCTCGAGCGGCTGGCGCGGCTGGTGGGCGTGAAGGTGATGGCGGTCTCGGTGGGCGCCGATCGCGAGCGGACCATCATCCTGGAGAACCCCTTCCGGAAGTAGGGATCGCGGTGCGCGTGGCGACGACGACGGCCGCCCTGGCGGCGCTCCTCCTCGCGGCCGGCGCGGCCGCGCAGTCGCCCGCCGACGGCCCGCCGGCGACGGTGGCCCCCGCCGCGGCGCCCGGTCCGG
>JAKAEO010000014.1 GCA_021818285.1 Myxococcales bacterium
CGGCGGGATCGCGACCTCCTCGCCCGGGCCGCCCGGATCCGGCTCCTGCTCCTCGACGTGGACGGCGTCCTCACCGACGGGCGGATCTGGTACGGGCCGGACGGGGAGGCGCTCAAGGCCTTCGACGTGCAGGACGGGCACGGCCTGGTCCTCATCCGCGACCGGGTCCAGCTCGGCGTCATCTCCGGCCGCCCGGGCAAGGCCTCGGAGGCCCGGCTGCGCGAGCTGCGCTTCTCGCACCTGGTCTTCGGCCAGCGCGACAAGCTCGCCGGCTACGCGGCGCTCGCCCACCTCGGCATCCCCGACGAGGAGGTCGCCTACATGGGCGACGACGTGAACGACCTGCCGCTGCTGCGCCGGGTGGGGCTCCCGGCGGCGCCGGCCGACGCCCGGCCCGAGGTGCGCGCCGCGGTGCGCTTCGTCTCCGCCGCCCCGGGCGGCCGCGGCGCGGTGCGGGAGCTGTGCGACCTCATCGCCCGCGCCCAGGGCATCCCGGTCCTCCCCGCCCCGTAGCGCCCCGGGGGCGCGCGGCGCCGGCGCGGCGCCCGATCCGCGCCCCCGGATCCCGTGCTAGCGTCCGCCGCGGTGACGGTCCCGCTCCGCAAGCGCCTGAAGCGCGAGCTGCGCTCCCTCTTCCTCCAGGGGGTGGTCCGGACGCTCGCCCTGCTCCCGCTGCCCGCCGCCCTGGCGCTCGGGTCGCTGCTCGGCCGGCTGGCCTGGCCCCTGGCGCGGGAGACCCGCCGCCAGGCGCTCGCCTCGCTGGCCGTCGCCTTCCCGGAGCGGACCCCGGAGGAGCGCGAGGCCATCGGCCGCCGCAGCCTCACGCACCTCGCCTGGCTCGCCGCCGAGGTGATCACCCTGCGCCGCTACCGGCGGCGCTTCGACGCCTACGTGACCTTCGCCGGCGACGGCGAGCGGCTGCTGCGCGAGGCCATCGGCCGCGGCCGGGGCCTGGTCTTCGCGACCGGCCACGTCGGCAACTGGGAGCTGATGGCGCGGCGGGTGGCCCGGGCCGGCATCCCCAACGCCGGCATCGCCAAGCTGGGCAACGACCCCCGCATGAACCGGACCATGGCCCGGGTCCGGGCCGAGGGGGGGGTCACCACCCTCTGGCGAGAGGACGCCGGCACCGGACGCGCCATGATCCGGATCTTCAAGGAGGGCAAGGCCCTCGGCCTGCTCATCGACCAGGACACCAGCGTCCAGGGGCAGTTCGTCCCCTTCTTCGGCCGCCTGGCGTACACGCCCCGCGCCGTCGGCGACCTGGCGCTGCGCTTCGGGGCGCCGGTGGTGGTCGCCTGGTGCCGCCGCCGCGGGCCGCGCGCCGGAGACGGCCACGAGGTCTGCGTCGTCGAGGTGCCCTACGACCCGGCGCCGGCCGACCGGGAGGCGGAGGCGCTGCGCATCACCGCCGCCTGCACCGCCCGGCTCGAGGAGGCCATCCGCGCCCGGCCCGAGGAGTGGGTCTGGATGCACGAGCGGTGGAAGACGCAGCCACCACCCGAAAGCGGCAGGCAGCCCACGGCAAGTTCGGTGCCGAATTCCTGAGAGCTTACCGGAGCATGGGATGACGCCTCGCGGGGCTAGCCAAGCAAGGGATGTGCCATTAGAATGATGGTCGGAAATTCTGCTATATTCATGAGGATTTCAGCCACCATTGCCCTCCTCGTCGCGCTGGCCGCATGCGGCGCCGAGAAGGGCCGGGAGATCGAGGACGTGCCGCCAGGCATCACGTTCGACGGACTGCGTTTCCGGGCCTACAAGGGCTCCGCGCTCGCCGCCACGGGCCAGGCGGCCCACGCCTCCTTCCGCCGCGACACCACCGGTCTCTGGGCGGAAACCGCGCAGGTGACCCTTCCCGGACGGTCCGGCGAGCAGGCGGTGGTGGTCGCCGCGCCCCGCGTCGACGGGAACCTCCGCGGCCGGGAGTTCGCGGCCTCCGGCGGCGTCACCGCCACCCGCGGTCCGGTGACGGCGACGACCGAGCGCGTCCGCTGGGATCCCGCCGCCGGCCGGGTGGTGGGCGAGGAGCCGGTGGCGCTGCGCGGTCCCGGCTACGCCCTCGACGGCCCGGGCTTCCTCCTCGACCCGGCGGACGCCACGGTGCGCATCACCGGGAAGGGCACGCTGCGGGCCGGGCGGGGCGTGGGGCGGTGATGTGGACCGCCCTGGTGCTCGCCGCGGCGCTGCACGCGCCGCAACCGGCCGCTCCGGCGCCGGCGGTGCCGCCCGGCCCGCCCATTCGCGTGCAGTACGACGCCGCCGAGTACCTCGACCGGGAGCACCGGACGGTGATGACCGGGAAGCCGGTGGTCCTCACCCGCGGCGACGCGGTGCTGGACTGCCGCACCCTCACCTTCGAGAACGACGAGCGGGGCGAGCTGCAGCGGGCCACCTGCGAGGGGGACGTGAAGCTGACCCGGGGCGACCGGGTGGTGACCTGCCGGACCGCGGTCTACGAGGCGGCGGCGGCGCGGGTGACCTGCCGGGGCGAGGTGACCATCGTCGACGGCCGCTCCACCATGACCGCCGAGGAGCTGGCCTACGACCTCGACGAGAACCGGGTGACGCTCACCCGGGGCAAGGGCTCGCTGTACGAGGAGCCGGGCCGGGCGCTGCCGGTGGGCCGGCGCGGGGCGAAGCCGTGAGCGCGGGCGACGGGCTGCTGGCCGCCGAGGGGCTGGTGAAGAGCTACCGCCGCCGCCGGGTGGTGGACGAGGTCTCCTTCCACGTGCGGCCCGGCGAGGTGGTGGGGCTGCTCGGGCCCAACGGCGCCGGCAAGACCACCAGCTTCAACATGGTGGTGGGGCTGGTGGCGCCCGACGCCGGCGTGGTCCGGCTCGGGGACCGGGACCTGACGCGGCTGCCCATGCACCGGCGGGCCCGGCGCGGCGTCGGCTACCTGCCGCAGGAGGCCTCCATCTTCCGCAAGCTCACGGTGCGGCAGAACTTCACCGCCGTGCTGGAGGCCCTGGGCACCGGGCGGGCCGAGCGGGAGCGGCGGGCCGACGAGCTGCTGGCCGAGTTCCGGCTGGAGAAGGTCGCGGACAGCAAGGGCGAGACCCTCTCCGGCGGCGAGCGGCGCCGCGCCGAGGTGGCCCGCAGCCTGCTCGCCGGCCCGCGCTTCATCCTCTTCGACGAGCCCTTCGCCGGCGTGGACCCCATCGCCGTCGGGGAGCTGCAGCGGCTCATCGGCGCCCTGAAGGAGAAGGGGATCGGCGTGCTGCTCACCGACCACAACGTGCGCGAGGCCCTCGGCATCTGCGACCGGGCCTACATCCTCTCCGCCGGACGCATCCTCGAGGAGGGCACCCCCGCCCAGATCGCCGGCAGCGTCCGGGCCCGCGCCGTCTACCTGGGCGAGCGCTTCAAGCTCGACGACGCGAACGAGGCGCGGCCATGAGCCTGGAGCTGAAGCAGAGCCTGCGCATGACGCAGCAGCTGGTGATGACCCCCCAGCTGCAGCAGGCCATCAAGCTCCTCCAGCTCTCCCGGATGGAGCTGGTGGAGCTGGTCCGCACCGAGATGACGGAGAACCCGCTCCTCGAGGACTCCGGCGACGCCGACGACGACCGGCCGGCCGAGGGGGCGAGCCCCGCCGAGCAGCAGGAGGCGGAGGCGGCGCCCCAGCCCAAGGAGCCGGACCGGTCCGAGGAGGTGAAGGGCGAGGAGGGCCAGAACGAGATCGACTGGGACCAGTACCTGGAGCACTACCAGCTCCAGGGCCACACCGCCCCCTCCAACCGCGGCCTGGCCGACGACGAGCTGCCCGGCTACGAGGCCACGCTGACCAAGAAGGGCGACCTGGTCGACCACCTCACCTGGCAGCTGCGCCTCTCCCGCTTCACGCCCGAGGAGGAGCAGGTCGCGATGCTGATCATCGGCAACCTCGACCCGGACGGCTACTTCAAGATGCCGGCGGTGGAGGGGGAGCCGGAGGAGTCGGTCCAGCGCGACCCGCTGGTGCGGGTGGCCTTCGAGGCCGGGGTGGGGCTGGAGTTCGCCGAGAAGGTGCTGCGGAAGGTCCAGGCCCTGGATCCGATCGGCGTCGCGGCGCGCGACCTGCGCGAGTGCCTGCTCCTGCAGGTCCGCCACCTGAACGCCGACACGCCGGAGATCGTGGCCATCGTCGAGCGCCACCTGAAGCACCTCGAGTCCAAGAACTACCAGGCCATCGCCCGGGACCTGAAGGTGTCGCTCGAGGAGGTGGTGAAGGCGGTCCGGCTGATCTCGCGCCTCGAGCCCAAGCCGGGCCGCGCCTTCACCGGCGAGGAGGCGCAGTACATCACCCCCGACGTCTACGTGCACAAGATGGGGGACCGCTACGTCACCGTGCTGAACGACGACGGCCTCTCCAAGCTGCGCATCAGCGGGATGTACCGGGCGGCGCTGAAGAGCGGCGACGCCGGCAAGGCCAAGGAGTACATCCAGGACAAGCTGCGCAGCGCGGTGTGGCTGATCCGCTCCATCCACCAGCGGCAGCGGACCATCTACAAGGTCACCGAGTCGATCGTGAAGTTCCAGCGGGACTTCCTCGACAAGGGCATCGCCCACCTCAAGCCGCTGATCCTGCGCGACGTGGCCGAGGACATCGGCATGCACGAGTCCACCGTCTCGCGGGTCACCACCAACAAGTACGTCCACACGCCGCAGGGCATCTACGAGCTGAAGTTCTTCTTCAACTCCGCCATCAACAAGACCGGCGGCGACGAGATCGCCAGCGAGGCGGTGAAGAACCACATCCGGCAGCTGGTGGCGGCCGAGGACCCGAAGCACCCCCACTCCGACCAGCGCATCGTGGAGCTGCTGCGCGCCCAGGGGATCGAGATCGCGCGGCGCACCGTGGCCAAGTACCGCGAGGTGCTCGGCCTCCTCCCGTCCTCCAAGCGCAAGAAGTTCTTCTGATCGCGTCCCGCGACCGCCGGGCACCCGCGAGAGGCGACCTTTTCCTTTGCGGTCGGGCGACACACCCGTTAGGACCGATCGTGCAACTCCCGGGAATCAGGGGATTCTCCGGGGGCGTCCGGCGTCGGGGGACAGGGTCCGGCGCGGGAGCCGGTGCTAAGATGAGATCGGGCATGAGGCCCAGCTTCACAGCGGCCGCGGCAGGCGCCGCTCCCGGAGACGGGGGCGCGCGGGCCGCGGCCGAATCGTGCAGAGCGGTTCCACCCGCGAGGAGGCGGCAGACATGCAGGTGAACATCACCTTCAGGCACCTCGAGCCGACCGAAGCCCTCAAGTCGCACGCCCGGGAGAAGGTGGAGCACGTGCAGCGCTACGTCGATCGGCCCAGCGGGGCCCACGTGGTGCTCTACGTGGAGAACCTGGAGCACCACGCCGACATCACCGTGAAGGCCGGCACCTTCCTGGTCCGAGGCCAGGCCAAGAGCCCGGACATGTACGCCTCCATCGACCTCGCCGCCGAGAAGATCGAGCGGCAGCTGAAGAAGCACAAGGAGAAGCTCAAGGACCACAAGGCCCCGGCGCCGGCCGCCGGCTGGAAGCCGGTCGAGGTCCGCCACGACGTGCTGGCGGTGGAGGAGCTTCCCAGCGACCGGGTGGTGAAGAGCACCAGCTTCCAGACCAAGCCCATGTCGCTGGACGAGGCCATCCTCCAGCTCGACCTGCTGGAGTCGAAGTTCTTCGTCTTCCAGAACGCCCGCGACCACGCCATCAACGTCGTCTACCGGCGCGACGACGGGAAGCTGGGGCTCATCGAGGCGCGCGCCGGCTAGCCGCGCCGCCCCGGAGGCGGACGTCGCCGGGCCGGCTTCGCCTTGCCCGCGTCCCGGGTGCGTGCTTCACTCCTCGGTCGCATGCGCATCGCCGACCTGCTCGCGCCCGGGGGCGTGGTGGAGCTCGCCGGCACCGCCCCGGGGGCGGTGCTGGCGGAGCTGGCGGCGCCGGTGGCGCGCGCCCTGGGCCTGGACGCCGCGCAGTTGGCGGCGGCGCTGGCGGCGCGGGAGAAGCTCTCCTCCACCGGCGTCGGCGACGGGGTGGCCATCCCCCACGCCCGGGTGAAGGGGCTGGCGCAGCTGGTCTGCTGCCTGGGGCGGGCCCGCGAGGGCGTGGAGTTCCACGCCATCGACGGCCGGCCGGTGCGCCTCTTCCTGGCGCTCTTCGCCCCCGAGGGTGGCGCCGGGGCGCACCTGCAGGCCCTCTCCAGGGTCTCCCGGATCTTCAAGGGCGCCGGCTTCCGCGAGGCGGCGCTGGCCGCGCCCGACGCCGAGGCGCTGCGCGCGCTGTTCCTGGCCGAGGACGCGAAGGGCTGACCGTTCAGTGCTTCACGCCGTGGAAGAGCCGGTTCCAGCGCGGGCCGTCCGGCCCCCAGGAGACCAGCGCCACCCAGGCCCGCCCCTTGATGCGCCCCACCGGCACCGGGCCGAAGACGCGGCTGTCGGCGGAGTGGTCGCGGTGGTCGCCCGCCAGCCAGACGGTGCCGGCCGGGACCACCGCGGGCGGGACGTCGCCGCAGGGCAGGAAGGGGGTGCAGTAGGTCCGGTAGACGTGGGCGTCGAGCCGCTCCTCGTAGGCGACGCAGGGCTCCTCGTGCCAGTCGCCGCTCTCGGACCGGTCCTGGTAGTTGCAGGCGCCCCCCAGCCGGCGCCGCGGCACCGGCTTGCCGTTGAGGATGAGGGCACCGTCCTGGATCTCGACGGTGTCGCCCCCCACCGCCACCACCCGCTTGATGAGGTCGTCGCCGCGGGCGTTGCCGGGCGGGGCCAGGAGCACCACGATGTCGCCGCGCCGGGGGGTGGACCACATGAGCTGCGCCGACGGGGTGAAGGGCAGGCGGGCGCCGTAGGCCCACTTCTCCACCACCACGTAGTCGCCGATCTGCAGCGTCGGGATCATCGAGCCCGACGGGATGTAGACGGCCTCGTAGAGGAAGGTGCGGAAGGCGAGCACGGCCAGGATGGTGAGGGCCCAGCCCCGGATTTCCTTCATCAGCTTCTGGCGGTCCACGCGACCTCGCTGGGAGGGGGTCCTACTCCGTCCGCATCGCCTCGACCGGGTCGAGCTTGCTGGCGCGGGCGGCGGGGTAGATGCCGAAGAGCAGCCCGCTGCCGGACGCGGAGACGAGGGAGAGTACCACCGCCCAGGCCGGGATGCTCGACGGAACCTGCCAGATCTCGCGCGCGGCGACCGCCACCGCCGCGCCGAGCAGGACCCCCCCGACGCCCCCCAGGGCCGCCAGCACCGTGGACTCGACCACGAACTGGGCCAGGATGCGGGCGCGGCGGGCCCCCAGCGCCATGCGGACGCCGATCTCCCGGGTCCGCTCGGTCACCGACACCAGCATGATGTTCATGATGCCGATGCCGCCCACCAGCAGGGCCAGGGCGCAGACGCCGAAGGTGGCGGCGGCCACCACCGCCGCCAGGCTGTTGAAGCTCTCGGAGACCGAGTCGTTGGTGAAGATCTCGAAGTCGTTCTCGTCGCCCGGCTTCACGTTGCGCAGGCGGCGCAGCGTGGCCACCGTCTCGTCGATGGCCTTGCCCACGTCCTCCGGGCTGGTGGCCTGGATGGCGAGGTTGTGGTTCAGGGGCCGGCCCAGCGCCTGGTCGAAGACGTTGATGGGGATGACCGCGAACCCGTCGCGCGACTCGATCCCCAGGGCCGTCCCCATCCGCTCGGCCACCCCGATGACGGTGAAGGGGGTGGAGCGGATGCGCAGCTCCTTGCCGACCGGGTCCTCGCCGGGGAAGAGCAGGTCGGCGACGTCCGCCCCGATGAACACCACCCGCCGGCCGAGCTGCAGGTCGACGTCGGAGAGGAAGCGCCCCTGCGCCACCACCACGTAGTTGGCGAACTGGTAGTCGGGCAGGCCGCCGGCCACCTGGACGTTGGGCTTGGTGGCCCGCTCGCGCGTCCAGAGCTTCTCGCCGCCCGGGTTCCAGGCCTCGATGGAGACGTGGGCCACGTGCGGCAGGTCCCGCAGCGCCTCGCCCTGCTCGCGGGTGAGGTTCTTGCGCCGGGCGTACTTCTGCCAGTCGACGTGGCCGAAGCTCATCACCGGCCACTTCTGCACCTGGAAGGAGCCGGCCCCGAGCTGCGCCAGGTCCTTGGTCACCTTGAGCCGGAAGCCCTCGGTGAGCGACATCATCGCCACCACCGTGGAGGCGCCGATGACGATGCCGAGCAGGGTGAGCAGCGACCGCAGCGGGTTGGCCCGCAGCGTGGAGAGCGCCATCGAGACGGTGTCGAGCAGGGAGGTCATTCGTAGCGCAGCGCCTCCACCGGGTCGAGGTTGGCGGCCTGCCAGGCCGGCCAGGAGCCGAAGATCAGCCCGGTGGCCGCGCTGAAGCCGAGCCCCAGCGCCACCGCCTGCCAGGTGACGGCGGCGGCCAGCGGCGAGGCCAGGGCGATGACCTGCGCCACGCCCAGGCCGAGGGCGGTGCCGATGGCGCCGCCCAGCGCCGCCACCACCGCCGACTCCACCAGGAACTGGGCCAGGATGGTGGAGCGCCGCGCCCCGATCGCTCGCCGCACCCCGATCTCCCGGGTCCGCTCGTGCACCGAGACCATCATGATGTTCATGATGCCGATGCCGCCGACCACCAGGGTGATGAGGCCGACGCCCAGCACCACGCCGTAGAGCGCGGTGGTGAGCCCCCGGTAGACCTTGAGGAGCTGGTCCTGCTTGTTCAGGGTGAAGTCGTCGGGCTTGCCGGGGGGCACCCGCCGGACGCGGCGGAGGATGCTGGTGAGCTCGTCCTCGAGCTCGCCGAGCCGCCCCGGCGGCGCCGCCACCGCGATGGAGATGGAGCGGCGGGCGCCGAAGAAGCGCTGGAAGGTGGTGTAGGGGATGAGCACCAGGTTGTCGAGCGACTGGCCGAGGAACTTGCCGCGCCGCTCCAGCAGCCCCACCACCGAGAAGGGGTGGCCCGCCACCAGCACGCGCTGGCCGACGATCGCCGGGGCGGGCTGGCCCGGGAAGAGCTGATCGGCGATGTCGTACCCCAGCACCACCGCGGGGCGCGCCAGGTCCACGTCGCTCTCCACCAGGAAGCGCCCCTCGCGGACCCCGCCGCCGTTGGCGGCCAGGTAGTCGCCGCTGGTGCCGTTCACCGAGACGCCGGTGAGCTCCTTGTCGAGCCGGTCCACCCGGGCCCGGATCCAGACGCTGGGGGCGGCCGCCACCGCCACCTGCGAGTCGCGCAGGATGGCCTTCAGCTCCCGCACGCCGATGGGCTGGCGGTTCCGGTAGATCCACCAGTCGCCCTCCAGGTTCAGGTACTTCCACTTGTCCACGTAGAGGGTGTTGGTGCCGAGCACCTGGACCTGGCGCTCGAAGCTGCGGTTCAGCCCCTGGATGATGGCCACGATGGCGATCACCGTGGTGACGCCGATGACGATCCCCAGGGTGGTGAGGCCGCTGCGCAGCCGGTTGCCGGTGAGCGCGCCGAGGGCGATGCGCACGCTCTCCTGCAGCTCCGCCAGCGCTCGCCGGACCGGCTTCACGCGGTCACCACCGGGGCGGTGCCGAAGGCCGCCACCTCGCGCCCCGGGCCGTCGGCGACGATCCGGCCGTCCATGAGCCGGATGGCCCGCGGGCAGCGGGCGGCGAGGCGCGGCTCGTGGGTGACGAGCAGCAGGGTGTGGCCGCGGGAGTGCAGCTCCTCGAAGAGGCGGATGATCTCCTCGCCGGTGGCGCTGTCCAGGTTGCCGGTGGGCTCGTCGGCGAGCAGCAGCGACGGCTCGCCCACCAGCGCCCGGGCGATGGCCACCCGCTGGCGCTGGCCACCCGAGAGCTCGTTGGGCCGGTGGTGCATCCGATCGCCGAGCCCCACCGCCCGCAGCGCCGCCTCGGCGCGCAGCCGCCGCTCCCGGCGCGGCAGGCCCCGGTAGACGAGCGGCAGCTCGACGTTGGCCAGCGCGCTGGAGCGGGGCAGCAGCTGGAAGGTCTGGAAGACGAAGCCGATCTCGCGGTTGCGCAGGTCGGCGAGGGCGTCGTCGGCCATCCCGCGGACGTCGTGGCCGTTGACGCGGTAGGTGCCGCCGCTGGGGGTGTCGAGGCAGCCGATGATGTTCATCAGCGTCGACTTCCCGGAGCCCGACTGGCCCACCACCGCGAGCCACTCGCCGCGCTGGACCTCGAAGGAGACGCCGTCGAGGGCGCGCACCACCTCCGAGCCCACCTGGTAGAGGCGGGAGATGCCGTCGAGCGAGAGCAGGGCGCCGTCGGGCGTCATGGGAGCTTCGCGCCCTCGCCCGGCTTCAGCGCCCGGATGGTCTTGCCGTCGGCCAGCTCGCGGGCCAGCACCTTGTACGGCCCCTCCACCACCGTCTCGCCCTCCTTGAGCCCCTCGACGATCTCCACCTCGTTCTCGCTGGCGAGCCCGAGCTCCACCGGGCGGGGGTGGGCCACGTCCTTCTCCACCACGAAGACCACCTTGCGCTGCAGCTCGCGCCGGGGCTTGGCCGCGCCCGGCGGGGCCGGCGTGCCGGCGGCCGGCGCCTGCTCCTGCGGGGGCTTGGCCCCGGGCCCGCCCTTCAGCTCCTTCTCGGTGCGGACCGTCACCGCCTGGAGCGGCACCACCAGGGTGTTGTCGTGGGTCTCGGTGGAGATGGAGGCCTGGGCGCTCATCCCCGGCAGCGCCCCGGGCACCGGCACCGTCAGCGCCAGCCGGACGGGGAAGGTGGTCACCTCCTGCTCGGTGCCGGCGTTGCGCACCGTGGCGTTCTTGGCGATCTCCACCACCTGGGCCGGCCACTTCTTGTCGGGGATGGCGTCGATCTCGACGTCGGCCCGGTCGCCCAGGTGCAGGTAGATCACCTCCTGCTCGCCCACCTCCACCTTGACCTCCATGTTGGAGAGGGTGGCGATGATGACGATGGGGTCCTCCTGCAGCTCGCCGCCGCGCACCCGCTCGCCCACCTGCTTCTGGCGGGAGGTCACCACCCCGTCGATGGGCGAGGTGATGGTGGTGTAGGCCAGCATCTGCCGGGCGTCGGCGAGGAGCGCGTCGGCCTGGGCGATGCGCTCCTGGGCCGCCTGGGAGCGGGCCTCGGCGGCCTGCAGGTCCTGCTGCGCCTTGTCCAGCTCGGCGGCGCTGGCGTTGCCGCCGGCGGCCAGCCTCTGCACCCGCTGCAGCTCGTTGCCGAGGCGCGCCACCTCCACCTTGGCGGCGGAGGCGTCGGCGACGGCGGTGGCGCGGTTCGCCTCCTGCTGCCGCACCTGGGCGGCGTAGCGCCGGGAGTCGATGCGGGCGATGAACTGCCCCTTCTTCACCACGTCGCCCTCGCGCACCGGCAGCTCCAGCAGGTCGCCGGAGATGTTGGAGGAGAGCTTCACCTGGGTGGCCGCCTGCAGCTTGCCGGCGGCCACCACCTTGCGGGTGATGGAGGCGCGGCGCACCGTGGTGGTCTGCACGCCGATGGGCGGCTCCTGCTTGGGCTTGAGCGAGGCCCAGACCATCCCGGCGACGACCAGCACCACCGCCGCCGCGGCGATGCGGCGGCCCCATCCCATGCGGGCTTCGGGCGGCGGCGGGAGGGCGGCGACGGGGGCGGGGGACTGGGCCGCGGGGGTCTGGCGGGCGGTTTCCATGGCGTTCCTCTAGAGCGAGCCGCCCACGGCCCGGTTCAGGTCGGCGCGGGCGACGGCGTGATCGACGAGGGAGGAGGTGAGCGCCAGCTGCGCCTCCGCCAGCTTCTGGGTGGCGTCGCGGACCTCGAGCTGGCTCGCGGCCCCGGCCTCGAGCCGCTCCCGGGCCAGCTTCAGCCCCTGCTCCGCGGACTGCAGGGCGTCCTGGGCCAGGGCCGCGGACCGGGCCAGGGTGATCACCGCGGCGCGGGCCCGGGCGATCTCGGAGGAGACCAGCTGCTCCGCCTGGGCGGCGTCCACCCGGGCGCGCCAGGCCTGGACGTCGGCCTTCTGCTGCGCCGCCAGGGTCTGGCCTCCCTGGTACAGGTTCCAGGTGAGCGTCACCTGGGCCTGGGCCACGTACTGGTAGGAGAGGTCGCCGAAGACGCCGCGGCTGCCGCCGAGGTCCGCGCCCTGGCGGCCGTAGCTGCCGAGCAGCCCGAGCACCGGCCACCAGGCCCCGCGGGCCTGCGCCGCCAGGGCCTCGGCCGCCTCGATGGAGCCCTGCCGGGCCGCGATCAGCGGGCGCGCCTGCCGGGCGCGCGCCATCAGCGCCTCCAGCGGCGGCGGCTCGGCGAGCGACGGCAGCCCGGCGCCGTCGAGCCCGGCCGGCGGCACCACCTCGAGGTCCGGATCGGTGACGCGCCCCAGCGCCACCGCCAGGTCGCTGCGGGCCCCGACCAGCCGGGCCCGCTGGGCCTCGACCGCGATCCGGTCGTTGCCCAGGTTGACGCGGGCGGCGAAGGTGTCGGCGCGGGTGCCGCGCCCGGCCGCGTACAGGGCGTCGGCGGTCCGGACCAGCTGCTCGGAGCGGGCGGCCGACTCCTCGCGCACCTTGAGGATCCGCTCCTGCTTCACCACCTCGTAGAAGCGGCTGGTGACGAGGAAGGAGACCTGGAGCCCCGCCTCGTCGAGCGAGCGGTCGGCCGCGCGCGCCGCCGACCGCGCCGCGCTGATGGCCCGCCAGGAGGAGAGCCCGTCGAAGATCGTCCAGCGCAGGGTGAGGCCCAGCTGGTTGGCGCCGTAGTGGGTGGCCGGGATGGTGACGGCCTGCTGCGCGAAGCCGGTCAGCGTCCCGGTGCCGTCGAAGGTCGGCACGGTGTAGACCGAGTCCTGCCTGGCCACCCACTGCTCGCCGAAGGAGCCGGCGAGGTCGAGGCGCGGCAGCACCCCGGACCAGCTGCCGGACGCGTCCACCGCGGCGGAGTCGCGGGTGGCGCGCGCGGCGGCGAGGTCGGCGTTCTGGCGCGCGGCCAGGGCCAGCGCCTCGTCGAGGGTGAGCGGGGTGGCGGCGGCCGGCCGCGGCGAGGCGGCGGCCGTCACGGCGGCGGCGAGCAGGGCGAGGGTCGTTCGCATGGGAGGGGCGGTCAGGCTCCGGCGGCGCCGGCCGCGCCGGCGGCCAGCATCTGCAGCGCGGTGGCCAGCGCCCAGAGCACGCCCACCACCGTCCCGGCCCGCGCCCGCGACACCTGGGCGACGTGGGCCATGCCGATGGCGAGCAGCACGGCGATCCAGAGGCTGAAGAGGTTCGCCGAGGTGGCGAGGGCCATGAGCTGCGGCTTCGTCCCCGCGGGGAGGAACCAGGCGACGCTCCACGGGGCCATCGCCCCCACCTGGCGCGGGTCCACCGCCGGGTGGGCGAGGAGCGCCGGCACGAGCAGCAGGCGCGCCAGGGCCCCGGGGAGCAGGCTCCAGGAGGCGACGGCGAGCGTCGGGAGGAAGCCGGGCCGCGAGCCGGCGAGGCGCAGCCCCATCCACAGGAAGAAGGCGGCGATCACCGCCATGGCGGCGCTCCCCACCGCGGCGCCGCCGTAAGTGGAGACGGCCCCGAGCTTGCGCACCGTCGCCACCTTCTCCTCCACCTCGTGGGGCGTGAGCTGCGCCGAGCCGGGGACCATGTCGAGCTGCGTTCGCGCCACGCTCTCCCAGTCCACGCGCGGCACCAGCACGGCGGCGAAGAGGATCGAGACCACCGTCAAGACGAGGATCGGCGGCAGGATGCTCTTCCGCTCGGCGGCGGCGGCGAGGCCGCGCGCCGGCGACACGAAGACGTCGGCGAAGATGCGGGAAGTGGACATGGATCTCCTGTCGAGCCCTTCAACGCAGCCGGGCGGGCGCTATTTCACGCGCCGCGAGCCGGGTGTCAACGAAGTAACCCGGGTCCGGCGGCTCGCCGTAAATCCCTAGTAGCGGCAGGCGCTTGAGTGGCTCGCGGAGATGGGGCGTCGCGCGCGTCCGGACGTCCGCGGCGCGGCCCCGGGGCGCCCGGGACCCCTCACCGAGGGCAAAAAAGAACCGGCCGCGGTCGCCCGCGGCCGGCCCGTGAGATGCGTGAAGCGAGAAGCGGGGGAGTTACTTCTTCTCCTCGGCCTTCTTCTCGGCCTTCTTGGCGGCCTTCTTGTGCGCCTTCTTGACGGCCTTCTTCTTCTCGACCTTCTTCTCCTCCTTCTTGGCGGCGGCGGCCGGAGCGGCGGCAGCGGCCTTCTCCTCGGCGAAGGTCGGGGCGACGAAGGCGAGGGCGATGAGGGCGGCGAGCAGCTTCTTCATGTGTGGACTCCCTTTGGTCATGCGGGCAGTCCGCTGCCCGCTTCTGCATGCACGTCGAGCAATCGGCGTGCCCGGATGGCAACCTTGCAAAATCGGCATGTTGCGCCGTTTCGGCCGGCCGGGACCGTGGAAATGTGCCCCACCAGACCCATCCGTGTCCCAATCTTCCGCGACAGTTCGCCGCTCACCGCCTGGCGGCGCCGACCTCGAGCCGCTTGCGGAAGACGCGCCGGAACGGCTCCGCCTCGCGAGCCAGGTCCCACAGCTCGAGGTCGAGC
The DNA here is from genome assembly GCA_021818285.1 of Myxococcales bacterium. Lineage (GTDB taxonomy): Bacteria > Myxococcota > Myxococcia > Myxococcales > Anaeromyxobacteraceae > JACRMN01. The sequence goes on from JAKAEO010000014.1 coordinate 14,415, forward strand.
GGCGCGCGGCTGCGCAGCGCGAGGTTCACCTTCCCGCCCCGGACGGTGGCCGCCACCGACCGCACCGCCCGCTGGTGCGAGGCGTCGAGGGCGTTGGCCACCCGGAGCAGCGAGGCCAGCTTGCGGAGCGCGAGCAGCTCGGCGTCCGGGAGGTGGCGCAGGTCCTCGCGCCGCCGCTCCGGGAAGCTGCGCCGGTGGAAGCGCGCCACCAGCGCCGCCAGCGCCCGCTCCCGCTCGTCCAGGCCCGGCAGGTCGGCGTGGGCCATGAGGTACCAGGTGTGCTTGTGGTGGCGGTGGAAGCTCACCGCGTTGCCGACGTCGTGGAGCACCGCCGCCGCCTCCAGGACCCGGCGCGCGGCGGCCGGGAGCCGGTGGAGGGGGGCGAGGTCCTCGAAGAGCGTCACCGCCAGCGCCCCGACCTGGAGGGCGTGCGCCTCGTCGAAGCCCAGGCGACGCCCCAGCGCCAGCGCCGCCTCGGCCGCGGTGTGGTCCTGCCGCGCCGCGGCCCCGCGCAGGAGGTCGAGGAGCACGCCGTTGCGCAGGCCGGTGTCCACCGCCGCCACCGCGTCGAGGCGGAGGTGGCGCATCGCCCCCTCGAGGATCACCGCGCCCGCGGCGACGATCTCGGCGCGCCGGGGGTCGAAGTGGCGGCGCCGCTCCGCCGGGGTCATCCGCGCCACCGCCTCGGCGGCGCGGCGCACCTCCCGGAAGGTGGCCCGCCTCCCGCCGCCGGCGGCGAAGCCCACCACCGCCCCGATGGTCCCGGAGCTGCCGAGCGCGGCGCGCGGATGGGGGAAGCGCGGCGGCAGCGCCTCGCGGAAGGCCTCGGCGGTGAAGGCCCGCATCGCCGCCAGCCGTGCCTTCCGGAGCCGCCCCGCCGACCCGAAGATCTCGGTGAGCCGCACCGCGCCCACCGAGACGCTCCAGAGCGCGTCGGGCTCCTCGCCCCGGGCGGTGGCCACCTCGGTGGAGCCTCCGCCGATGTCCAGGACCAGCGAGCGGACGCCCCGCGGGCGCCCGCGGAGCACGCCCAGGCAGATGAGCCGCGCCTCCTCCCGCCCCGAGATCACCTCCAGCTCGAGCCCGGCCTCGCGGCGCACCCGGCGCAGCACCTCGGCCTGGTTGCGCGCCTCGCGCAGGGCGCTGGTGGCCACCGCACGCACGCGGGCGCCGTCGCGCCGGCACAGGGCCGCGTACCGGCGCATGACCGCCACCAGCCGGTCGGCCACCGGCCGCGGCATGGCCCCGCCCTCGAACACCCCCTCGCCGGGCCGGATGGGGTCGCGCTCCTGGTGCAGGGTCTCGAGCGAGCCGTCGGAGAGGGGCCGGGCGATCTCCAGCCGGACGGCGTTGGTGCCGACGTCGATCGCCGCGAGGTGCTCCGGCCGGGACGTCGAGGCGGTGGTGGCGGAGGGTGCGGCGATCTTTCGCACGGCGCGAGTGTATGCCCAGTGCGAGCGAAGTCACCAGGTAGTTCAACGGGTTGCGGACAGTGGCCCGCAGGCCCCTGGAGGGACGCCTCCTCCGCGAGCAGGTTTCACGGAGCGGGTTCCGCCAGGCACTACAATGGCCGACCGGAGCCCGCACCTTGGCCAGCGCACCCCCGACCCCCTCCGCCCCGCCCGGCGACGCGCTCCCCGCGCCGGAGCCGCACCGCGCCCTGGAGCTCTTCGACCCTAGGCTCTTCGTCAACCGGGAGCTCTCCTGGCTGGAGTTCAACCAGCGGGTGCTGGACGAGGCGGCCGACCCCTCGCTCCCCTCCTACGAGCGGCTCAAGTTCCTGAGCATCACCGCCTCGAACCTGGACGAGTTCTTCATGGTCCGGGTGGCGGGCCTGAAGACGCAGATCGACGAGGGGGTCACCGAGACGCCGGCCGACGGGATGCTGCCCGAGGAGCAGCTGGCGGCGGTGAGCCGGCGGGCCCACCGGCAGGTGGCCGACCAGTACCGGCTCTGGCGCGACGAGATCCAGCCGGCGCTGGAGAAGGAGCACGGCATCCGGCTGCTGCGGCCCCGCGAGCTGACGCCGGCGCAGCAGGCGGCGGTGCGCGACCACTTCCACGCCCGGGTCTTCCCGGTGCTGACGCCGCTCGCCAACGACCGCTCCCACCCCTTCCCGCAGCTGCGCAACAAGTCGCTGACCATCGCCCTGCACCTGCCGCAGGGGAAGGGGAAGCGGCGCGCCGGCGCCGCCACCTCGCTGGTGGGCGTCCCCGGCGGCCTGCCGCGGCTGGTGCCGGTGGGGGACGGCCGCACCTTCGTCCTGCTCGAGGACCTGGTGGCCGAGCACGTCGGCGAGCTCTTCCCGGGCAGCCCGGTGGTGAAGACCGCCGCCTTCCGCGTCACCCGGAACTGGGACCTGGAGGTGGACGAGGAGGAGTGGGGGGACCTGCTCACCGCCATCCAGGCCGGGGTGCGCGAGCGCGACAAGGGGGACCCGGTGCGGCTCGAGCTGGCGGCCGGGGCGCCGGTGGAGGTGACCGGCCCGCTGGTCGCGCAGCTCCAGCTCGCCGAGCCGGACGTCTACGCGGTGGACGGCCCGCTGCAGCTCCAGGACCTCGGCGCCCTGGTGGAGCTGACGCGCGGGGACCGGCGGCGCGAGACCCGCCTCGGGCTGCCGCCGCCGCCGCCGGCGGTGGCCCAGGCCTCGGACATCTTCGAGGCGGTGGCCCGGCGCGACATCCTGCTGCACACGCCCTACGAGTCCTACGAGCCGGTGGTGGCGCTGATCGACCAGGCCGCCGACGACCCGGAGGTGAAGGCCATCAAGCAGGTGCTCTACCGCACCGGCTCCGACAGCCCCTTCGTGAAGGCGCTGCTCCGCGCCGCCGAGAGCGGCAAGGAGGTCACCGTCTTCCTGGAGATCCAGGCCCGCTTCGACGAGAAGAACAACATCGGCTGGGTGCGGGCGCTGCGCGACGCCGGCGCCACCGTGGTCTACGGCTACGACGCCTGCAAGACCCACTGCAAGGTGGCGCTGGTGGTGCGCAGCGAGGGGGGCGTGCCGCGGCGCTACGTGCACCTCGGCACCGGCAACTACAACCCGGTGACCGCGCGGATCTACACCGACGTCTCGCTGCTCACCGCCCGGCCCGACGTCGCCGAGGAGGTGGGGGCGCTCTTCAACATGCTCACCGCCAACACCACCTCGGCCGAGATCACCGGCGGCGCCGAGGCGCGCTGGCCCTGGAAGCGGCTGGGGGTGGCGCCCCACGGGCTCAAGGAGCGGATGCTGGACCTCATCGCCGAGGAGACGGCGCAGGCGGCGGCCGGCAAGCCGGCCCGCATCCTCGCCAAGATGAACTCGCTGGTGGACAAGGACGTGATCCGGGCGCTCTACGCCGCCAGCCAGGCCGGGGTGCGCATCGACCTGCTGGTGCGGGGCATCTGCTGCCTGCGCCCGGGCAAGCCCGGGGTGTCGGAGAACGTCCGGGTGCACCAGGTGGTGGACCGCTACCTGGAGCACAGCCGCATCTTCGTCTTCGGCGAGGGGAAGCGCGCCCGGACCTTCATCTCCTCGGCCGACTGGATGCCGCGCAACTTCAACCGCCGGGTCGAGCTGCTGGTGCCCATCGACGACCCCGAGGCGCGGGCCCGCCTCGCCGAGATCGTCGAGCTGGGCATGGCGGACGACGTGAAGGGGAGCGAGCTCCGGGCCGACGGGAGCTACGCGCGGCTGCGGCCGCCGGAGGGGCAGCCCGGCCTGCGCAGCCAGGACGCGCTCGACCCGGCGCGGCGCGGCCGCGGCGAGCCGGAGCTGCGGCCGGTGCCGGACCGCGGCTGACCGGCCGGCCCGGCGGTCAGTACCGCGCCTCGAGCGAGGCCATCACCGACCCGCCCCAGCCCGTGGTGGCGCCCGCGCCCTGCGGGATCTCGACCCGCCCCAGCCCGGTGAGCCGGAAGCGCAGCCAGGCGGCGAGGTCGGAGACCGCCGCCAGGGAGAGGCCGGCGGCGTGCTCGGCCGGGAGCGGCGAGGTGCGGTCGTCCATGGTCCAGCTCAGCCGGGCGAGCAGCCGGGTGCGGCGGCCGAGGTCCAGGTCGCCCTGCAGCCAGGCGTTGCGGCCGGCGTAGCTGCCCAGCTCCTCGGCGTAGCCGGCCGAGGCGCCGCCGAAGCGGCCGAGCAGCCGCGGCGCCGCCACCTCGGGCCCGGCCCAGGTGTGGGAGAGGCCCGAGTCGAGGTCCCGCCCGGTCCCGCCGGTGGCGCGCAGCACCAGCCAGCCGATGCGGTCCCAGGAGAAGCTCCCGGTGGCCTGGCGGGTCCGGCCCGGCCAGAGCGAGGGGGCCGCCACGTCGGGCAGCCGCGAGTCGTCGTAGCGGAAGCCGCCGTGGAAGGAGAAGAGGCCGGGCTGGAACCAGCCCAGGTCGGCGCGCGCCGCGTCCAGCTTGCCCGGCGCCGCGTAGTCGCCGGTGCCGAAGCGGGCCTGGAGCCCGACGTCGAGCCGGCGCGCCACCCACGCCTGGGCGGTGGTCTCGGCCTCGATCCGGCTCTTCGACCCCGGGAGCCGCACCCAGGCGACGCGCCCCTCGTTGCGCAGCTGCGTGCTCCCGCCGGCGACGCCGTCCACCGCCCAGTAGGCGCCGCCGGTGGCCCGGTCGGTCCCGGGGGCGGTGGTGAGCGGGTCGGGCACGGCGCCGCCGAAGAGGCCGAGCTCCGCGCCGCGCCGCGGCCGCCAGCCGGCCTGGATGCCGTCGAAGGAGGAGCCGCCCGGCACGAGCCAGGGGAGCACGCGGCCGGCGGCGAAGCGGTAGCGGGAGCCGGGCTCGGCGAAGGAGAGGGAGGCCTCCCGCACCCAGAGCTGCGCCTTCCGCCCCGGCTCGAAGCGCTCGGTGGGCGAGGCGGCCGAGCGGGCCATGGCGGTGAGGTCGAGGTCGAGCCGCGCCCCGCGCCAGACCTCGGCGCCGTGGGACTGGGCATAGACCTGCTCCTGGTGGACCGCCTGGGCGTCGGAGGAGAGCCAGGCGAAGTGGGCGTAGCCGACGTCGTTGCGCCGCAGCCGGTCGAGCGGCTCCACCACCCGGGTGGAGGTGAAGTCCACCGGGACGAAGGCCACCGCCTGCGAGGCCGCGAGGCGGCGCGCCTCCTCGGCGGCGGAGGGGATGGGGGGGAGCCGGGCCGGGAGCGAGCCCGCGGCCCTCGGGCTCACCGGGAAGGTGTCGCCGGGCCGCATCCCCTGGCCGGTGCAGGTGGCGTTGCGGTCGGCGAGCAGCTCGACGGTGCAGCTGCCGGCCGGCTCCCCCTTGCGCCGCAGGGCGACCACCTGCCCGGCGCGCAGGCCGTCGAGCGCGCCGGCGTCGAGCCAGGCGCGGCCGCGCTGGACGGTCCGCACCGTGCCCACCTCGTCGAGCGGCCGCAGCGGCGCGGCGCGGGCCGCGAAGGGCGCCGCGGCGCCGGGCTGGAGGCCGGCCAGCGAGGCGATCCCCCGCTTGCCGGCCGCGAGCGCCGGGGCGGCGGCGAGCAGCAGGGCGGCCACGAGGAGGAGGCCGATGGTCTCGCGGCTCATCAGTTCTTCACTCCGTGGCAGTCGGTGCAGCAGCTGACCTGGCTGGAGCCCGCGGGCTTCGGGTAGGTGCAGGCGTTGGCCGGCGGCCCCACCGACCAGTCCTGGGCCCAGGGGCCCGCGGTGCCGGAGGGGCCGACGGCGTTCGGGAAGAGCGGCGGGACGCTGCCGTGGCAGCTCCAGCAGCGCACCGCCGAGCCGGCGTTCCCGTGCTTGCCGTCCCAGGGCCCCGCCGAGGCGAAGCCCGGCGGGCCGGGGCGGGAGCCGTGGTCGACCACGTGGAGCACCAGGTTGCCGGCGCCCGCCGAGGGGGCCATCGCCGTCGGGTCGTGGCAGCGCATGCAGTCCCTGGGCGCGGGGGAGGCCGGGTAGTCGAGCACCAGGGCGTGCCGGGTGGCGAGGTCGGGCGGCGGGAACACCCCGACGAAGGGTGGCGTGTTGGTGTGGCAGGCGACACAGGCCAGCTGGTCGTACCGCACCGCGTTGCTCCGGCTGGTGGTGATCGTGATGTCGGTGGTGGCCGGCCCGGAGGTGAGGTGGCAGACGCTGCAGGCCCGGTTGTGCTTGGTGCCGGCGCCGATCGGGAACTTGGTGTGGTTGAGCGCGCTGTAGGCCATGCCCTGCGGGTGGCACTGGATGCAGAAGTCGGTCCGGGGCGGGACGGCGTCCCGGCTGGCGACGTAGGCGGCGTTCCCGGTGTGCGGCGCCATGTCGTCGGGGGACGGGGCCAAGGGGTCCCAGGCATGGGCGAAGTGGCAGCTCCGGCAGTCCACCATCTTCCGGAACGCATCGGCGACGTGGCACGACGCGCAGTAGATCGCCTGTCCGCTGGCGATGGAGCCGACCGGCGTCGGCTCGTGGGCGGTGCCGGCCAGCGGGAACCAGGTGTGGCCGGCGATGCCCGGGTCGGTGTTCCAGGGAGCGGCGTCCTTCCCGGCGCCGCAGGCCGCGGCCAGGAGCAGCGGAAGCAGGAGGGGGAGTGGTCTCATCGGGTGCTCCTCGCCCCCCTCAGGGCGCCGGTCGCGGTCGAGAACCGGTGGCATTCGTAGCACTTCAGCTCGCCGTTCGGCTGGCAGGCGGTGGAGTCCATGCCGAGCACCGGCGGGTGCCCTCCCGGGCAGTTCCCGCCGAAGTGGCAGTCGGTGCAGGAGAGCGGCGGCGTCGAGCAGGTGGCGATGGCCCGGGGCACGCTGGCGCGGCCGGAGTGGCACCTGGCGCAGGCGATCCCGGCGTGGGGCCCGGTGGCGATGGAGAAGCACTGCTCGTGGGCCGGGAAGAAGCCGTTGGCGAAGCGCCAGGGCGTGTGGCACTCCTTGCAGTCGGCGGTGAAGCCGGTGTGGTCGAGCACCGCCTGCGCCCGCGCCAGGTCGCCGGAGTGGCAGTCGCGGCACTGCTTCACCGACCGCGCGAAGCCGCGGTTCAGCTGGTTCCCGTGGCACTCCTCGCAGGCGATGAAGGCGTGGCGCCCCACCAGCGGGAAGCCCACCCGGCGGTGGGCGTCGGCGTCGAAGCGGCTCCGCCAGGAGCGCTCGTCGTGGCAGCCCTGGCAGCGGCTGCCGAGCGTCCCGCGGTGCGGGTCGCGGTGGCAGGCGTCGCAGGCGTGGGAGAGCGGTCGCTCGAAGTCGACCGGGTGGCACTGCTTGCAGCCCACCGTGCGGTGCTCGCCGGCGAGCGGGAAGCCGGTCCGCTCGTGGGCGAAGGCCACGTCGCCCCAGCGCTCGGTGGTGTGGCAGCGGTCGCAGCGCGTGTCGCCGCCGTGGCCGGCCGGCGCGGCCGGCCGCAGGTCCAGGGGGCGGGCGGCCGGCGCCGCGGCGCGGGCCGGGCCGGCGGCGAGGGCCAGCAGGAGGATCGCGGGGAGCGCGGCCGGGGCCGCGCCAGCGGTGGCAGGCGTTCTCACGGCTCGAACCCCCGGAAGGCGCCCCGGTGGAAGTCCACGTGGCAGCCCTGGCAGGCGCGCGGGACGCCCCGCCAGCGCCGCAGCACCGCGCCGTCCGCCAGCCTCACGCCCGGGACCTCGGGGTGGCAGGCCCGGCACTCGAGCTTCGCGTGCTTGCCGGTGAGGCGGAAGTCGGTGAAGGGCGGGGCGTGGACGAACTTCGTCCGCTTCTTCCAGTCGTCGGTCCCGTGGCAGCGGGCGCAGTCGGTCGGCCGGGCCGGCCCGGCGGCGAACTGGGCGGCGTGCGGGTCGGCGTGGCAGCCGGCGCAGGTGACCGGCACCCCGGCGTAGCGGACCACCGGCGGGCCGCGCGGCCCCTTCTGCGAGGGGTGGCAGGAGGCGCAGGCGGTGCTGGCGTGCTTCCCCTCCAGCGGGAACTTCGTGTCCCGGGCGTGGTCGAAGCGGGTCCGGGCGAAGCTCGAGGTCTCGTGGCAGCCGGCGCAGCCCTTCGCGCCCGCCCGCACGTCGAACTGGCCGCCGTGCGGGTCCAGGTGGCAGGTGTCGCAGCGCGAGAGGTCGCCCGAGAAGGCGTAGACCGCGAGCGAGAGGCGCACCGGCCGGCCGCGCCGGTGGAGCTCCGCGCGCGCCGCCGCCGGGAAGCGGTCGGCCACGCGGGGATCGCTGCGGTGGCAGGCGGGGCAGGCCACCGCCCGGTGCGCCCCCTCCAGCGGGTAGCGGGTGTGCTGGTGGTCCTCGAGCGAGAAGCCGGAGACCTCGAAGGTGGCGACGGTGTGGCAGCGGTCGCAGTGGTTCCCGTCGGCCCGGGCGCGCCGCATCTGGCCGGCGTGGGCGTCGGCGTGGCAGTCGGTGCAGGCGCCGAAGGGGAGGCCGCGGAACTGCGCGGGCGTGCCGGGGAAGGGGCCGTGGCAGGCCTGGCACTTCACCAGCGCGTGCGCGCCCTCCAGCCGGTAGCGGGTCCTGTCGTGGAAGGCCCGGCTCTCGCCGCCGGCGGCGCGGACCGTCTTCCAGTCGGCCTCGGTGTGGCACCTCGCGCAGCTCTCGCCGAAGCGGCCCTGGTGCGGGTCCTTGTGGCAGTCGGCGCAGGATCCGTGCTGCACCGGCTTGAAGCGCAGGTAGGAGGGGAGCTTCGGCTGCAGGCCGACGTGCTCCACCTGGTCCACCGTCCGGGGGTGGCACTTCTCGCAGGCCACCCGGGCGTGCTTGCCGAGGAGCGGGTAGGGCGTCTTGGCGTGGTCGAAGCCGGGCGCCGGCTTGAAGCCCCGCTCGTCGTGGCACTTCTGGCAGTCGGTCCCCACCTGGCCGCGGTGCTCGTCGAAGTGGCAGGCGGCGCAGGCGGTGGGCGCGCCCAGGAAGGTGCGCCGCGCCGGGTGCTTGTCGAGCAGCGCCCGGATGGCCGGCTCCTGGACCAGCCGCCGCTCGTGGCACTTCCCGCAGGCCACGGCGGCGTGCTTGCCCCGGAGCGGCACGCCGGTCCGGGCGTGGTCGAAGCCCCTCTCGCCGCCCGGCCCCCAGTCCACCAGGGCGAAGCCACGGCCCTGGTGCTCGTGGTGGCAGGTCCAGCAGTCGCGCTCCTTCCCCTGGAGCCGCCCGTGCAGCCCCTTGCCGGACGCCAGGCGCCCCTGCAGCTCCTCGTGGCAGCCCAGGCAGGCCGACTGGGCCAGCTGCTGCCCCTTGGGGTGGCACCTGGTGCAGTTGGAGATCCCCTCCAGGCCGGCGTGGGCCCGGGTCAGCTCGCCGGGCGAGAAGAGGTCGGCCCGGGCGGCCGGGGCGAGCGCCAGCAGGGCGGCGGCGAGGGCGGCCCGGGCCATCACTTGAGACCGTACCCCAGGTAGAGCGAGAAGCCGATGTGGGCGGCGATGGCCAGCACCAGGAAGCCCGCCAGGGAGGCGTGGAAGATCCGCCAGGCCCGCATCAGCGACTTCAGCGACCGGAAGAACGCGATCTGCAGCCGCAGCCGCTCGCAGACCCTGAAGTCCTCCCGGAAGGCGCGGCGCGACTCCTGGTCCGGGAACAGGGAGGCCACGCGGCGCAGCGCCAGGCGCGAGCGCAGCGACTGCAGCGGCAGCGTCACCAGCGAGTGGAGCAGCGAGCCCGGCGGCAGCGGCGCCGTCACCGAGGCGAAGAGCCGCTTCACCGGGACGGGGTTCTCGACCATCTCCAGCAGCGGCTCCACCTCGGCGCGGGCCCGCACGAAGCTGGCCTGCAGGTCCTCCAGCTCCAGGGCGTGTTCGGCGGCCGCCGGCACCAGGCTGAAGATGTACCGGCCGACGATGCCGGTGGCGACCACCACGGCCAGCGCGGCGGTGGTCCCGGTGGCGAGCAGGTTCCGCGACTGGAAGGCGGCGTGGAAGGCGATCACCAGGGGGCTCATGAAGCCGACGAAGACGTGGAAGGCCAGCCAGATCCGCATGTCCCCGACTCCCGAGAGCCAGCGCACCCGCTTGCGCGCCGCGTAGAGGAAGTTGGAGAGCATGAAGGCGGTGGCGGCGATGCCCACCCCGTGGCCCCAGTGGCTGGCCGGCTTCAGGAGGGGGTGGAGCGGCGAGCGGAACCGCTCGGCCTGCGGCAGCAGGTAGTACCGCCAGCCGTGGAGCGCCAGGAGCACCAGGATGGCCGCGCCCAGCACCGCGAAGAGCGTCTCGATCCGGTGCTCCTTGCGCTTCGCGGCCATCTCCCGGTCGAGGGCGTGCGACCGGGTGGCGCCCTTCCGCGGCGACCCGGGCGCCTCGCCGTGGTAGCGGCGCATGCCCACCCCGGCCTTCTCCAGGAACTCGGTGGGCAGCTCGCCGCCGGCGCACACCACCACGAAGTCGTTGGGGACGCGCAGCGGCTTCCCCCCCGCCTCCAGCTCCACCTCCTGCTCGCCGATCCGCTTCACCTGCGACCCGGGGAGCAGGGTGAGCCGCCGCTTCGCCGCCTGCGCCTCCATGTCCACCCGGTTCGGCTCGCGGCACTTCGGGGCGTCGCCGCGGAAGGAGAGCCACACCTGGGCGTCCGACTCCCGCGCCAGCTGGCAGGCGGCCTCCACCCCGGCGTCGCCGGCGCCGACCACCAGCACCTTCGAGCCGGCGTACTGCTCCGGCTCGATGAGCCGGTAGACCACCTTGGCCTGCTCCTCGCCGGGCACTTGCAGCTTGCGGGGCGAGCCGCGGCGGCCGATGGCCAGCACCACCTTGGCGGCCCGCACCGGCCCGGCGGTGCTCTGCACCGTGAAGTCGCCGTCGCGGCCCTCGATCCCGGTGACCTTGACCTTCTCCTCCACCCGCAGCGAGGCCTTCTGGATGACCTTGTCCAGCGTGGCGAGCAGGTCCTCCTTGGAGATGCGCCGCTTCCCGAACTTGCCCCAGAACGGCAGGTTCACCGTCTCGGTCATCACCACCTTGCGGCGCGGGAAGTGGAAGATGGTCCCACCCACCGAATCCTGCTCCAGCAGCCGGTAGGTGAGCCCGTGGTGCGCGAGCCCGAGGGCGGCGGCGATGCCTGCCGGTCCCGCCCCCACCACGCAGACGTCCACCCCGCCCGCCGGCGCGGCCGGCTTCCCCCGCGCCAGGTGGTCGGCCACCTGCAGCCCCTGGCGGATGGCGTTCTTGATGAGCCCCATCCCGCCGAGCTCGCCCACCACGTGGACGCCGGGGCGCGAGGACTCGAAGACCTCGTTCACCTCCGGCAGGTCGATGCCCCGCTTGGCGGTGCCGAAGACCAGGGTGATGGCCGACACCGGGCACTCGGCGGCGCAGCGGCCGTGGCCGACGCAGTGCTGGCCGTGGACCAGCGCGGCGGTGCCGTTGACGATCCCCAGGATGTCCCCCTCCGGGCAGGACTTCAGGCAGGCCAGGCTGCCGATGCAGATGTCCGGGTCGATGATCGGGTGGAGCGAGCGCGGCAGGTTGCGCTCCAGCTCCTCGGCCTCGCGGAGCGCCTCGGCGTCGGCGCGCTGGCGGCGCCAGCGGTTCACCGCGTAGCCGCCGGCGAAGAGCGCGGCCGAGCTCACGGCCGCCGAGGCGATGATGGTCTGGCTGAAGTCCAAGGTGTCGCGTCCCTGCTGCCCGTGGGTTCGAGGGTCGCACGCCGTCTTCCGGACCGGAAGCACCCAAACCTGCCTATCTGCGGGGGGATCGGACAAGCTCTGCTTGGGTCGTCGTACATCGCGCGCGCTGTGGGGAATCCGACTCCGCGTGCGGGTCGGGCGCGCCACGCGGAATCCTCCCTCAGTGAAATCGGTCCAGCGCCGGCGCCGGACCCGGTCGCGCGCGGGCGGCCCTCGCGCCGCGCCAACCTCCTGGGATCACGCGCTGCGTTGTGTTAGGAAGTGCCGTTTTCACGCGGGGACCCGTACGGGGAGCCGGGTCGCGCGCCGGTGGGCCGCCGTCTTGCAGCGGCAGCGGATTCCAAAGCACCACCTGACGGCCAGAACGCAAAAACCGCGTTTTCGGATTGATGGCGCGCAAGTCTGACCAGCCGGGGAGGAAGCGCTTCCCCGGTGTACAAGGGAGCGGACCATGGCCCGATTCATCGGGATCGACGTCGGCGCCGAGACCATCAAGGTGGTCGAGCTGGCCCAGCAGGGGCGCGAGCTGGTCTGCGCACGGCGCGAGGTCGTCGACCACCACAAGGACCCGGGCGCCGCGCTCCTCGGCCTGCTCCGCGGCTGGTCGTGGGAGACGGTGGAGGGCGCCGCCGTCTGCGGGCGGCTGGGCCGGCAGGTGGCGCTGATGCGGGTCCCCGCCAAGCAGGCGCAGGCCGCCGGCTACCGCTTCCTCCACGGCCCGGACCCGGCCACCGTGGTCTCGATCGGCAGCCACGGCTTCTCGGTGCTGGAGCTGCGCGAGGGCGGCACCGAGGTGTTCCGCGAGAACTCGCGCTGCGCCCAGGGCACCGGCAACTTCCTGCGGCAGCTGGTGGAGCGCTTCGACCTCACCGTGGAGCAGGCGGCCGAGCTGGCGGCCGGCGTCGACGAGGCGGCGCCGCTCTCGGGCCGCTGCCCGGTGATCCTGAAGACCGACATGACCCACCTCGCCAACAAGGGCGAGGGCAAGGACCGGATCCTGGCGGGGCTGCTCGACGCCATCGCCGAGAACGTCCAGGTGCTGGTGAAGCCGGCGGTGGCCCCGAAGCGCATCGTGCTGGCCGGCGGCGTCTGCCGCTCGCAGCGGGTGCGGGAGCACTTCCGGCGCTTCGCCGAGCGGCAGGGGATGGCGCTGCTCCCCGGCACCGCCGAGGACGGGCTGTTCCTCGAGGCCCTGGGCGCGGCGGTGACCGCCTCGGAGCACGGGCTGCGGGTCCCGTCGCTGGAGCGGCTCCTCGAGCCGGCGCACGACCACGCGCTGGAGAAGATCCCGGCCCTCTCCGCGGCGCTGGCCCGGGTGCGGCGCATGCCGGCGCCCCCGGCCCGCGAGCGGGAGGGCGCCCGCGACGTGCTGCTGGGCTTCGACATCGGCTCCACCGGCTCCAAGGCGGTGGCCCTGGACCTCGAGACCCGGGAGGCGCTGTGGGAGGGGTACCTGCGCACCAACGGCGACCCGGTGGGCGCGGCCCAGGCGCTGATGAAGCAGTTCCTCGACGGGCCGGCGGCGCTGCACCGGGTGCGCGGCTTCGGGGCCACCGGCTCGGGGCGCGAGATCGTCGGCTCCCTGCTCGCCACCTGCTACGGGCGCGACGCCGTCTACGTGCTCAACGAGATCGCCGCCCACGCCACCGGGGCGCTGCACCTCGAGCCGCGGGTCGACACCATCTTCGAGATCGGCGGCCAGGACGCGAAGTACATCCGGCTGGCCGAGGGCAGGGTGGTGGACGCGGCCATGAACGAGGCCTGCTCCGCCGGCACCGGCTCCTTCATCGAGGAGCAGGGCAAGCGCTTCAGCGGCGTGGAGAGCGTGGTGCAGCTCGGCCAGCTGGCGCTCCAGAGCGACTCGGGCGTGGCGCTGGGCCAACACTGCTCCATCTTCATGGCCGAGATCATCGACGAGGCGGTGGCCTCGGGCGTGGAGCGCGAGCGCATCGTCGCCGGCATCTACGACTCGGTGATCGCCAACTACCTGAACCGGGTGAAGGGCAGCCGCTCGGTGGGCCAGGTGATCTTCTGCCAGGGGATGCCCTTCGCCTCCGACGCGCTGGCCGCGGCGGTGGCGCGGCAGACCGGCGCCGAGGTCATCGTCCCGCCCAAGCCCGGGCTGATGGGGGCCATCGGCATCGCCCTGCTGGCCATCGAGGACCTGCCGCTCGCCGGGCGGGAGCCGGCCGACGGCCGCACCTTCCTCGCCGCCCGGGTGGAGAAGAAGGACAACTTCGTCTGCAACTCGACCCAGGGCTGCGGCGGCGCCGGCAACAAGTGCCGCATCGACCGGCTCACCACCGTGGTGGCCGGCGAGAAGCAGCGCTTCACCTGGGGCGGCGGCTGCTCCCTCTACGACAAGGGCACCCGCAAGAAGAAGCTGCCCGACCTCTCGCCCGACCCCTTCCGGGAGCGGGCCGAGGCGGTGCAGCGCATCATCGAGCAGGTGAGCGTCCGCCGCGGCAACCCGGTGGTGGCGATCACCGACGAGTTCCAGCTCAAGGGGCTCTTCCCCTTCTTCGCCACCTACCTGCACCGGATGGGGTTCGACGTCACCGTGGCCACCGGCGCCGACCGCAAGGCGCTGAAGCGCGGCATCGAGGAGGCCAACGTCCCCTTCTGCGCGCCGATGCAGCAGTACCACGGGCTGGTGGCCGACATGGCCGGCGGCAAGCCCGACTACCTGTTCCTGCCCATGCTCCGGGAGATCCCCCGGGTGCGCCAGGAGCGCTACTCGACGGTCTGCCCCATCGTGCAGGGCGCGCCCGACATGCTGAAGTGGGACCTGGGCGCGGGCCTGGCGCCGAAGATCGTCTCGCCGGTGGTGGACATGGGCGAGGGGATGCTCGAGTCCCCGATCTTCCTCCAGGCCTGCGAGAAGCTGGCCGCCGAGCTGGGCGTGAAGCGCGAGACCACCTGGCGCGAGGCCTGGGCGGCGGCGCGCGCGGCCCAGCTCTCCTTCGACGCCGCGCTGCTGGCGTCGGGCCGGCGCGCCCTCGACTTCTGCGCCGACAAGGGCGTCACCCCGGTGGTGGTGCTGGGGCGCAGCTACACCATCCACAACGACGTGCTGAACTCCAACGTCCCGGCCATCCTCCGCGAGCAGGGCTCCATCGCCATCCCGGTGGACTGCCTGCCGCTGCCGGACGACGCGCCGGTCTTCGACGACGTCTTCTGGGGGTACAGCCAGCGCATCCTGCGCGCCGCCTGGCACGTGCGCCGGGTGCCGGGCCTCTACAGCATCTTCTGCTCCAACTACTCCTGCGGCCCGGACAGCTTCACCGTCCACACCTACGCCTGGCTCATGGAGGGGAAGCCCTTCGCCATCATCGAGACCGACGGCCACTCCGGCGACGCCGGCACCAAGACCCGGGTCGAGGCCTTCCTCCACTGCGTGCGCGAGGACCTGCGGGCCGCCTCGCGCCAGGAGCCCAAGGACCACCGCCGGCTCCACGTCCGGCCGCAGCGCATCACCGACATCGTCCGGCGCAAGGAGCGGGTGCTGATCCCGCCCATGGGGCCGGAGACCCACGCCGCCGCCGCCGCCATCCGCGGCCTGGGCGTGCCGGCCGAGGTGCTTCCGCTGCCCACCCGGGACACGCTGCGCCAGGGGCGGCGCCACACCTCGGGCAAGGAGTGCCTGCCGCTCACCGTGACGCTGGGGAGCGTGCTGGAGCGGCTGGAGGCGTCGAAGGACACCGACGAGAAGTTCCTGTTCCTGATGCCGGGCTCCTGCGGCCCCTGCCGCTTCGGCGCCTACCGCGACCTGCACCACCTGATCCTCGACCGGCTGGGCTGGGGGAGCCGCGTCGGCATCTGGTCGCCCCCCTTCGGCGACTACTTCGCCGGCCTGCCCTCCGGCTTCTCGGCCATCGTCTTCACCGGCCTCACCGCCCTCGGCATCCTCGAGGACGCGCTCCACGACGTCCGGCCGGTGGAGACCGCGGAGGGGGCGGCCGAGGCGATCCACGCCCGCTACTCCGCCCAGCTGGTCCGCCTCATCGAGACCGCGGCCGCGGGCGACCTGTCGCCGGCCAAGGTGCTCTACGAGGCGGCCACCGGCCGGGGCTACGGCATCCCGGCGCTGGTGGGGCGCTTCGCCCGCGAGCTGGCGCTGGTGAAGGGGAAGCGCGAGGTGCCGAACGTCCTGGTGGTGGGCGAGATCTACGTGCGCTCCGACCCCTTCGCCAACGACTTCGTCGCCCGGGCGCTGGAGAAGCGGGGCATCCGCGCCAAGCTGGAGCCGGTCTCCGAGTACCTCCAGTACTCCGACTACATCGCCCACAAGCGCGGGCTGAAGTCGGGGATCCCCGACCGCGTCGAGCACTGGGTGCGCAAGCGGCTCTTCGCCGTGACCCACCACGAGGCCGCCGGGCCGCTGGGCTGGCCGGCCCACGCCACCATCCCCGAGGTCTTCCAGGCCGCCTCCGACTACGTCCGCGAGGAGCTGGAGGTGGAGACCCCGCTCACCATCGGCGTGCCGGTCCGCGCCTGGCGCAACAAGGAGATCGACGCCACGGTGAGCGTGGGGCCGCTGGAGTGCATGCCCAACAAGATCGCCGAGGCCCAGTTCTGCCACGTGGCCGAGAAGGAGGGGCTGCTCTCGCTCTCCCTCTCCCTGAACGGCGACCCCATCGACCCCGAGGTGCTGGACAACTTCGCCTTCGAGGTCCACCAGCGCTTCAAGCGGCGCCGCGCCGCCGCCGCCGCGCCGCCCCCGGCGGTCCCGTCCGAGGGGGAGGAGCTGGTGCCGGCCACCGAGGGCTGAGCGCCCGGTCCCGTCCAGGCCACGTCCGCGGCCCGCCCGCGGGCGGCGTCAGCGGGCCAGCCACAGGTCGCGGGCCAGCTTCGCCACCAGGGCCAGCACCACCAGCAGCACCACCCGCCGCACCAGCACGTCGCCGCGCCGCACCGCCAGGTGGGCGCCGAGGTGCCCGCCGACGAGCTGCGCCGCCGCCATGGGCAGGGCCAGGCGCCAGAGGACGGTGCCCTTCCAGGCGAAGAGCAGCATGGCCGCGAGGTTGGAGGCGAAGTTCACCACCTTGGCGGCGGCCGAGGCCCGGGTGAGCGGGTCGCCGAGCAGCCCGACGAAGCCGACGATGAGGAAGGTGCCGGTGCCGGGGCCGAAGAAGCCGTCGTAGGCGCCGAGGAGGAAGGACCAGGCGGCGGCGGCCGGGAGGAGCCAGGCCGCGGGGAGCCGCGCCTCGGCGCGGGGCGGCCCGCGCCGCAGCCCGACGAACAGCGCCGCCCCGGCCAGCATCAGGAGCACCAGCGGCCGCAGCACCTCCGGGCGGATCAGCAGCACCAGCCCGGCGCCGAGCAGCGAGCCCACGAAGCCCGCCGGGAAGCTCACCCGCGCCCGGCGCGGCTCGACCATCCCGGCGCGCCGGAAGGCGAGCAGCGCGGAGAAGGCGCCGAAGACCGACTGCCCCTTGTTGGTCCCGATCACCAGGTGGGGCGGCAGCCCGGCGGCCACCAGGAAGGGGACCGTCACCAGCCCGCCGCCGCCGGCGATGGCGTCCACCACCCCGGCGACCAGCGCCACCCCCGCCAGCAGCAGGATCTCGGCGAGGCCGGGCGCGCTCACCTCCCGCCCGCCCGCGGGCCGGCGTAGAGGTCGATGAGCCGGTCCAGGGCCGAGCGGCACACGGCGCAGAAGGGGACGTCGTCCCGGCTGAACATCACGCAGTCCACCTGCGGCCGGTAGAAGCCCTTGGCGGCGTAGTTCGCCCCCTCGAAGGCGCCGACCTGCCCGGCGTGGGGCTCGGCGCCGAGGCGCGCCGTCTCCTCCTGCTTCTGCTGCAGGAAGAGCGCGTCCATCTCCGCCTCCGGCGCGTTGCGGGCCCGGATGGCCTTGCGCCTCTCCCCGAAGGCCTTGCCGCGCCTCTCGTACCCCTCCTCGTCCCAGGGGGTGGGCAGCGGGACCCCGGGCGTCGCCAGCGCCTTCCACTTCAGCGCCGCCGGGTCGAGGAGGGCGGTGACGTTCGGCTCCCAGGGCTCGACGCGCTCGGCGGGGAGGTAGGCGGTGTCGGAGGTGAAGTACTCGTCGGCCAGCCCGGCCAGGTGGTGGCCCAGCTCGTGGACGAAGACGTAGGGGGCCCAGAGGCTCCCGGCGGCCACGGTGGCGTACTGGCCGAAGATGCCGCCGCCGCCGTAGGTCTCGCCGTCCACCAGGATGGCCAGCGCGTCGTACGGGGCCCGGCTGGCGACCTCGCGCAGCCGCCGGTTCTCGAAGGTGAGGACGTAGCGCTCGCTGCCGAAGGCGTCGTAGGTCGCGCCCAGGGGGCTGGCCCGGTGGAGGCCGGTGGAGGGGCGGGAGACGCCCGGCTCGGCCGCCGGCGGGCAGATGGCCCGGACGGCGATGGCGTCGGCGCGGGAGCGGAAGGGCTCGACCGCGAGCAGCGCCGCGGTGAGGCGGCGCGCCTGGGCCTCGAAGGTGCGGCAGCCGGCGGCGGTGTAGCCGTCGCCGAGCAGCAGCAGGTCGAGCGCCCGCTCCGGCGGCCGCTTCACGTGGATCTCCACCACCGGCGCCGGCGCCGGAGGCAGCGAGGGGTCGACGGTGGGGTCCTTCGGGTCCACCAGCAGCGACCAGACCTCGCGGAAGGCGTTGTGCCGGTCGCGCTTCTTCACGATCACCTGCACCGGCCCGGCCGGCGCCGGGAAGCGCAGCGACTCGGAGAATGTCCGGGTCGCCTCCCGGGCCTCGGCGGTGGTCTCCCACTCGCCGTAGATCGAGGAGAAGCCGCGCGAGTAGAGGAGCCGGTTGGTGCCGCGCTCCCGGACCTCGAAGAGGTACTTCCCGAGGTCGAGGTCGTCCACCGGCCGGTCGGGGTTGCCGGGGAAGGGCAGCGGCTCCAGCACCAGCCGGTCGAGCGCGAAGCGCTCCTCGGTGGCGCTGCCGGTGTGGAAGTAGTCCACGCGGAAGGTGCGCGGCGGGGCGGCGAGCGCCAGGGCGGCCAGGATCAGGGCGTTCATCGCCGGGAGGCTACACCAGCCGGGCCGCGGGCGGGCGCGGAGCGGGAGGCGTCCGGCCTACTGCTGGAATCGCAGGGGGACGAGGACCCAGATCGAGGCAATCTTCCCGTCGAACGTGCCCGGGATCCAGCGGCAGGAGGTGACGGCCTCGATGACCGCATTCGTCAAGGGCTCCGGGAGCCCGGCGGGCGCGAAGGACCAGGCCTGCGGGACGCCGCGCGGCGAGACGAAGAACTTGACGACGATCGTCCCGCGCACTCCTCGCATCGACGCGGGGAGGCGAACCGACCGGGGCACGCAGTCCGGGATCTCCGTTCGCGGGGGCGTCGCGCGGGGATGATTGTCGGGGGGCGCGCTCGCCGGGCGGGGCCGGGACCCGCAGCGGCCCTCCCGGCACGCGCCGGCGGCGGGCGCGCAAGCCGGCCGGAAGCTCCAGCGCGCGCAGGCGTCCTCCAGCGCCGGGCCCAGCTCTCCGATCGAGACGGCGCTCGGTGCCCAGCTGTCGCAGCCGAGGAAGTGCTGCAGGAACGGCTCGCAGTCGGCGTCCGAGGCGCACCGCAGCGGGGAGGATGCGACGGCGGCGCGCGCCCGATCCTCCAGGGCGAGGCAGGCGGCGGGGACTTCCGGGTCGCGCCGGTCGCGGGCCACGGGCGCGTCGGCGCAGCCGGCCGCGAGGAGGAGGAGGGGGAGGACTCGGGCGGGCGACCACACCCGGGCAGCCTAGCACGCTCAGCAAAAAAGCGAGGACCGCCCCACGCCAGGGTTGCCGGCCCGCCCCGCCCGCGGGAATGATGGAAGCCGAGGAGGCGTCCATGCGCTTCGTGATGGTCGGCGCCGGCGGCGTCGGCGGGCTGGTCGGCGGGCTGCTGCAGCGCGCCGGCGAGGAGGTGGCCTTCCTGTGCCGCGGCCGCCAGCTCGCCGCGCTGCGGGAGAAGGGGCTCGCGGTGGAGAGCCCGCGCGGCACCTTCCACCTGCCGCGGGTCGAGGCCTCCGACGACCCGGCGGCGCTCGCGCCGGCCGACGTGGTGCTGGTCGCGGTGAAGGGCTGGCAGGTGGCGGAGATCGCGCCCCGGCTCGCCCCGCTGCTCCGCCCCGGGGGCTTCGCGGTGCCGCTGGAGAACGGCGTCGAGTCGGCCGGCCACCTGGCCGCGGCGCTGGGCGAGGAGCGGGTCGCCGGCGGCCTCTGCTTCCTGCTCTCGCGCATCGAGGAGCCGGGGCGCATCGTCCACGCCGGCGAGAGCCTGAAGGTGACGGTGGGGGAGCGGCGCGGCCCCACCGGGAGCCCGCGGCTCGAGGCCCTCTGCGCGGTCCTCCGGGCGGCGAAGGTGGACGCGGTGATCGCCCCGGACATCGACGCGGCCACCTGGGAGAAGTTCCTCTTCATCGAGCCCTTCGGCGCGGTCGGCGCCGTCACCCGCGCGCCGCTGGGCGTCCTCCGCCGGGGGCGCGAGAGCCGCGAGTTGCTCGTCGCCGCGATGGAGGAGGTCGCCTCGCTGGCGCGGGCGCGGGGGGCGCGCCTCGCCGGCGGGGCGGTCGCCCGGGCGCTGGAGGCGATCGACCGGATGCAGGAGGGGGCCACCGCGTCGATGCAGCGCGACCTCGTGGCCGGGCGCCCCTCGGAGCTGTTCGACCAGACCGGCGCGGTGGTCCGGCTGGCGCGCGAGGCCGGGCTGCCGGTCCCGGTCCACGCCTTCCTCTGGGCGGCGCTCTCGCCCCAGGAGGAGGCGGCCCGCCGCGCCGCCGGCCTCCCCGCGGCGCCCTGAATCGGGACCGGCCGGCTCCGCCTTTCCCGCGCCCTTCCGGCCCGGCCGGTGGATCTCCCACCCCGGAACGTGCGAGAAGCCTGCCCCGTGCTCCGCAAGATCATCGAGATCGACGAGTCGAGGTGCGACGGCTGCGGCGACTGCATCCCCTCCTGCGCCGAGGGCGCCCTGGCGGTCGTGGACGGCAAGGTGAAGCTGGTCCGCGACCTCTTCTGCGACGGCCTGGGCGCCTGCCTGGGCACCTGCGAGAAGGGGGCGCTGAAGGTGGTGGAGCGGGAGGCCGAGGCCTTCGACGAGGACGCGGTCCACGCGCACCTCGCCACCCGCGAGCGCCACCCACGGCCCGGCCTGCGGGCGCTCCCGGTGGACCCGGGCGGCCCCGGCGCCGGCTGCGCCGGCACGCGGCCGGTGGAGCTCGCCCCGCGGCGCGGCCTCACGGTGGTGCCGAACGTGCCGGTCGCCCTGCCGGCGCGGCCCGCCCGGGGCGGCAGCCGGCTCGGGCAGTGGCCGGTGCAGCTCGCCCTGGTGAGCCCCGGCGCGCCGTACTTCCGCGACGCCGACCTGCTCGTCGCCGCCGACTGCGTCCCCTTCGCCTACGCGCGGTTCCACGACGACTTCCTGGCCGGGAAGCGGCTGGTGGTCGGTTGCCCCAAGCTCGACGACAACCGGGGCTACGTGGCGAAGCTCACCGAGATCCTGCGGCACGGCACCGTCCGCAGCGTCACGGTGGTGAAGATGGTGGTGCCCTGCTGCGGCGGCATCGCCATGGCGGCCCGCCAGGCCATCGCGCAGTCGGGCAAGCCGGTGCCGTACCGCGAGATCACCGTCGGGATCGACGGCGGCGTCGTCGCCTGAGGCGCGCCGTGGAGGCGGGAGCGGCGGTCGTGCCCCCTTCGGGGCAGCACTTGACACCGTCGATGTCTAGACTTAGTCCAAATGCCGTGAACGGGAAGCTCTCCGAGCGGCTGCGCGAGGCCGGCATCCAGCCCTCCGCCCAGCGGCTGGCGGTCGCGGCGTACGTCCTCGACACCGTGGACCACCCCTCGGCCGACCAGGTCTGGGCCGAGGTGAAGCTGCGCCTGCCGATGATCTCGCGCGCCACCGTCTACAACACGCTGAACCTCTTCGTCGGCCACGGGCTGCTGCGCCAGCACCTGCTCGCCGAGGGGCGCGTGGTCTTCGACCCGAACACCGCCCCGCACCACCACTTCGTGGACGACGCCACCGGCGCCATCCTCGACGTCCCCTGGGAGGCGGTGGACGTGCGCCGGGTGGACGACCTCCGGGGACTCGACGTCCGCGAGTACCAGGTGGTGATGCGCGGGCGGAAGAGGGGGCGCGGCCCGGCCTGACCGGCCGCTCCCGCGAGGCGTGAGCCGCCGGCGCCGCCCGGGGTAGACTCGCCCCGCCCATGCCCGCCCCCCTCGCCGACTTCCGGCCGCCGCTCGAGGTCGAAGCCTTCCACGCGCTGAACTTCGACGGCGGGCCGCTGCTGGACGCCGCGGCGCGCCTCCTCTCCGCGCACCTCTTCGGCGTCGCGGCCGGGCTGGGGCTGGCCCTGCTGCTGTGGCGCTCGCTGGGGCGCTTCGCGCTGCGCGGCATCGTCGCGCTGGGGCTCGCCGTCGTCATCGCCGACGCGGGGGGCTCGCAGCTCATCCGGCCGCTCTTCGGCCGGCGCCGCCCCTGCTACCTGCTCCCGGCCCGGGAGGTGCGCTGGCTGCTCCACGCCGCCGACGTGCCGTCGATGCCCAGCCTTCACGCCGCCAACTTCTTCGCGCTGGCGATGGTGGCGAGCCTCGCCGACTACCGGATGGCGCCGCTCGCCTACGCCCTCGCCACCGCGGTCGCCTGGTCGCGCGTCTACGGCGGGGTCCACTGGCCGCTCGACGTGGTCGCCGGGGCCGCCTGGGGCTCGCTCGCCGGCCTCGTCGCCTGGGCGATCGTCTCGCGGCTCCTGCGGGACCGGCTCGCGGACCGCCGGAGCCCCTGACGCCGATCAGCGCCGGCGCCGCGGGGCGCGGCGCGCCGGCTTCCGCGCCCCCTTCCCCGGCGCCTTCCCCGCGACCTTGCGGGTCGCGACCTTGCGCGTCGCGGCCCGGGTGGCCGCCCGGGACGCCGCCTTGCGGGCGGCCGGCCTCCTCGCGGGCCTCGCGGCGGCCTTGCGGGGCGCGGCCGCCGCGGCG
>JAKAEO010000160.1 GCA_021818285.1 Myxococcales bacterium
TTCCAGAGGGCGTTGCGCCGGTCGGTGGCGACCCCCAGCAGCGCCAGGACGGGCGCCACCGCCACCCACGCGCGGACCGGGCGCGGGCCGAGCCACCGCTCCAGGGCCTCCACCGCGGCGGCCGCCGCCAGCAGGAAGGGGCCGAAGGAGGGCAGGTAGAGCCGCTGCTCGAAGACCAGGTCCACCGGCAGGAAGGAGTTCTCGATCGCCAGGTTCCCGAGGAACCAGAGCACGGCGAAGGCGACGAGCGGCCGCCGGCGCCGCTGGCGCCAGGCCAGAACGACGAGGGCGACGAGCGTGGCCAGCGCCAGCAGCGTCGTGGGGGGCGCGAGCAGCCCGTGCGAGGGCGGGAAGTCGTAGTCCACGCGCAGGCGCGACGGGAGCGGCCAGGCGAGGAGCGAGAGGTAGAGCGCGAGGACCCGCGGCTGGGTGAGCAGCCGGTCGCCCACCGACAGGCCGAAGCGCACCTGCTCCGCCTGGATGGTCGCCCAGTAGCGCGACGCCATCCAGGCGACCAGCCCGGCGGCGGCCGCCGCGCCGGCCAGCACCGGGAGCCGGTGGCGCCGGAGCCAGGCCGGGAGGTCCGGCGACAGCAGCGCCTCGACCCCCGCCACCACCGCGGGGAGGACGACGGTGTTCTCCTTGGTGAGCACCGCGGCGACCCAGGCCAGCACGGCGCCGGCGAGCCAGCGGGCCGGGCGCGGCGCCCGCCGTCCGCGGAGCCACAGCCAGGTGGCGAGCAGGGCCAGGAACCCCGCCATCGAGGCCATGCGCTGGACGAGGTAGGTGACGGCCTGGGTCTGGATCGGATGCAGCAGGAAGAGCAGCGCGGCGAGCAGCGCGGCCCGGCCGCGGCGGGCCGCGTCGACCCACCCGGCCCGCAGCAGGATCTCCCCGGCGAGGAGCCACGCGACCAGGGCGGCGGCGACGTGGATCGCCAGGTTGACGGCGTGCCAGCCGGCGGGGGCCAGCCCTCCGAGCCGGTAGTTCAGGCCGAAGGTGAGCATGGCCAGCGGCCGCAGGCCGCCGAGCAGCGGCGCGAGCGACGCCCCGTCGAGGCGCGTCAGGTGGACCTGCACGCGCTCGACCAGGTTCGGCTGGTCGTCGAACTGGAACGGGACCGAGAAGGAGCGCGCGTAGGCGGCGAGGCCGGCGGCCGCCAGGAGGGCCGGGACCCACCAGGACGGAGCCCGCCCGCCGCCCTTCGCCACCGCTACACCTTGGGCTTGGCGCGCTGCCGCTCTTCCTGCTTCTGCTTCGGCCGGGGCTGGCCCTTGGCGGCGGTGTCCACGAAGAGCAGGCCGTCGGCGTGGCCGGGCACCGCGCCCTTCACCAGCAGCGCGTTCTGCTCCGGCTCGACGCCCACCACCGTGAGGTTCTGGACGGTGACGGTCTCGACGCCGTAGTGGCCGGGCAGGTGCTTGCCCTTCCAGACCTTGCCCGGCGTCTTGCGCTGGCCGATCGCGCCGACGTGGCGGTGGTGCTCGTGCATCGTCGAGCTGTCGCGGGCCGCGCCCTTCATGCTCCAGCGCTTGATCACCCCGGCGAAGCCGCGCCCCTTGGTGAGGCCGGTCACGTCGACGCGCTGGGCGGCCTTGAAGACCTTGTCCACGGTGAGCACGTCCCCGGGCTTGGCCTCGCCGAGGAGCCTGGCGTCCTTCACCCGGACCTCGGCGAGGTGGCGGAAGATGCCGGTGCCGGCCTTCTTGAAGACGCCGACCTCGGCCTTCGACAGCCGGTGCGCGTGCTTCTCGTCCACCGGCCCGAAGCCCAGGACCAGGGCGTGGTAGCCGTCCTTCTCCGCGGTCTTGCGGCGCACCACCGTGCAGGGGCCGCACTCCAGCACCGTCACGGGGATGCAGTCCCCGTCGGCGCTGAAGACCTGGGTCATCCCGACCTTCTTCGCCAGCAATCCCGTCGACATGTTCACCTCGCATTGGTCCGCCCCGCGTCGGCTGGCCGGGGAGGACGTGCCCGTGGAAGGCGCGGCTTGTAGCGGAGCCCGCCTCCGGTGTCAAGGGTGCGACGTCCCGGGCCTTTCCGCCGCGGCGCCCGGGGGCCAGGCGAGCTCCAGCAGCTCTCCGTCGGCGCGGAGCGCGAGTCCCATGGCCCTCGCGGCCGCCGAGGCCATGACCAGCCCCAGCGGACGCGGGGAGCCCGCCGACAGCGTGCCCTTGCGCGGAAGGTCCAGGGCGTCGGGCGGCTGGGAGGCGCCGCGGACGCCGAGGCGCAGCGCGCCGCCGGCCGCGGAGGCCTCGACCCGCACCGGCGCGCCGTCCCGCCCGGAGGCGTCGACCAGGGCCTCGACGACCATGGACAGCAGCGCCCGGTCCGCCGGCACCGTCGCCCCGTCGGGAACGGCGAGCGAGAGGCCGCCCGCCGGCGCGGCCCGCTCGCCCGCCTCCGCCGCCACCTCCCGCAGGGCGACCGGCTCGATCTTCACGGGGATCCCCTCCGCGGCCAGCCGCTCGGCCAGGAGGTGGTCCTCGACCAGGGAGGAGACCCGGCGGACGGCCCGGAGCGCCAGCGTCGCGAGCTTCGCGCCGCGGGCCCCGGCGCGCTCCTCGGGCGGGATCCTGCCGAGCAGCTCCGCGCACCAGAGCGCGGTGGCGAGCGGATTGCGGAACTCGTGGGCGACGAATCCGAGGTAGCCGGCCCTGGGCTCTTGCGCGCTCCGGGTCACGCCCGCGACTGTCGCACGGCAGGACCGCGAGGCCCACGCCCCCTCCTGTGGTCGTTGAGGGCGCGACGACGGCCAGTATCTTTTACAAATTGAATCCCTTGTGAGTATGGGGGCTTGACGACAGCGCCTGTAGATTCTACTGCCACGGCGCTGGGCCCCACCAGGGCCTAGAATCGCAAGCCGCTGCTATTACTGTGTTAATTCATCGCGTCCCCTTATGGCACGCGCGCTGCTACTTGCCTCGGTCACCGGCTTGAGCGGTCCTCCAGGGGGGCGAATGGCGAAGGTGATCAGCTCGAAGAGCGCAACGGTCCTCGACCAGTACCTCGCCGAGATCAACCGGTGCGAGCTCCTCACGGCGGACGGGGAACGGGAGCTGGCGCGCCGCTACCGAGCCACCGGCGACAGCCGCGCGGCCCACGACCTCGTCACCGCGAACCTCCGGTTCGTCGTCAAGGTCGCTTACGAGTACCGCTCGTACGGCTTCCGGATGGCCGACCTGATCCAGGAGGGCAACATCGGCCTGATGAAGGCGGTGCAGAAGTTCGACCCCGACAAGGGCATCCGTCTCATCAGCTACGGGGTCTGGTGGATCCGCGCCTACATCCAGAACCACATCCTCCGCTCCTGGTCGCTGGTGAAGCTCGGCACCACCCAGGCGCAGCGCAAGCTCTTCTTCTCCCTGGCGCGCACGCGCCGGGAGATGGACCGCGCCTCCTCGGCGACCGGGACCACCGCCAGCAGCGACGACATCGCCGCGCGGCTGTGCGTGAAGGTCGAGGAGGTCCTGGAGATGCAGCAGCGCATGGAGGGGCGCGACCTCTCCCTCGACGCCCCGCTGGGCGAGGACGGCGCGCCCTTCGTGGACTTCGTCCCCGACGGCGCCAGCCCCCAGGACGACGAGCTGGGCAGCGCCCAGGAGCGGCGGCTGGTCGCCGGCAAGATCGGCCTGGCCCTGGCGCGGCTGGACGCCCGCGAGCGCTTCATCGTCGAGTCGCGCCTGATGAAGGACGAGCCGCTCACCCTCAAGGAGCTGGGGGAGCACTTCGGCTTCTCCCGCGAGCGGGCGCGCCAGCTGGAGATCCGGGCCCGCGAGAAGCTGCGCGTCGAGCTGGCGGCCCTGGCCGCGGAGTTCGACCTGCCGGCGAGCGACACGCTCCCGGTCGCCGACGACGTCGCGGCGGCGTAGCGGAGGCGGGCGCCCTACCCCATCCCGTGCTTCTTCAGCCGGTACCGCAAGGTGTCCCGGCTGATGCCCAGGAGCCTGGCCGCCTTGGACTGGTTGCCGCTGGCGCGCTCCATCGCCTCGACGATCAGCCGCTTCTCCACGTCCTCCAGCACCAGCCCCTGGTCCGGGACGTGGGGCACCAGCTTCTCCGGCTTGCGCACCGGCACCACCTTCTTCAGCTCGGGCGGCAGGTGCTCGGGCCGGATCTCGTCGGCGGTGGCGTGGAGGATGAAGGCGCGCTCCACGACGTTGCGGAGCTCGCGGACGTTGCCGGGCCAGTGGTAGGCCTGGAGCAGGTCCATCGCCGACGGCGCCACGCCCCGCACCGCCCGCTTCATCTCCTGGTTGAACCGGGCCACGAAGTGGGCCACCAGCGAGGGCACGTCCTCGGGGTGCTCCCGCAGGGACGGCATCCGGATGCGCACCACGTTGAGCCGGAAGAAGAGGTCGGCGCGGAAGCGCCCCTCGGCCACCCGCTCCTCCAGGTTCACGTTGGTGGCCGCCAGCACCCGGACGTCGGCCCGCAGCTCGGTCACCCCGCCGACGCGCCGGAAGGTCTTGTTCTCGAGCAGGCGCAGGAGCTTGGCCTGCCCGCCCGGCGGCAGGTCGCCGATCTCGTCGAGCATCACCGTGCCGCCCTCGGCGCTCTCGAACAGCCCCTTCTTCTGCTGGTGGGCGTCGGTGAAGGCGCCCCGCTCGTGCCCGAACAGCTCCGACTCGAGGAGCTGCTCGGGGAGGGCGGCGCAGTTCACCTGCATGAAGGGGCGCTCGGCGCGGGCGCTCTCGAAGTGGATGGAGCGGGCCACCACCTCCTTGCCGGCGCCGCTCTCCCCCTCGACGAGCACGGTGGTGGCGTCGCTGCCCGCCAGGCGCGAGACCATCGCCCGGATCTGCTCGACGAGCGGCGAGCGGCCGATGAGCTGGCCGTGGTGGGCAGCCTCGCTGCGCCGCTCCGAGGTGAGCGCGGCGATCTGCCGGCGGGTGCGGGCGCTCTGCAGGGCGCGCTGCACCGCGGCGTCGAGCGACTGGAAGGGGAAGGGCTTCACCAGGAAGTCGATGGCGCCGACCTTCATGGCGTCCACCGCCACGTCCACGCTGGAGTGGGCCGACATCATGATCACCGCCAGGTCCGGGTGCAGCCCGAGCGCCCGCTGCAGGGCGGTGAGGCCGTCCATCCCCGGCAGGCGCACGTCGAGCAGCATGAGGTCGGGCGAGCTCTGCGCCACCAGCTCGAGCGCGTGCTCCGCCGACTCCGCCGCCAGCACCTCGTAGCCGTCGCGCTGGAGCCGCTCGCTCACCGACCAGCGGATGAGCTTCTCGTCGTCCACCACCAGGATCTTCGCCGGGGTCACCGTCATGCGCGCTGCTCCACGGGCCGCTCCGCCGCCGGGGCGGGGGCCTGGTCCAGGGTCACCGAGAAGACCGTCCCGCCGCCCGGCGGGCAGCGCCACCCGATGTGGCCGCCGTGCTCGGCGACGATGCGGGCGGAGATGGCCAGCCCCAGGCCGTTCCCCTCGGTCTTGGTGGTGAAGAAGGGCTTGAAGATGTTGGGGCGGGCCTCGAGCGCGATCCCGGGCCCGGTGTCCGCCACCTCGACGGCCACCCGCCCCTCCTGCAGGAAGGAGCGGACGGTCAACGTCCCGCCGCCCTGCCCCATCGCCTGGCAGGCGTTGAGGCAGATGTTGAGGAAGACCTGCTCCAGCTGCGAGGCGTCGCCGAGCACCGCCGGGATCTCCCGGTCCATCTCGGCGCGGACCTCCACCGACGGGGTCCGGCGCTGCTGGCGGATGAGGAACAGCACCTTCCCCAGGGTCTCGTTGACGTCGGCGGCCCGGAACTGGGGCTTGGGCGGGCGCGCGAAGTCCAGCAGGCTGTGCATGGTCTTGGTGAGCCGCTCCACCTGGTGGCGCATCTCCCCCACCACCTCGGCGTCCCGCGGCGAGTGGCGCAGGTCCTCGGCCAGCACCTCCAGCGCCCCGGAGAGGCCCGCCAGCGGGTTCTTGATCTCGTGGGCCAGCCCGGTGGCCAGCTCGCCCACCGCCGCGAAGCGGTCGGCGCGGATCATCCGCTCCCGGTAGAAGACCTCCAGCTCCCCCTGGCTGCGGCGCAGCGCCTCCAGCATCCGGTCGAAGCCGCGCGCCGCCACCCCCAGCTCGTCGGCGCGCCCCTCGTCGGCGCGCACCGTGAGGTCGCCGGCCTCGGCGCGGCGCATCAGGCCGACCAGCCGCTGCAGGGGCGCCACCGCCTCGCGGGAGAGCAGGCCGTAGGCGATGGCCAGGAGCACCAGCAGCGCGATGCCGGCCGAGAGCCCCATGGTCTGCGCCAGGTGGCGCTGCTGGGCGACGATGGGGGCGCGGCTGAAGCGCAGGTCGAGCCAGCCGTTCACGGCCCGCTGATCGCCGTGGCAGGTGGAGCACATCTCCCCGTTGGCGATGGGCCGGACGACCGCGTAGACCTGGCTGTCTCCGCCCGGCGTGTCCACCACCGTCGGCACCCGGAACTGGTCCACCGCCGCGCCCCAGGGGCGCGTCCCCACCAGGGCGCGCCGGGTCGAGCCCACCACCTCGCCGCCAGGCTTGATGAGGCTCACCGAGTCGATGTCGCTGCGGTGGCCGGCCACGGCCGCCAGCGCCTCGCCGGCCTGGGCCGGGTTCCCCTGGAGCATGGTCGAGGCGATGCTCGAGGCCAGCATGTTGGCGAAGAGCTCCGCCTTCTCGTGCTGGCCGCGCTCCATGTCGTGCCCGTAGAAGACGACCGCGGAGCCGACCATGGCCACCAGCGTCCCGGAGAAGAGGATCGCCGTCGGGACCAGCACCCGCATGCGCAGGCTCTGATCC
Organism: Myxococcales bacterium; assembly: GCA_021818285.1. GTDB lineage: Bacteria > Myxococcota > Myxococcia > Myxococcales > Anaeromyxobacteraceae > JACRMN01. The sequence continues at coordinate 6,749 of JAKAEO010000160.1, forward strand.
ATGCGGGTGAAGAATTTCCGCAGTCCGCCCATGCGTGGATGCCTCGGGCCGTAGCACAGCCGGGGCCAGCGCGTGGGGAAAATCGCGCACCGGCGTCAAATGCCCCATTTATCCGGGGGAAATGACGCATGCGGATTCGAACCGGCGTCACCTCAACCGGCTGAAGACCCGGAGTTTTTGCGTTCCGGACTCGCCGCACGCAACGCTTGCGGCGCGGGGAACGCCTGTCATCCCCCGTAGATGGCGGATCGCCCGTGAACGCGGTGCCGGGCACGGTGTGGGCAAAGCCGGTGGCCGGGTGATTGTGGCGGCCCGCGAGCCCTGCCGGCCGCGGATCGCCTGGCGTTTTCACTCGGTGACGGGTGCGCGACCAGACCGCGCGGCACCCTGATTGCAGGCCCGGCGGCCAACCCTTCTCGTCCCCAACCGGCAGCTCGGCAGGGAGATCCGTGTGCGCGAACCGCTGAGCCCCCACCCGACCGACAAGCGCGAGCCGCACCGCGCCCTCGCCGGAGCCCTGGTCGCCGCCGCCCTGTGCGCGGCGCCCGCGGCCCTGGCCCAGGTGCGATCCGTCCCGCTGCCCCCGCCCCCCCCCGGGACCCGGGCGATCCCCCTTCCTCCCCCTCCGGCGGGAACGAAGCTCGTTCCCCCGCCTGCGCCTGCGCCGGCGCCCCGCCTCGCCCCGGCGGCGCCTGGCGCCACCGCCGCGGCGGCGCTCCA
>JAKAEO010000161.1 GCA_021818285.1 Myxococcales bacterium
CGGCGGCGGAGCGGCCTTGACGGGCGGGGCCGCCGCGAGCGCGGCGATCAGCGGGAGGATGGACGGCATGAGCCCCCATCTTACCCCGGAGGGGGCGGCGGGGCCGCGCCGGTGCCGGGAACCCCTCGGCGGGAGCCCGCCCGGCCGGTCCGGGGCCTACTGCGTCAGGTCGACCTCCAGCACCTTGGCGCCGTCCTCGACCAGGTAGTAGATGCGGACCTTGTCGCCGGGCGTGAGGCGGGAGACGGCGCCCATCGGGCGGCCGTCCTTGTCGAAGACCTGGACGTCGATCCCGGCCTTGTAGGTCACGACGCCGGCGGGCGTGGTGGCCTGCATCTGGTTCTTCTCCCAGCTCACGGTCAGCACCGTCCCGGTGTCGCACTTCAGCTTGTCGGAGTACGGCGCGAGGCGCGGCGGGGGGAAGGGCGTCGGCGGGTAGGGCCCGGCGTCCGGCGCGGCGGCGAGGGAGAGGGCGAGGGCGGCGGCGACGAGCATCGGAGCCTCCTGTGGGGCCAGTCTAGCAGACGTCGGCCCGGGGCGCCGGATCCCGGCCCCGAGACGGAGGGAGCCGCCCGAAGGCGGCTCCCTCCCCGGGGGGCCTTCCCGCCGGCGGACCGGGGCTACGACACCTTGCGCAGCGCCTGGTACTCGGGCAGCTGGTCGAACTGCAGGTACCGGTAGACCTGCGCCTTCCTGGGCTCGATCTTCGCCTGGTAGGCGGCGAAGTACTCCGCCGCGGTGGGGAGCTTCCCGAGGTTCGCGGCCACCGCGCCCAGCTCCGCCGAGCCCAGGAACACCTTGGCCCCGTTCCCCATGCGGTCGTCGAAGTTGCGGGTCGAGGTGGAGTAGACCGTGGCGCCGTCCGGGACGCGGGCCTGGTTGCCCATGCACAGCGAGCAGCCGGCCGTCTCGATGCGGGCCCCGACCGCGCTGTAGACCGAGAAGTAGGACTCCTCGCGGAGCTCCTTCTGGTCCATGCGGGTCGGCGGGCAGAGCCAGGTGCGGACCTGGCCGGTGTACTTCTGGCCCTTCCAGATCTCGCCGGCGGCGCGGAAGTGGCCGATGTTGGTCATGCAGGAGCCGAGGAAGACGTCGTCGATCTTCGTGCCGGCCACCTCGGAGAGCAGCTTCACGTCGTCCGGGTCGTTGGGGCAGGCCAGGATCGGCTCGCGGATCTCGGCGAGGTCGATCTCGATGACCGCGGCGTACTCGGCGTTCTTGTCGGCGCGCAGCAGCTCCGGCCTGGCGAGCCACTGCTCCACCGCGTCGATGCGCCCCTGGATGGTCTTCGGGTCGCCGTAGCCGTCGGCGATCATCTTCCTCATCAGGGCGACGTTGGAGCGGAGGTAGGTGGACACCGTCTCCACCGAGAGGTCCACCGCGGCCGCCGCGGCGCTGCGCTCGGCCGCCGCGTCGGTGAGCTCGAAGGCCTGCTCCACCGTGAGGTCGGGGAGCCCCTCCATCTCCAGGATCCGGCCGTTGAAGACGTTCTTCTTGTTCTTCTTCGGGACGGTGAGCAGCCCCATCCGGATGGCCTGGTAGGGGATGGCGTTCACCACGTCGCGCAGGGTGATGCCGGGGTTCAGCTTGCCCTTGAAGCGCACCAGCACGCTCTCCGGCATGTCGAGCGGCATGAAGCCCAGCGCCGCGGCGAAGGCCACCAGGCCCGAGCCGGCCGGGAAGCTGATGCCGATGGGGAAGCGGGTGTGGCTGTCGCCGCCGGTGCCGACGGTGTCGGGGAGCAGGAGCCGGTTGAGCCACGAGTGGATGACGCCGTCCGACGGCTTCAGGGCCACGCCGCCCCGCTCCTGGATGAAGGACGGCAGGGTGGCGTGCATCTTCACGTCGGCCGCCTTGGGGTAGGCGGCGGTGTGGCAGAAGGACTGCATCACCATCGGCGAGAGGAACTTCAGGCAGGCCAGCTCCTTCAGCTCGTCGGCGGTCATGGGCCCGGTGGTGTCCTGGGAGCCGACGGTGGTCATCCGCGGCTCGCAGGCGGTGCCGGGGAGCACGCCCGGCAGGCCGGCGGCCTTGCCCACCATCTTCTGCGCCAGGGTGTAGCCCTGGCCGGGCCTGGGCTGCGGGTTCACCGGGAGCGTGAAGAGCTTCGTCGCCGGGAGGCCCAGCGCCTTGCGGGCCTTGTCGGTGAGCGCGCGGCCGATGATCAGCGGGATGCGGCCGCCGGCGCGGAACTCGTCGGCCAGGGTGTTGGGCGAGAGCTTGAAGGTGGAGAGCACCTCACCCTTCTCGGAGCGGACCTCCCCCTTCACCGTGTCCACCACCACCACGTCGCCGGTCTTCAGCCGGGTGACGTCGGTCTTGATGGGCAGCGCCCCCGAGTCCTCGGCGGTGTTGAAGAAGATGGGGGCGATGACGCCGCCCAGGATGAGCCCGCCCCGCTTCTTGTTGGGGACGAAGGGGATCTCGTCGCCGATGGTCCACTGGACGCTGTTGCAGGCCGACTTGCGCGACGAGCCGGTGCCCACCACGTCGCCCACGAAGGCCACCTGGAAGCCCTGCGCGCGGAAGTCGGCGATGGCCTTCAGGCCGGCCGGGAAGCGGGTCTTGCCCATGGCCAGGGCGTGGAGCGGGATGTCGGGGCGGGTGGAGGCGTCGCCGGCGGGCGAGAAGTCGTCGGTGTTGATCTCGCCGTCCACCTTGAAGACCTTGACCTTCACCGTCTCCGGGACGCCGGGCTTGGAGGTGAACCACTCGGCGGCGGCCCAGCTCTCCAGCACCTTCTTCGCCGCGGCGTTGCCCTTGGCGAGGCGGGCGACGTCGTCGAAGCCGTCGTAGACCGTGATGCAGGTGGCGAGGGCCCTGGCGGCCTCGTCGGCCAGCGCCGGCTCCTGGAGCGCCTTCACCAGCGGCGGCACGTTGTAGCCGCCGAGCATGGTGCCGAGCAGGTGCACCGCCTCCTTCGGCGTGAGCACCGGGCACCTCTTCGCGCCCGCGGCCACGGCGCCGAGGAACTCGGCCTTCACCTTTGCGGCCGGGTCGACGCCGGGGGAGACGCGGTCGCGCAGGAGGCCGAGCAGGAACTGCTCCTGACCCTTCGGCGGGGCCTCCAGCAGGGCACACAGCTCGCGGGTCTGCTGGGGGTCCAGCGGCCGGGCGGGGATGCCGAGGGCCTTGCGCTCTTCCACGTGCTTCAAGTAGGCGTCGATCACGGACTTTCTCCTTGGCGAGGACGGGGGGTTCTTACACCAATTCGGGGCGCCCTGTCAGCGGGAAGCGGTGACGCGGCGCACGTCGATCCGGTTGTCGTAGAAGGTGCTCCCTCCCCCTGCGTCGGTGAGCCGCTGGGAGGTGAGGGCGTTCACGTTCCGGCCCCCCGGCGAGGCGGACGGCCACGGCACCCCGGCGGCCACCGCCACGCCGGCCGGCACCTGCCCGGTGACCTCGAGCCGGAAGCGCACCTCGCCGAGGCCGTTCCAGGCCAGGACCTCCTCGCCGTCGGCGAGCCCCCGCGCCGCGGCGTCCGACGGCGACAGCTGGAGGGCCGGCGTCCCCTGGCGCCGCACCAGCTCCTCGCGCTCGCCGAAGGAGGAGTTCAGGGTGTCCACCGCCGGCGCGGTCTGGAGCCGGAGCGGCAGTGCGCCGCCCTCCTCGTGGGTCGGCTGCCAGTCGGGGAGCGTCGGGCGGGCCGCCGGGTTCAGGACCTGGATCTTCCCGGAGGGGGTCGGCCAGCCTCCCCGCGGGACCTTCATCCGCACCGCCCTCCCCTCCTCCAGCGCCGCCCGGTCGATGCCCTCGGTCCAGGCGGTGGGCTTCGCGAGCAGGAGGTCCACCACCTGTTCGTCGCCGAGCCGGAAGAGCTCCTCGCCGAAGCCCATGGCCCGGGCCAGCAGCCGGAAGGTCTCCCAGTTGGACTTCGCCTCGCCCAGCGGCGCGACGGCCGGGCGGGTGCGCTGCAGCCCGAACTGGCCGTAGGAGCGGAACAGGTCGTGGCACTCCACGCTGGTCGGCGCCGGCAGCACCACGTCGGCCCAGCGGGCGGTGTCGGTGAGGAAGCGCTCGTGGACCGCGGTGAAGAGCTCCTCGCGGGCGAGCCCCCGGAGGACGGCGTTCTGGTCCGGCGCCACCGCCGCCGGGTTGGAGCCGTAGACGTAGAGGGCGTGCACCCGCGGGCCCTGGAGCTCGGTGAGCGCGTGCCCGAGCTGGTTCATGTTCACCAGCCGGGTCTTGCCGGGCTGCAGGTCCTCCCGGGTGAGCGGGGCGAGGTCCACCGCCGGGACCGTGCCGGCCGAGGCCAGCATCCCGCCGCCGGGCCTGGCCCAGGCCCCGACCGCGGCCGGCAGGCAGGCGATCAGGCGCACCGTCCCGGCGCCGTTCCCGTAGCGGGAAGCGCCGTAGCCCAGCCGGAGGAAGGGGGCGCGGGCCCTCCCGTAGGCGCGCGCCAGCTCCTCGATCCGGCCGGCCGCGAGGCCGGTCACCTCGGCGCCGCGGGCCGGCGTCCAGCGCGGCAGCACCTCGCGGGCAAGCTCCTCCCAGCCCTGGACGTTGGCGGCGACGAAGGCGCGGTCCACCAGCCCGTCGCGCTCCAGGACGTGCATCATCGAGAGCGCCAGCGCGCCGTCCGAGCCGGGCCGCACCAGCACCAGGTCGTCGGCCAGCGCCGCGGTGGGCGTCTTCCAGGTGTCGATCACCACCACCCGGGCCCCGCGGCGGCGCGCCTCCCGGGCGCGGGTGGCGAAGTGGATGCTGGTGGCGATCAGGTTGGCGCTCCAGACCAGCACCAGGTCGCTCCGGAGCACGTCGTCGGGCTCGGAGCCGGGCGCCGGGCCCATCACCATCTTCCAGCCGGCGTCCACCGACGAGGAGCAGATGGTGCGGTCCAGGCGGGAGGCCCCCAGCCGGTGGAAGAAGGCGTGGCCGGCGTTGCGCTGCAGCAGCCCCATGTTCCCCGCGTAGGAGTACGGGAGGATGGCCTCGGCGCCGTGCTCGGCGGCGACGGCGCGGAAGCGCTCGGCGATCCGCGCCACCGCCTCGTCCCAGGAGGCCCGGCGGAAGCGGCCCGAGCCCTTGGGGCCGTCGCGGAACAGGGGCGTGAGCACCCGCCCCGGCGCGTGCACGGTGCGGTCGTAGTCCTTCACCTTCGGGCAGAGCGTGCCCTTCGAGTAGAAGTGGTCGGGATCGCCGCGCACCGAGAGGACCCGGCCGCCCTCGACCTCGAGGAGCAGGCCGCAGGCGTCGGGACAGTCGTGCGGGCAGGTGGAGCGGACGGTGGCGGAGGCCATCGGGGGATCGTGCTCGGGGGCCGGTCCGGGCGCAACCCGGTTCCGCCGCCGCGGCGCCGGGCGCCGCGGGCGGGGCGCCCGCAAGCGGCCATTGACCCGGGGGCGGCCCCGTGGCCCACTCCCGGCGTGCGCGCGCTGGTCACCGGAGCCGCGGGCTTCCTGGGGCGGGTCCTGGTCCGCCGCCTCGCCGCGCGCGGCCTCCCGGTGCGGGCCCTGGTCCGCGGCGAGGCGCCCGGCCTGCCCGCCGGCGTCGAGGTCGTCCGCGGCGACGTCACCGACCCGGCGGCGCTGGCCCGCGCCGTCCCCGGCTGTGACCTGGTCTTCCACCTCGCCGGGGCCCGGCGCGGCGCGACCCGCGACGGCTACCTGCGCACCAACGCGGAGGGCACCCGGCTCCTGCTCGAGGCCTGCGCGGCGGCGGGCGCGGGGAGCGCCCGGTTCGTCCTGGCCGGCTCGCTCGCCGCCTCCGGCCCCTCCCGCGAGCCGCGCCGCGAGGAGGACCCGTTCCAGCCGGTGGAGTGGTACGGCGAGTCCAAGGCCGAGGCCGAGCGCATCACCCTCTCCTTCCGCGACCGGCTGCCGGTGACGGTGGCGCGGCCGCCGCGCATCGTCGGGCCCGGCGACCGGGAGAACCTGCTCTTCTTCCGGCTGGTGCACCGGGGCGTGCTGCTGCGCTTCCTCGGGCCGGAGCGGCCCATCTCCTGGATCGACGTGGAGGACTGCGCCGAGGGCTTCCTGGCGCTCGCCGACCGGCCCGAGGCGGTGGGCGAGCCCTTCTTCCTCGCCTCGGCGGAGCGGACCACCACCACCGGGCTGCAGCGGGTCATCGCCGGGGCGCTCGGCGCGACGCCGCGGGAGCTCCCGATCCCGCCCGCGGCGCTGCGGGCCGCGGCGGCCCTCGCCGACGGGCTCACCCGCCTCACCGGGCGCAAGCTCCCCCTCTCCCGCAAGCTCGCCCGGCAGGTGCTCGCGCCCGGGTGGTGCTGCGACCCCGCGAAGGCGCGGGAGCGGCTCGGCTTCGTGGCGGCGACCCCGCTGCGCGACTCGGTGGAGCGGTCGGCGCGGTGGTACCTGGAGCAGGGGCTGCTCTGACGCGCGGCCGGCGTCAGCGGACGAAGTAGCCCGCCACCTTCCAGCGCCCGTCCTTCTCCTTCATCAGGGAGACGGTCTCGACCGCGGCCTTCTTGTCGGTGAACGACGAGGCGTACTGGACGACCACGTACTCGCCGTCCGGCGCGCCGGGCAGCGACGTCGAATAGGTCTTCGAGGTGAGCTTCCGCGCGAGCAGCTTGCCGAGCGGCTTGCGCGTGGCCCCGGCGAGCTCCACCCACCGCGCCTCCGGCACCGAGCCGCGGAAGATCTCCGACGCCTCCGACCAGCTCTCCGCGTACTTCCCGCCGTCGACGAGTGCCAGCCAGCCCGCGCCGGCCTGGACCGCGGCCGCGGTCTTGTCCTCCTCGCCCGCCGCGGAGCGGGGGCCGGCGGCCAGGAGGAGCGGGAGCGCTGCGGCGAGCATCCGGGCAACCCGAAGCGACATGGCCATCACCTCCAGGGTCCAGCGAGAGGCTGCGGAGGGAGGCTACGGCCGGCGCACCAGGGGTGCAAGCACGTTCCCGCCGCGGCGCGGCCGGAGCGGGAGGTGGCGATGGGAGGGAAGTGGAGGCACCGGGCGGATTCGAACCGCCGAATACGGATTTTGCAGACCCGGGCCTTACCACTTGGCGACGGTGCCGTCCGGACAGCCGGGAGGCCTATCTAACGCCCCGGCGGCGGCGAGGTCAACGGAAGGCGGACGGCGCCGGCGCCGCGGGCCCTCCCCCCGCGCCCTCCGGCGTTTCCCCGCGGGGCCCGGGGCCCGTCGCGACCGCCGAGCGGGTCACCGTCACGCCGCGGCGCCGCAGCGCATCGGCGACGGCGTGCAGATCGGCGCGGGCCACGCGCTCGAGCGCGGGGGGCGCCGCCGCCCGGATCTCGACGCCGCCCGGCGCGGCCGCGAGGGCGTACCGCACCCCGTCGGCGCCGGCGATCTCCAGGCGGGCCTCGCCCGACAGCCTCTGGACGGTCACGGCGGCCACGGCCCGCGCCGCCGCCCCGGCACCCGAGGGCGGGGCGACGTCCG
>JAKAEO010000162.1 GCA_021818285.1 Myxococcales bacterium
CGAGCCCGCGCCCGCGGCCGCCGCGCCGGCGCCGGCGGCCACGCCCGCCCCGTCCGCCCTGCCCTGGCCCGGCGGCATCCCCGACGGGCCGGACGCCGAGTGGCTGCTCAAGGCCGCGCTCGGCGGCGTCTCCACGCCGCCCGGCCCGCAGCGCCAGGCGGCCGACGCCGTGGCCGCCTCCCTCTCCGGGCTGGAGCGGGGTGCGCTCCAGGGCGCCGCGGTCCCGGTGGACGCCGAGCTGGTGCGGAGCGCGTCGGTGCTGCGGCTGCGCGTGGCCCTGGCGCTCGCCAGCGTCCCGGCGTCGGGGAGCCCGGTGGACGACGCCGCGGTGCAGGCGCTGCTGGGGGAGCTGGACGCCGCGCTGGCCCGGCTCAAGGGCGCCGCCGAAGGCTGCCCCGCGGAGGCGCTGCCCGGCCTGGAGGCGTTGCGCACCGCGCTGGTGAGCGAGGCCATCGACCTCACCGAGGCGGTCCAGCGGGTCGGGCCGGCCGCTCCGGCGGCGGCGCCCACCGTGGCGCCGCCCGCGGCGGCGGCGCGGCCGGCGGCGCGCCAGGCGGCGCGGCCGGCGGAGGCCGACTTCGTGGTGGAGATCGCCGAGGAGGGCAGCGGCCGCAAGGTGCTGTGGGCCCTGCTGGTGCTGGCCCTGCTCGCCGGGGCGGCGTTCCACGTGCACCGCTACCTGACCCGGCCGGTGCCCCCGTCGCTCAACGTCCCGGGCGCCCCCGCCGGAAGCGTCGCCGCGCGCGCCGCGCCCGGGAAGCCGGTGCTGGTCGTGAAGCCGAACGGCGCCTTCGACGCCGCCGAGCTGGAGACGCTGCGGGCCCAGGAGGAGCTCCGGGGCAACACCGTGCGCCAGCTGTCCCCGGGGACGGTCGTCATCGAGCGCCAGCGGCCTCGCGCCCCGGCGCCGCCCGCGGCGGAGCCGCCGCAAGGAGCGAAGCCATGACCCGACGAGGCGCAGCCCGCGGCTTCACGCTGATCGAGATCATGATCGTGGTGGCGATCATCGGGATCCTGGCCTCCATCGCCATCCCCCTGCTCCAGAACGCCACCTACCGGGCCCGGGCCGCCGAGCGCCCGGTGGTGGCGCGCTCCATCGCCAAGGCGGTGGAGGACCAGTTCGCGACGCAGGGCTCGGTCAACATGACGGGCGTCCAGAACCCGCCCGGCCTGCCCGGGACCTCCAAGCGCGCGCTGGTCTGGACCCTGCCCGACTGGAGCACGCTGGCCCAGCGGATGACGATCGAGGGCACGGTCTACTACAGCTACTGGGTGGTGACCGACGAGACCGCGGCGCCGCCGACGCTCGACATCCTGGCGGTGGGCGACCTGGACGGCGACGGGCTGCTGAGCAGCAAGAGCTGGCACTACCAGCGGATCGAGGGCGCCTACATCCTCGTCTCCGAGACCCCGCCCGCCGGCCAGGAGGACGCGGGGACCTTCTAGCCGCGCCATTTCCCGGTTGCCCCGCGGCCCGCGCGGCGCCATCGTCGGTGTCCATGTCCGGCGGCACGGCCCGAGAGCGGGTGGAGGGGCTCCGCGAGCGCATCCGCGCCGCCGACCACGCCTACTACGTCCTCGATCAGCCGCTCCTCTCCGACGCCGAGTACGACCGGCTGATGCGGGAGCTCGGGGCGCTCGAGGCCGAGCACCCCGAGCTGGCCTCGCCCGACTCGCCCACCGCGCGGGTCTCGGGCGAGCCCTCCGCCGACTTCGCCCGGGTGGTCCACCGGGAGCCCATGCTCTCCATCGCCAACGCGATGTCGGACGACGAGCTGGCGGAGTTCGACGCCCGGGTGCACCGCCTGCTCGCCCTCCCGGAAGACGAGGCGGTGGGCTACGTGGGCGAGCCCAAGCTGGACGGGCTGGCGGTGGAGCTGGTCTACGAGCGCGGCGCCTTCGTCCAGGGCTCCACCCGGGGCGACGGCGTGAACGGCGAGGACGTGACCGCCAACCTCCGTGCCCTCCAATGGCTGGGAGCGAATCGCGGTGTGCCGCAGCGCCTCGTTGGCGCGAGCCCGAATGATCTGCCGCGCCTGGAGATTCGCGGAGAGGTGCTACTCCAGAAGGCGCACTTCGAGGCGATGGTCCGCCGCATCCAGCGAATCAACGAGGTGCGGACCGCCGAGGGCAAGGCACCGTTGAAGGTTCCCGCCAACCCCCGAAACGCCGCGGCCGGTTCCCTGCGCCAGAAGGACCCGCAAGAGACACGGAATCGCCCGCTCTCATTCATTGCCTACGACGCTGTAGCTCCCGGGATCGAGCCCTGGGCCACGCACTGGGAGAAGCTCCAATCCATCAGGGGATGGGGCTTCGAAGTGAACGCCGAAAACACTCGCTGTGCTGGTCTGGCCGAAGTACGGAAATGGCGCGACCAGATGGCAACGCGGCGATTCCAGCTCCCTTACGAGACGGATGGGATCGTAGTGAAGGTCGATGATCTGGACCTGCGCCACCGCCTCGGTGCCGCTTCGAAGACGCCACGCTGGGCCGTGGCCTTCAAGTATCCGCCACATGAGGACGAGACGGTCGTCATCGACATCGTTCCCCAGGTCGGGCGCACCGGAATCCTGACGCCCGTGGCCAAAGTCCGAGAAGTGAAGCTGTCGGGCGCGGTTGTCACCAGCGCCACGCTTCACAATGAGGACGAGCTGCGTCGCAAGGACGTGCGCGTCGGAGATTGGGTGATCATGCGCCGCGCCGGTGAGGTCATCCCCGAAATCGTCATGTCCCTCCCCGAGAGGCGCACCGGCGCCGAGCGCGTCTTCGAGTTCCCGCGGGCCTGCCCGGTGTGCGGGGCGCGGGTGGTGCGCGAGGAGGGGGAGAAGGTCTGGCGGTGCACCGGCGCCGCCTGCCCGGCCCAGCTGGTGGCGCGGCTGCTCCACTTCGCGCAGCGGCGCGCCATGGACGTCGAGGGGCTGGGCGAGGTGGCGGCCGGACAGCTGGTGGAGAAGGGGCTGGTGAAGGACTTCGCCGACCTCTACGCGGTGCCGCTCGAGGAGTGGAGGCGGATCTTCGCCCGGCCACGGAAGGCGGAGGTGGGCGACAAGAGGCGAGAGCTGCCCGAGAAGGCGGCCCAGAACCTGGTCGACGCCCTGGAGCGCTCCAAGCACACCACCCTGCGCCGGCTGCTCTTCGGCCTGGGCATCCCGCAGGTGGGCGAGGCCACCGCCGCGCAGCTGGCGCGCCACTTCGCGGAGCTGGGCCGCCTCCTCGACGCGGGCGAGGAGGAGCTGCAGGCGGTGCGCGACGTGGGGCCGGAGGTGGCCCGCGAGATCCGGGCCTGGACCGGCGAGCCGCGGAACCGCGCGGTGGTGGAGCGGCTGCTGGCGGCCGGGGTGGTGGCCGCGCCCGAGGCGGCGCCGCGCGGCGGCGCCTTCGCGGGCAAGTCGGTGGTGCTCACCGGGACGCTCGCGAAGCTCTCCCGGGACGAGGCCAGGGCGGAGGTCGAGCGGCGCGGCGGCCGGGTCACCGGCTCGGTGTCGCGCAAGACCGACCTGGTGGTGGCCGGCGAGGAGGCCGGCTCCAAGCTGGAGAAGGCGCGGGAGCTGGGGGTGGCGGTGGTGGGGGAGGCGGAGTTCCTGGCGATGCTGGAGGAGCGGTGATGGCGGAGCGCCGGCGCGCGCGGATCGTGGTGACGGGCATCGTGCAGGGGGTGGCCTACCGGCAGTCCACGGTCCTGGAGGCGGAGCGGCTGGGCCTGGCCGGCTGGGTGAGGAACCTCCCCGACGGCCGCGTCGAGGCGCTGGCCGAGGGGCCGCGCGAGCGGGTGGAATCGCTGGTGGCCTGGTGCTGGCGGGGCCCCCCGGCGGCGCGGGTCAGCGACGTGGCGGTGCGCTGGGAGGAGCCGGCCGGGCCCCTGGCGGGCTTCGCCGTCGTCCGCTGAGGGCGGCCGCTTGAATCGCCCGGATCGGGCGTGCTAGGACTCCGCCCCCTGGCCGAAGCAGGCCGTGCCGTCCACCCTCGCGGCGGGCAACAGGCGGTTCCAATCCGCCGCCCGGCGAACGATGCAGACCTCCCCACTCCTCGACGAGCTGATCCTCTCCGCGCAGAAGCCCTCCCGCTACGTCGGCGGCGAGTTCGGCGCGGTGAAGAAGGACCTGGGCGCGGCGCGGCTGAAGTTCGCGCTCGCCTTCCCGGACACCTACGAGGTCGGCATGTCCAACCTCGGGTTCCGGCTGCTGTACCACGCGCTGAACGAGGTCCCGGGCATCGCCTGCGAGCGGGTCTTCCTGCCCTGGCCCGACCTCGAGGCCTCCCTGCGGGCGCACGGGCAGCCGCTCTTCACGCTGGAGTCGCGGGCGCCGGTCGGCTCCTTCGACGTCCTCGGCATCACCCTGCAGTTCGAGCTCTCGTACACCAGCGCCCTGGCGCTCGTCGACCTCGCCGGGGTGCCGGTGCTGGCCCGCGAGCGCGACCGCCGGCACCCGGTGGTGGTGGGCGGCGGCCCCTGCGCCTTCAACCCCGAGCCGGTGGCCGACTTCTTCGACTGCTTCGCCGTGGGCGACGGCGAGGAGGTGGCCCTGGAGATCGCCGAGGCGGTGGCCCGCTGGCGCGAGGGGGGCGGCGAGCGCGCCGGGCTCTACCCGGCGCTGGCCCGCATCCCCGGGGTCTACGTGCCGTCGCTGTTCCGCCCGCGCTACGACCCCGCCACCCGCCGGCTGGCGGCGATGGAGCCGCTGCTCCCCGGGTACGAGCGGGTGGTGCGCCGGGTGGTGCCCGACCTGGACCGGCTCTCCACCGGCGCCTACGAGCGGCCGGTGGTGCCCTTCATGCAGACGGTCCACGACCGGCTGCCGGTCGAGCTGCAGCGCGGCTGCACCCGCGGCTGCCGCTTCTGCCAGGTGGGGATGGTCACCCGGCCCACCCGCCAGCGCAGCCCGCGCGAGGTGCTGCGGGTGGCCGAGGTGGGGCTGCAGGCCTCCGGCTACGAGGAGGTGGGGCTGCTCTCGCTCTCCTCCGGCGACTACGACTGCCTGAACCCGCTCCTCGACGACTTCCTGGCGCGCTGGGGGGGGGAGCGGATCGCCATGTCGCTCCCCTCGCTGCGCACCGAGACCATGAGCGACGGCCTGGCGAGGCGCATCGCCCGGATCCGCAAGACCGGCTTCACCCTGGCGCCCGAGGCGGCCACCGAGCGCATGCGCGCCGTCATCAACAAGGGCAACCGCGAGGAGGACCTGCTGGACGCGGTGGAGTCGATCTTCAAGAACGGCTGGTCGCTGCTCAAGCTCTACTTCATGATCGGGCTCCCCGAGGAGCGCGACGAGGACGTCGAGGCCATCGCCCACCTGGCGCGGCGCTGCCTGGCGGCGGCGCGGCGGGCCCTGCCCCCGGGCCAGGGCTCGGCCCAGATCAACCTGGGCGCCTCCACCTTCGTCCCCAAGCCCTTCACGCCGTTCCAGTGGGAGCCGATGATCGGTCCCCAGGAGACCCGCCGGCGCCAGCAGCTGGTCGCCGCGGCGCTGGGCCCGAAGGCCGGCGCCATCCACTTCAAGCCCCATGACTCGCGCGCCTCCTCCGTCGAGGGGGCCCTGGCCCTGGGCGACCGGCGGGCCGGCGCCGCGGTGCTGGCCGCCTGGCGCGCCGGCCAGCGGCTGGACGGCTGGACCGAGTGGTTCGACGAGCGACGCTGGCTCGACGCCTTCGCCGCCTGCGAGCGGGAGCACGGCGTCGGGCTCGACTTCTTCGCCCACCGGCGGCGGGACTTCGACGAGACGCTCCCCTGGGACCGGATCGACTGCGGCGTCGAGAAGGAGTGGCTGCGCGCGCAGGCCGAGGCGGCGCGCACCGGCGCGGAGGTCCCCGATTGCGTCGACGCCCCCTGCACCGCCTGCGGCGCCTGCGACCACAAGGTGATGAAGAACCGGGTGCACCTGGCGGAGGACTACGTCCCGGCCCCGCCGCCGCCGCCGCGCCCGCCCGAGCCGGCGGAGCGCACCCACGTGCGCCTCCGCTTCGGCAAGCTGGGGCGGCTGGTGGCGCTCTCGCACCTCGAGACCATGACCGCGGTGCTGCGGGCGCTGCGCCGCGCCCGGCTGCCCATGGCCTACTCGCAGGGCTACCACCCCAAGCCGCGCGTCTCCTTCGGGCCGGCGCTGCCGGTGGGGGTGGAGAGCCGCTGCGAGCACATGGACCTGGAGCTGGTGGGCCTGCACGACGCGGCGGCGGTGGCCGCCCGGCTCGGCGCCCAGCTGCCGGAGGGCATGCCGATCCTCGACGCCCAGGCCATCGACCCGCGTGCCCCCTCCATCAGCGAGTCGCTGCGGGCTGCGCACTATCTAGCCGAATTTCCTCAGGAATGGACCGTGGAGCGGCTGTCGGAGCGGGCGCGCGCCTTCGCCGACGCGGAGGCGGCGGTGGTGCGGCGGCCCGCGCAGCCGAAGGCCCGGGGGGGACGCCGGAGCGAGAAGATTGCACCGGCGAAGGGAAGGGAGATAAACCTGAAGCAAATCGTGACCCATCTGGCCGTGGAGCCAGACGGACGGGTCACGTTCAGCTTGAAGGCGGATCCGTCGGGGAGCGCCAAGCCAGCCGAGGTGCTGGCGGCCATCTTCGGTGACGGCGCTCCGCCGCGAGGAGTGAGGCTCTTGAAGGAAGGCGTCAGCTTCGCGAGGTCGCCCGCGGCCCGGCCACCGTCCGGTCCCCCACGCGCGCCCCGCTACCTCGACGCCTGACGATTCGAACGCCCGAAGGCGCCGCTCACGAAGCGGCAGCCGGGCGCACAGGGATGCGATGCTGAGCACCACACGCTCACCAGCCGATTGGACCAGCCCGGCCCCGCCGGGATGGGTCCGATCCCGGTCCCTCGTGGACCTCGCTCCCGGTACGCGCGGCGCAAGCCTGTCGGGCAAGCGAGGTCCGACATGGCGGGAAACAGCATCCTGGTGATCAACGCGGCGGGCGCGGAGACGCGCGTCGCCCTGGTCGAGAACGGCAGCATCCACGAGTACTACCTCGAGCGGAAGCGCGAGAAGGGGATCGTCGGCAACATCTACAAGGGCCGCGTGGTCCGGGTGCTCCCGGGCATGCAGGCGGCCTTCGTGGACATCGGCCTCGAGAAGGCCGCCTTCCTGTACGTCGGCGACGTCTACGGCGACCCGGACTTCTCCGAGGAGTTCGAGCTCACCGAGGGCGAGCACACCGCGCACGCGCACGAGGTGCCGTCCGAGCAGGAGGTGGAGGAGCAGGAGGCCCGGGCCCGCGCCGACGCGGAGCAGCCGCGGCCGGCGCCGGCCGCCGAGGCCGCGGCGCCGGCCGAGCCGGCTCCCGGCGAGGAGGCGCCAGGCGAGCCCGTCGCGCCCGAGCCGATCGCCGCCGCGGAGGCGCC
>JAKAEO010000163.1 GCA_021818285.1 Myxococcales bacterium
CCTCCTCGCCTCGGGCACCGCGGCCGCGCTGCTCCCGGCCCTGCCCACGGCGGCGATCGCCCCCGGGCTGGCGGTCCTCGGCTTCGTCTCGCACGCCTACCGGCCGGCGGCGGCCGCGGCCGTCGCCGACGTCGTCCCGCCGGCCCAGGTGGCGCGGGCCTACGGCCACCTCTACTGGGCCAACAACCTCGGCTTCGGCGTCTCGCTCCTGCTGGGCGGGAGCCTGGTCTTCCTGGGCTTCGGGCCGCTCTTCCTCGCCGACGCCGCCACCACCCTGCTCTTCGCGGCGCTGGTCTGGCGCCGCGTGCCCGAGACCCGCCCGGCCGCGGGCGGCCGCGCCGGCCTCGAGGGGGCCGGCTACCGGGTGGTCCTCCGGGACGGCGTCTTCCTCGGCTTCCTGGCCCTCCAGATCTGCGCCGTCGTCGTCATCTTCCAGTTCATGGTGGCGGTGCCCATCGACCTGGTGTCCCGGGGCGTCTCGACCGCCGCCTACGGCCGGATCATGGCGGTGAACGGCCTCCTCATCGCGCTGCTCCAGCCCGCCGCCTCCCGCCTCTTCGCGGCGCGCGACCCGTCCCGGATCCTGGCGGCCGGCGCGCTCCTCCTGGGCGCGGGCTTCGGCTCCTATCCGTTCTGCGCCGGCGGCTGGGGCTTCGCGGCGGCCACGGCGGTGTGGACGCTGGGGGAGATCCTCACCTTCCCCACCGCGGCCGCGCTGGTGGCGAACCTCTCGCCGCCGGAGCTGCGCGGCAGGTACCAGGGCGCGTACTCGCTGTCCTTCGGCGCGGCCATGCTGGCCTCGCCGATCCTGGGCTCGCTGGCCCTGGAGCGGATGGGCTCGCGGGGGCTCTGGCTCCTGTGCGCCGCGGTGGCGGCGGCGGTGGCGGGCGCCAACCTGGCCGCGGCCCCGGGACGGCGCCGGCGGACGGCGGCGCGGCCGGCCTGAGGGGGCCGCCGGACGCGCGGTCGTCGCGGCCGGAGGCGGGCCCCGCCCTACTCGCCGAGGTAGGCCTTGCGGACCTCGGGCGAGGCCAGCAGCTCCCGGCCGGTGCCCTGCATCACCACCTGGCCGGTCTCCAGCACGTAGGCGCGGTGGGCGATCTGCAGCGCCTTGTGGGCGTTCTGCTCGACGAGCAGCAGGGAGACGCCGCCGCGCGCCACCTCGGCCAGCACCTGGAAGATGCGCTCCACCACCTGCGGCGCCAGCCCCAGCGACGGCTCGTCCAGCAGCAGCAGGCGCGGCCGGCTCATCAGGGCGCGGGCCACCGACAGCATCTGCTGCTCGCCGCCGGAGAGGGTGCCGCCCACCTGCCCCTGGCGGTCGCGGAGGATGGGGAAGAGGTCGAAGCTCCGGGCCAGGTCGGCGGCGATCCCGTCCCGGTCGCGGCGCAGGTAGGCGCCCAGCTCCAGGTTCTCGCGCACCGTCAGGTTGAGGAAGATCCCGCGCCCCTCCGGCGCGTGGGCCAGTCCCCGGGCCACCACCTCGTGGGAGGCGAGCCGCCCCAGGCCCTCGCCGCGGAAGCGCACCGAGCCCCCGCTGGGGCGCAGCATCCGCGATATCGCCCGGAGCGTGGTGGTCTTGCCGGCGCCGTTCGCGCCGATGAGCGCCACCACCTGGCCGTCCGGCACCTCCAGGGAGACGCCGCGCAGCGCCTCGACGGCGCCGTAATGCACTCGAAGATCGCGGACTTGGAGGACCGGGTCGCTCACGACTTCCGCCCCGGCCGGTCGTCCGGAACCGCGATGTGCCGCTCCTCCAGGTAGGAGTCCCCCAGGTAGGCCTCGATGACCTTGGGGTCGCGCCGCACCGCCTCCGGCGTGCCCCGGGCGATGGTGACGCCGTGGTCCAGCACCACCAGCCGCTCCGAGACCCCCATCACCAGCCGCATGTCGTGCTCGATGACCAGGATGGCGAGGCCGAAGTCGTCCCGGATCTTCCGGATGAGCTCCATGAGCGCCACCTTCTCCGAGGCGTTCATGCCGGCGGCCGGCTCGTCGAGGCACAGCACCTTGGGCCCGGTGGCGAGCGCCCGGGCGATCTCCAGCCGCCGCTGCTCGCCGTAGGGCAGCCCCTTGGCCGGCTCGTCGCGCCGGTGCGCCAGCCCCATCACCGCCAGGAACTCCCCGGCGCGCCGCGTGAGCCGCGCCTCGTCGCGCAGGAAGCCGCCGGTGAGCGCCAGCGCCGCCGCCCAGCCGGCGCGCGCCCCGAGGTGGCAGGCGACGCGGACGTTGTCGAGGGCGGAGAGCTCCTTGAAGAGCCGGATGTTCTGGAAGGTCCGGGCCACGCCCCGGGCGCAGATCTGGTGCGGCCGCTCCCCGTTCACCCGGGCGCCGCCCACCCGCACCTCGCCGCCGGTGGGGGCGTAGACGCCGGTGATGGCGTTGAAGGCGGTGGTCTTCCCGGCGCCGTTCGGCCCGATGAGCCCGACCAGCTCGCGCGGCTCGAGCCGCAGGTCGAAGGCGGCGAGCGCCTGCAGCCCGCCGAAGCGCATGGTGACGCCGCGGGCCTCGAGCACCGGCGCGGCCCCGCCCTCCCCGCCCGCGGCGGGTGCCGCGACGCCGGCCGCGCTCAAGCCCCCTCCTCCGGCCGCCGCCGCCAGGGCAGCCGCGGCAGCCAGTCCCAGGCCTCGCGGGTGCCGAAGAGGCCGGTGGGGCGCGTCAGCATGAGGACGATGAGCAGCAGCGAGTAGGCCACCATCCGGTACTCCTGCACCTCGCGCAGCCCCTCCAGCGCCAGGGTGAGCCCGAAGGCCGCCACCGCCGAGCCGGTCACCGACCCCAGCCCGCCGAGCACCACCATCACCACCACCTCGATGGACTTCACGAAGGTGAAGGTGCGGGGGGTGCAGAGCTGGATGAGGTGCACCAGCAGCCCGCCGGCCAGCCCGGCGAAGGCCGAGGAGACGACGAAGGCCTTCACCTTGTAGCCGGTGGTGTCGACGCCCATGGCCTCGGCCGCCACCTCGTCCTCGCGGATGGCGAGCAGCGCCCGCCCGTGGGTGGAGCCGAGCAGCCGCCGCGCCATCACCACCGTGGCGATGACGCCCATCCAGGCCCAGGCGAAGGTGGTCCGGCGCGGCAGGCCGGAGAGGCCGGTGGCCCGGCCCAGGAAGGCGGTGTTCTCGATGATCACCCGGATGATCTCGTTGAAGCCCAGGGTGACGATGGCGAGGTAGTCGCCGCGCAGCCGCAGCGAGGGCATGCCGACGAGCAGCCCGGCCAGCGCCGCGGTGACCATCCCGGCGAGCAGCGCCAGCAGGAACACCGCGCCGTCGGCGAGCCGCGGCGGCAGGCCGGCCGGCGCCCAGCCGGCGGCCGCCAGGGTGATCTTGGCGGCGGTGTAGGCCCCCACCGCCATGAAGCCGGCGTGGCCGATGGAGAACTGGCCGGTGAAGCCGTTCACCACGTTGAGCGACACCGCCAGGATGACGTTCACGCCGGCGGTGATGAGGACGCTGGCCCAGAAGTCGGAGAGGCTCCCCTGCAGCGCCAGCAGCGCCGGCAGCCCGAGCAGGAAGGGGAGCAGCGACCGCAGCGCCAGGCCCGGGGCGCGCACGCTACACCTTCTCCGCGCGGACCCGCCCGAAGAGCCCCTCGGGCCGGACCAGCAGCACCACGATGAGGATCGCGAAGGCGATGGCGTCGCGGTAGGAGGAGAGCAGGTAGCCGGCCACGTACTCCTCGGCCAGCCCCAGCACCAGCCCGCCCACCATGGCGCCGGGGACGTTGCCGATGCCCCCGAAGACCGCGGCCACGAAGGCCTTGAGCCCGGGCATGAGCCCCATGAGCGGGTTGATGGTGGGGCGCGAGCCGGCCACCAGCAGCGCCGCCACCGACGCCAGCACGCTGCCGAGCACGAAGGTGCCGGCGATGACCCGGTTCACGTTGATGCCCATGAGGCCGGCCACCTGGGCGTCGAAGGAGACGGCGCGCATCGCCCGGCCGAAGCGCGTCCGGTAGACGACGAGCTGCAGGAGCAGCATGAAGCCGAAGGCCACCGCGAAGGAGACCACGTCGTAGTTCGACAGCTCGACGCCGCCGAGCGACCAGCTCACCCGCGCGAAGGGCTGGGGGAAGAAGCGCGGCGTCGGGCCGGGCGGGAAGGGCTGGGTGGTGAGCCCGAAGGAGGGGAGCTGGAAGCCGTACTCCAGCAGGAAGGAGACGCCGATGGCGGTGATGAGCGCGGTGAGCCGCGGCCGGGCGCGCAGCGGGCGGTAGGCGAAGCGCTCGATGGCCGCGCCCAGCGCGCCGCAGACCACCATCGACCCGACGAAGACCGCCAGCGCCTTGGGGAGGGTGGGCCGGTCGCCGGCGCCCAGGGCGTGGGCGATGTAGTAACCGGAGAAGGCGCCCACCATGTAGACGTCGCCGTGGGCGAAGTTGATGAGCTTCAGCACCCCGTAGACCATCGTGTAGCCCAGGGCGATGAGGGCGTAGATGGTCCCGACCGAGAGGCCGTTCACCAGGTGCTGGAGGAACTCGGTCACGCGCGGCCTTCACGGCGCCGCCGGCCCGCCGGCGCGGCGCGCCCTTCCCGCCGGCCCGGCGCCGGGAGCGGCGGCCGGGTCACGGGTTGATGGTGGTGGCGTAGTGGGCGGCGTTGTCCTGGATCTTCAGCACCACCGCCGGCTTCACCGCGTTGTGGTCGGCGTCGATGGTGATGACGCCGGTGACCCCCTGGAAGCCCTTGGTGGCGGCGAGCGCGTCGCGGATGGCGGGGCCCGAGACCTCCGGGGCCCGCTGGATGGCGTCGATGGCGATGCGGGCGGCGTCGTAGCCGGCCGCCGCCAGCCCGTCGGGCACCGAGCCGTAGCGCGCCTGGTAGGCCTTCACGAAGTCCTGGATCACCGGCGACGGGTTCTCGTGGCTGTAGTGGTTGGAGAAGGCCGAGCCGTCGAGCGCCCCCTTGGCGATCTCGTAGAGCTTGGAGGAGTCCCAGCCGTCGCCGCCCATGAGCGGCTGCTGCATGCCCAGCTCGCGGGTCTGCCGGGCGATGAGCGCCACCTCGGTGTAGTAGCCGGGGACGTAGATGGCCTCCGGGTGCTTGCCCTTGATGGCGGTGAGCTGCGCCTTGAAGTCCTGGTCGCCGGCCTTGTAGCTCTGGTCGGCGACGATGGTGCCGCCCAGCTCCTTGAACTTGGCGGCGAAGTAGTCGGCGAGCCCCACCGAGTAGTCGTTGCCCACGTCGCGGAGGATCGCCACCTTCGAGACCTTCATGGTGTCGCGGGCGTACTTGGCCATCACCGTCCCCTGGAAGGGGTCGATGAAGCAGACGCGGAAGACGTAGGGGCGGGTGACGGCGCCGTCCTTGGTCACCCGGGGGTTGGTGGAGGAGGGGCTCACCATCGGCACCTTGTCCAGGTCGGCGATGGGGGCCATCGCCAGCGAGCGGCTGGAGGCCACCTCGCCGAGCAGCACCGTCGCCTTGTCCTCGGTGAGCAGCCGGGTGGCGGCGACCGCCGCCTCCTCGGGCTTGCCCTGGTCGTCGAGGGTCTTCACCGCCAGCGGCCGCCCCTTCACGCCGCCCCGCTTGTTCTGCTCGTCCACCGCCAGGCGGATGCCCTTGTCGGTCGAGTCGCCGAAGGTGGCCTCGTTGCCGGTCATGGAGCCGACGTGGCCGAAGAGGATGGGCTGCGGGCCCGCCGGCGCCTCCTGCTTCGGGCAGCCGGCGAGGGCGAGGACGGCCAGGGGCAGCGCGCGCGCGATCCGCATCGGAACCTCCCCGAAGGGCTGGGAAAACCGCGCCATCTTCGCACGGCCGGTCGCCGCCTTGTCAACGCGGGACCGGGGCGCGGCCGGGGCGTTTGATCGACGGGAGAACCCCCGCTAATGTGCACGGGACCGTGAGTCCGCCCCGGGTTCTGCTGGTAGACGACAACCAGGTGCTGGTGGCCCTCCTCGCCCGGATGCTCGAGGCCGAGGGGATGGTGCCCATCCTGGCGCTGCGCGGCCGCGCGGCGCTCGACAAGCTGGCCGTCGAGAAGCCCGACGCCGCGGTGGTGGACGTGCTCTTGCCCGACATGATGGGCTACGACGTGGGAGCGGCGCTGCGCAAGGCCGGCATCCCGTACGTCTTCATCACCGGCATCTTCAAGGGGAAGAAGGCGGCCGAGGACGCCAGGGCCCTGCACGGCGCCGCCGGCTACTTCGAGAAGCCCTTCGACGCCAAGAAGCTGGTGGAGATCCTCCGCGGCCTGCTGCCCGCCGCGCCGGCCGCGGCCCCGCCCCGGCCCAGGACCGATCCCGAGCCGGTGGACTTCGAGCTGGACGTCGCCGTCGAGCCCGAGGAGCGGGTCGACGCCATGGAGCTGACCGGCCGGGTCGAGGTCGTCGAGGACGGCCAGGTCCAGGCCATCATCAAGGGCCACAGGCTCTCGGCGGCGCCGGTCGAGCCCACCGTCCGGGCGGCCCCGCCCCGCCCGGCCCTCGCCGAGCCGCCCCCCGCCGCCCGGGCGGCGGCCGCCCCGGCGGCGAACGCGCCGGAGGGGGAGCTGCACGACAACTTCCCCGACCTCATCACCGCCTTCTGGCTCTCGCAGCAGAGCGGGGAGCTGGTGCTGCAGAAGGGCAAGGTCCGCAAGGTGGTGTGGTTCAAGGAGGGGCGGCCGGTCTACGCCGCCTCGAACCTGGTGTCGGACCGCTTCGGCCCCTTCCTGCAGCGCGTCGGCAAGATCACCGCGGCGCAGCTGGAGGCGGCCTCGGCGCTGGACCGGCCCGGCCGGCTGGTGGGCGACGCCTTCGAGGAGCTGGGCTACCTGCAGGAGCAGGAGAAGATCTACTACCTGGCGCAGCAGGTGAAGGCGATCATCTACTCCCTCTTCGGCTGGGAGGAGGGGCGCTACCACCTGCGGGCCGGCGGCACGCCGCCGCGGGACGCGACCCACATCGAGGTCCACCCGGCGAACCTCATCGTCCGCGGGGTGAAGAAGCTCTACAAGCCGGACCGGCTCCAGCGGCTGCTCCCGCCCGGGACCCGGCTGCTCCCCACCCAGCAGCCGGCCTACGGCCTCCACGAGGTGGTGCTGGAGATCTGGGAGGCGCAGCTCATGCCCCAGGTCAACGGGCAGCGCACCGTCGCCGAGCTGCTCCAGCTCGCCGGGCGGCCCGAGGCCGAGGTGCTGGCCTTCCTCTGGTCGCTGGTGGCGCTGCAGATCCTGGAGCGGGCGTAGGCCGGGGCTCCTCCGCCGGAAGTGGGACTTGCGCACCGCGTCGGCCCTCGCCCCCTCTCCGGGCAGGGGGACTCGTGCTCCTCGCTGGCCCTCGCCCCCGCTCCGGCGGGGGAGAGGGCTCGCGCGCACCGCGGAAGCGATTGGGGGTGAGGGGGGAGT